>NZ_JALKBB010000030.1:0-72779 GCF_023016025.1 Arenibacter sp. S6351L | reverse complement strand
AGCACTTGGGCCGTATTGTTGTAATCCTCAGGGGACGCCAGCGGAAGCGCCCCTCCCGTTGCTGTGACATTTGTATATCCGGTGGTAACGGTGAATGCACCAATATCAAATGGTGTGTTATAAGTTACAGTGAACAAAAGGCCACCTCCTTCAGCGGAACTTATATCCTCTATTGTTACCGTTTGCCCATACCCGTTAAACCCAAGAAATAAGAATGCGCATAAAAAAGCTAAACTTCTCAAATAGCGTGAAACCAAAAAATTGGAAAGTATTATATATAGGGAATTTATTTTCATAACCGGTTCTTTCATACTAAGATTTAACCAGGGCATAGATACACCATACCCCTACAAAAATGGGCAATCAATATTAAGAAAAAATACCCCACAAGCCTAACAATACTGCTCAAATATGAATTTATCAGATAAAAAGCAAACTTAGAAAGGTCAGCGGTTTTAAAATAAACGCTCCCCAAGGCATTTTGGCGATCATTACAGTTGTTTATTACAATTATTTCCGACCCTAAATAGACTTAATCATGCTAACCAAAATGACTCATAATCCCAACACCGGTTTCCCCTAGCCCATAATCTGGATCCATCCTTTTTTGACTTCCGTTCCATCACCCAAATCCATGATATAAAAATAGGTACCCTTGGGCAAAACCCCTTTTTCTCCTCTTCCATCCCATGAATTATCATATCCCCTTACGGAATATACCTTATTGCCATACCGGTCAAATATTTCCAAAAAAATATTTGAAAACTCCTGAATACAATTTACTATTAGCCGATCATTGATCCCATCCGCATTAGGTGATATCTGATTGAAAACAAATCCACAGGCATCCACCGATCTGGGCCCAACATGGACCGTGACCGAAGCAACATTATTGGTTACATTGCCATCTTCAGGTTGGGAAGAGACTAAAGAAGCCGTATTTTGAAAAGACCCCTCCTGCAAAACGCGAACTTGGATTTCCAAGGCATGTATTGCTTCCCCTGCAACTTCCGATAGCAACCAGACGCCTGCAGCTGGGTCATACAGTCCGTTATCTACCCTATGGGAAATATATTGAAACCCCATGGAGGCATCTATTAACTCATTTATTCTTATATCTACAGCCTCCAATACGGTTAAATTGTAAAGGACAATTGTAAATTTGATTTGCTCTCCAACAATTGGATTAGAATTATCCACTTCTACCTCTAGCGCAAAATCAATTCCACAGCCCACGGTCATAATTGGGATACATGAATCTTCATTTGCAGGATCCTGTTGGTCGACCACGCCATCATTATCAGCATCCAGAATATTGGACTCCAGTGCATCTATTACAGAATCCCCGTCTTCATCAAGGGCATTACTTACATCCGAACCAACTTCAACCCCATCACGTATCCCGTCCCCATCCGTATCCGGGTTGTTAATATCGGTCCCCAGAACTGTTTCCTCGCCATCCAGTAAGCCGTCATTATCGGTGTCCAATGTACATTCACTAACCGTAATAGCCACGTCAACACTAGCTTTCGGACATATATTATTTGTGGTTGAAGTGGTAAATCTGAAAACATAATCCCCGTTGGAAGCACCTAAAAAATCAACCACATTCCCAGACCCTATTGTTATTGCGCCAGGAGGTGTCCCAACAACACTCCAAACACCAGTAGATACACCATCCCTTGTGTTGTCCAGATCCACACTTGAAACGCCATTTCCAGCTACACTGCAGGCCGAGGTATTGGCTGTAGTTCCAGCGTTGGATTCTTCAATTACCGTGACCCTAACCGGAACACGCGCTGATGCACACCCATTGGCCGATGCTTCCACAAAGTAATCCTTGCTCTGATCGTTATAGGGAGTCGTAAAGCTGCTTCCTTCGGCCAAAACTTGGGAACTATTGGCAGAATCATACCAATACACACTACCGCCTTCACTAACTGTAGCACTTAATTTAGCTGTTCCAGCCCCACAAATGGTAGCCGGATCAATTCCTATAATCTGTGGTATTTTACTCTGCACCAAATTAACTTCCAATGGAGGACTATTACAATTTGCACCCTCATTGTAAAAGAATCCGTAATAGGATGCTGCATTATTCACCACAGAACCGGCCAATCGGGCACCCGTATTGCTAAAATCGCTACTACTACTCCATATTAAATCTACACCGGAAGGTATTGGACTGCTATTATATTCATCTAAATTTTGACTGAAAGCCTGGCAAAAAACAGTGGGTACATCCGGATTTAGTGTAGGTGCGGCCTCAACAGCAGGGCAATCAAAATCATCATCCACATTAATTACGGTCACAGTTTTTATACCCACATCCTCATAATCATCATCACTATCCTTGATTCCGATAGTTATGAAATAGGTAACATCACCATCTATATCCTCATCATCTACCGGTTCTATACGTACTATCTGGGGGGAGCTCCACTTGTCCTTTTTAAACTTTATTTCATCCTTGGAAACAACACCTTCAGAAGTATCCCCAGAATCTATAAACAAGGTAACATCATCTTTTGGTCTAGCTGTCAATACAATACTCAACTGCACGGCAGGACCCTTTTCTCTAGTTCTCACCGTTTGCGGTGTAACTATAAAATCTGCCAAGTCATTATCCTCATTAACCACCGAAACATCCAATACATCATCTGCCTTTAAATCGCCATAACTGTCATCTTCGGAATCCACCTTCCCTGTGATAATCCTGTAAACAACATTCCCATCCACAAGATCATCATCCACGCCAGTTACGGTAATGGTTTGCGCAATATTCCAATTTGCTTCCGTAAAGGTCACATTCTTAACTTCTATGGTACCTTCGGATTCGTCACTACTTTTTAAATCAATTTTTACCTTATCCTTCGGCTGGGAATTGAGCACTATGGTAAAAGAGGCAGTTTGCCCAGATTCGTTGGTACTTCTGCTAATAGCACTAACCGTGATACCTGCTCTTTCCTGCAAGTAAAAAGACACCCTTTCTAAAGATTCTAAATTATTTGAAATCCCATTGGCTGATTCAAAGGCATATATACCCTTATAAATGGCAAAGGGTAAAACTTCAAAATTGTCAATTGGAAAAAGGTAAAATAAGATTAGAAGCAAACGCTTCAGGCTCAACCGATATATGAAATTAAAATAATTCTTGAGTATTCCCATATACCAACTGCTAGGATAAGATTATTAACCATCAGGAGGAAAATCATTGTAAAATTAGGGCGACCAATAATACGCAAATAACATCTCTTGAATTGACAAATTCAATTTTAAAACGAACTCAATCGCAATTATAGACTGTCCTGAATCATTCCAGATTCGCAGACTCTGTTTCAGCTCCTGGATGAATTTTTTTCACCAAGCCCTGAAGCACCTTCCCAGGCCCAACCTCCGTAAATAACGTTGCACCATCAGCTACCATTTGCTGCACACTTTGCGTCCATTTTACAGGAGCCGTCAATTGCGCTATTAAATTAGCCTTTATGGTCTCTGGATCCTTTACCGCAGTAGTAGGCACATTTTGGTATATAGCACAGCTTGGCGTATTAAAAACAGTGTTTTCTATAGCCGCAGCCAATTCTTCCCTTGCAGGTTCCATTAAGGGCGAGTGAAACGCTCCGCCTACCGGTAAGACCAAAGCTCTACGGGCACCGGCTTCCTTCAACTTTTCGCAGGCGATATTTATGGCCTCCACTTCCCCGGAGATAACCAGTTGTCCTGGACAGTTGTAATTGGCAGGTACCACAATACCTGGAACCTCTGCACATATTTTTTCCACAACGGCATCATCCAATCCCAAAACCGCCGCCATAGTGCTCGGTTGTATTTCACAGGCCTTTTGCATGGCCAAAGCCCGCTGGAACACCAATTTCAATCCATCTTCAAAATCCAAGGCTCCATTGGCCACCAATGCAGAAAACTCTCCCAAGGAATGCCCTGCCACCATATCAGGTTTAAAGCTATCGCCCATAACCTTGCTCATAATCACCGAATGTAAAAAAATAGCAGGTTGGGTTACCTTTGTTTCCTTCAAATCCTCTGGAGTACCCTCGAACATAAGATCGGTAATGGAGAATCCTAAAATTTCATTGGCGGTTTCAAACATTTTTTGAGCCAAGGGGTACTTTTCATAAAGATCCAATCCCATTCCTACAAATTGCGCTCCCTGTCCTGGAAAAATATATGCTTTCATCTGTTTATTTTTATTCTATTTATTATCTGTGCAAAAATAAGATTATTTGATTAGGAGTTTACCCGGAATTCTACGAATTATTGCTCATTTGGATTTTCAAACCATAGCTGCAACACGATCAACGCTCCTATTATTTCTTGATATTATTCCTTAAACCAACCGGAATATTTTACATTTTCACCTCACCCGGAACCGTTGAAAAAGACAGTTCCGACCTCTCCAAAGGAGAGGTAGATCAGGTTTCCCTTTCTACAAGCATACAAACCTGAAAATATTCCTTGAAGTATATTTAAAAATAAAAAAATCACTCCTTGAACCAACCGGAATATTTTACATAAGCGTTGGCGATACGCTCTACCTCCCCAACACTTAAGTCGGTGCTGATATCCTTAATTTTTTTTGCCGGCATTCCCGCAAAAACTGTACCTGAAGGCACATGTGTTCCCTTGGTAACCACCGCACCTGCCGCAATGATACTATTGCTTTCCACAACACAATCATCCATAACGATACTCCCCATTCCTATTAACACATTATCATGAATGGTGCAGCCGTGAACAATGGCATTGTGACCTATGGAAACATTGTTACCAATATTGGTAGGCGACTTTAAATAAGTGCAATGTATAACGGCGCCATCCTGTACATTCACCTTATTTCCCATTTTAATATAATGAACATCTCCCCTTAAGACCGCATTGAACCAGATGCTGCATTGGTTTCCCATAACTACATCCCCTACAATGGTGGCATTCTCCGCTATATAACAATCCTCTCCTATCTGGGGCGATTTACCATTTATGGTTTTAATCATTTCGATTTATTTTTAAATTATTTAAGCAGGTTTTATTTTATATTCTACTCTTTAATTGACCCAACTACACCGGGAACCTACCACTTGGGGCAAATCTACGCTATTCAAAAAACGACAGCAAATCCTTCTTTTTGGAAGCGGAAACCATTATCTCCTTGCCGTTGGAAATTACCACACTGCCACCCTTGCCCTTTTTATACTTAACGATCTCATTTACATTTACCAGATACGACTTATGGACCCTGGCAAAGGTATAGTCGGACAAGGCTTCCTCAAAATATTTAAGCGTTTTACTCACCAGAATTTTATGTTTCTCCAAATACAATTCCGTGTAATTGTCATCTGCCCTACAATATAGGATATCCGCCACATTCAACACCTGGAAGCCATCTTGTTGCGGCAGGGTTATTTTTCCGTCCACCTTATTAAACTTAGGGGTAAGAACACGATCTTCAATCGCCTTTTCCTTCTCCCTTATTTCAGCAACGTAATCCACTGCTTTTATAAGCTCATCTATGCTAATGGGCTTCATTAAATAATAGGCAGCATGGGCATTTAGTGCATCTACGGCGTACTGATTATAGGCTGTGACAAAAACGGTCTCAAAATTACGGTCCGGCAGCTGATCCAACAAATCGAAAGCATTTCCAAAAGGCATTTCCACATCAAGGAATACCACATCAAGATCGTTGCTATTGATCAGGGCAAGCCCTTCCTTTATGGTTGCCGCTTCGCCTACCAAATTAACGGAGGGACAATATTTGGCCAAATAATTGCGTAGAATTTCCCTGCTATTGGCTTCATCTTCTACAATTAGGGCGTTTAACTTCATTCTTAAATTTTGTGTTTATTATCTCCCCTTAAGGCCTCTTTGACCTCCCCATCTCAATATTTTTATCTTTTATCAGTCCCTCTTAATAGTAAATAGCACCTTGGTACCGGTCCCATTTGTTTCCAGATCGGAAATAAAAACATCTACCTTATCCTTATACATATCGTTCAATATTTCTATTCTCTTTTTGATGTTGCCCATACCCTTGGATTTTTGTTTTTTCTGATTTTGGGTCTTTAAGGCCGCCGAATTCTTTCTGCCTATACCGTTGTCCGTTATAGAAATCTCCAAGGCATGCCTATCTTTCTGTTTGAGCTCAATCTTTAGAAAACCCTTGTCCTCCCTATAGCGCAAACCATGCCAGATAGCATTTTCTATATAAGGTTGCAATAGCATGGGCGGTATTTGAAAAGCATCAATATCAATATCCTCATCCACTATAATTGCGTAGTCGAATTTATCCGAAAAACGGGAGTGCTCCAACTTGGTATACAGCTCCAGCAATTCCAATTCCTTTGATAATGGAATAAAATCCTCATCGGAATTTTCCAATACGGCCCGCATAAGGGTAGAGAAGTCGCTCAAGTACCGGTTTGCGCTCCTTTCGTCACTTTTGGCTATAAAATTATTTACCGAATTTAGCGCGTTGAATATAAAATGGGGATTCATTTGCGACCTCAAGGATTTAAGGGCCAATAAATTATTGGCCAACTTTTGTTGCTTATTGCTCCTGTAAAAAAAGTATGCTGCCAACCCCATTAAAAGCATTCCAAAAATCAAGGAATAAATGATCCAATTTTGACGTTTTATACTTTCTGCCACCAATTGCTGCTCCGTTAGCGCCAAGCTGTATTTACTTTGGGTAAGCTCCCGCTCCTGTTCAAGGCCGGATATTCTACTCTGCTTGGCGGCAAGCTCCCTATTAAATCTGGCCGCTCTGGCTATTTCTTGTTCCTTTCTAACATATAAGGTATCTACAACGGCTACGTACTCCTGATAGGTCTCCAAAGCTTTGGTGTAATCGCCCTTATATTTATAAACTTCGGATAATTTGCGCGTGGCATCTTTCCGGACCAACAAATCATCGTCAACATCCGCATCCTTTATACTCTCTTCCAAATAGGGTATAGCTTCATCATATTTATCCTGAGCTATATAGGCGTTGGCAATTTTATAATTTATTCTTTGGGCCGATATGGAATCGTTTTCTATGGATAATCCGCCCGCTACCTCATTTTTAGGAATCTTTTTTAAATCCTCCAAACTCTTTTTGCGCAATTGGATTTCCTGGCCATATTGATTTTTTTGATTGTAAAAATCGGCCACTTTCTCTTTCTCCTGGACTGCGCGTTGTGGCGCTTGTCCGGAGGAAAGCTCCAATGAATTATTAAAATAGGCATTTGCTTCCTGAAGTCGATTTCCCTTTGCGTAGGCAGTGGCTATTTTTGAATTTAGGTCGATGGTTTTCGGGGCAATCTGATTCTTATCGGCTATTTTGAGACCCTCGCCATAAAATGCCACAGCATTATCCACGTCTCCCAATCCAACATAGGCATCCCCTAGGGTCTCATAAAGCTCCACCCTTTGAAATGGCACCATATTGGTTATTTTCTCCAGTGGCAACAACAACTTTTCAGCTTCCCCGTACTCTTTGTTCAAGACATAGGTCTTGCCAAGCAGCAAGGATGTTTTTAGCGTCTTGTTGGCCAACAAGGCATCCTTATAACTGGAGATGGCCAAATCGTACTGCTTGTGATATTGATATACCTCACCTAGTGTTGAATACGCTATAGCCAATTGTTCTTTATTACCCATCCCCAATTGGGAAAGTGATTGGGTTATAAAATCGATGCTTTTCCGAATATTGCTCTTTTTGTAATAATTGGCCGAATCGATATAACTATTGTACAAAGAGACCGATCTTTCCACTTTACTACTTCTGCTTATACCAATATTACCCTTGCTATTGGCCTCCACTACAATTTCCAAATCGTCCTTACTTGTTACCCTATACCGAACGGTTTCCATACTGGGACTCTCAAAGACAAGTTCCTGCCCCATGCCTACCTTTACTTTAAATTCCCCTCTAGCATTTGTCAATGTATACTCACCACTACTGGTCGACACTGCCACTCCGGAAAGGCCTTGGCTACTCCCCTTTTCCTTGACCAAGCCCTGTACTTCAAAATTAGCCCCGGTCTGGGATATTTGGGAATGCCCCGCCACAGAACCCAGCACCAATAATAAACATATGTAAAAACATTTGGTCATGCCCATTCAATATATATGATAAACTTAATTGATTTAAACCGTACTAAAAAATGCCTTATTCCTATAAATAGCACAGTTTTTAAACACAAAATAAGCTTAACGAATCCAAAACCCCTGTTGCCTCATCCAAAATGCCCGTTCACTCATTGCTTATTTTTTTTGAAAAATGTTGATCCTACTTTTAACCTATGATATCACCAATTAATATCCAAAAACATAAAACTATGGTGGTTCATAACACTCTAAAAATAGTGGTAAGCCATAATTATCCAACCACTAAAGGGAAATAGGAATCAATGTTTAACTAAAATAAAGTACCGATGAAAAATGTAAAGCAAATATTAGTTTTAGGGGCTCTTACCCTAGGAATGGGCCAAAGTTTTGGCAACGATCTTAATAATGGGAATACTCTAAAAGACCCTGTTTTCACCGAAGTGGTCATGGAAGATTCCAAGCCGGCCAATAATATGGTTAAGATTGCTCTTTTGCTGGATACCAGCAATAGTATGGACGGACTAATTAATCAGGCGAAAGCGCAATTATGGGATATTGTGAACAAATTTACGAATGCCAAATGCGGCAACGATGGCAGGCCTCAGTTGCAGATTGCCCTCTACCAATACGGAAACGATAATTTATCCTCCAGGGAAGGATTTATTCAACAGGTTTTGGGCTTTAGCGGTGATCTGGATGAGATATCAGAAAAACTATTCTCCCTGTCCACCAATGGAGGGGAAGAATATTGCGGGCAAGTAATCCAAACTTCTTTGAGCCAATTGGATTGGGGAAAAAATCCCGACCAGCTAAAGATGATCTTTATTGCCGGCAATGAACCCTTTACTCAAGGAAAATTAAATTATAAGGATGCCGTTGCCAATGCCAAGGAAAAGGATGTTATTGTAAATACCATTTTTTGTGGTGCCTACGAGCAAGGAATCAATACGGGATGGAAAAATGGGGCCCAACTAACAGGAGGGGAATATATGGCCATTGACCATAACCGTGAAGTGGTGCATATAACCACCCCTTATGATGATGTAATTATAAAATTAAATTCCAAACTGAACAAAACCTATATTTCCTATGGGGCCTTAGGTGCCTCAAAAATACAACAGCAAAGCGCCCAGGACAGTAATGCCATGGAAATGGAGGAAGTTGTTGCGGTTAAAAGAGCGGTTAGCAAATCGTCCAGACTTTACAGTAATTCCTCCTGGGACTTAGTTGATGCTTCCAAGGCTGAGGATTTTGACATAGACAAGATTAAAAAGGAACAACTGCCTATGGAGTTAAAGGAAAAATCCAAAGCTGAAATTACTTCTTACATAGAAGGAAAGAAAAGAGAGCGCAGCGACATTCAAAAAGAAATCCAAGACCTGAACAGCAAAAGGGAAGCCTATATAGCCTCACAGCAAAAGGATAATGAAAAGGGTGAATTGGAGAATGCCATGCTTACTGCTATTCAAAAACAGGCGGCCAAGAAAAATTATCGCTGGGAATAAGCCATTTACCTATAAAACCTCCTCTTTAGGCTTTACTTAAAGTTGTAAATAAATGAAAGATATAAAGCAAATGTTCAATGGATCTAGCGAATCTATTGAACATTTAATTATTGTACATCCGTGAACTATTCATCAATAAAAAAAGGAAATTATACCAACTGCGGAACGCAACTTAGGAATTAGTAGTTAACTGCCGGACATTTACAATCGTATCTTTTCTCGGATTGTCCAAAATCGTACCCCAAGGTAATTTGGTGAAATCCACCGTTGTCAAATCTAATATCCCCCATTTGGTAGGAATAGTTGTAGGAGACCAGAAAATTCCTGTAGTTAACCCCCACAATAGGAGTAATGAGCTGTAAACGCTGTTCCCCAAAATCGCTAGTAGTTTGGTATTGGGCACCATCAAAACTTCTTCGGTAGGAAACACCGCCCCAAACCGTTCCAAAATCCACACTTTTATAGACTTTGGCGTTTATATCGATAGCTTTTTCTTGGGTAAACTCCGTAAACTGAAATAGTACGGAAGGCTCTACCTGCCATTCGCTCTTCCCAAACACGTAACCCGATGATATTAAGTATTTTCTTAAGTTATTGGACTCTATGGCCGAATATAGATCCCTACCTCTCCCCATTAGATTATGAACGGCTGCATGGGCATAGAATTCCATATAATTATAAGACATTCCCAAATCCATATTAAAATAGCCTACACTATTCCTGGAACCCGTAATTATTGGATCTGGAATAACAGAAACAAACTCCGACTCGTCCAAATTACTTTGTTGAATTCCCGCACTTAGTCCGAAAGAGAGTTGATTTAGACTTCTAAAATCCCCGCCCAATCTCAAATGATGTGCATAGGTAAGTTTAAATCCCGTTTGGGAATGATAACCATTGGCATCATTAAAGACGGTTGCTCCGTAGCCACTACTTTCACCAACCCTAAAATGTGCGTTTAAGGTCTGCATATTGGGAGCCTCATCCACACTAAACCATTGTTTTCTAATAGTTGCCCTAATTTTCCCTCCTTCACCAATTCCGGCCATAGATGGGTATACCAAATAGTAATTATCCGCTAAATAATCAAAATAGACTGGAACGCCTTCTTGAGCAATGGACTGATAGCCCATCGCAAAAAATGAAAGTAAAATCAATAAATGTTGTTTCATTTAGGATGAGGGGTGTGTTAATAACATCGACCAAATATAAATTATAACGGTTGAAATACTACATTATTATATATGCCATAACTTAGAAAACCTTCGTACTTTTGTAAAAAATATTTAAATGGAGGAGTTTGTAATTACCGTGGTGCCCACGAAGAATCCGGCGATACTTAAATTTGAAACTAATCATTTCATCACAAAAAATAATAACTACGAATTTAAAAACATAGACGAAGCTAAAATTTCGCCTTTGGCCCAACAGTTATTTTACCTGCCTTTTATAAAAACAGTGTATATATCAGGTAACTTTATAGGATTGGAGCGTTATGATATTGTGGAATGGGACGATGTTAAGGATAGTGTGGCACAGCAGTTGGTAGATTATCTTAATGCCGGCGAGCCTGTTGTTAAGGAGGATGAAAATCAAAAGAAGGTTGCAGTAACGGTGTATGCGGAAGTTACTCCCAATCCGTCCGTGATGAAATTCGTGACCAACAAAAGAATTGTACCAACAATTTTTGAATTCAAGAACATAGATGAGGCCAAGGATTCAGAATTGGCCAAGCAGCTATTTATGCTTCCCTTTGTAAAAGAAGTGTTTTTTGATGTAAATTATGTTTCCATAAACAAGTACGATGTTGCGGAATGGGACGATATTACCTTGGAACTTCGTGAGAAAATCAGGGATTTTATTGCTGCTGGCAAAGAAGTGGTATCGGCCAAGAGTCTTCAACAACAAAAAACAACTGCCCCGGAAGCCCAATTGGAGGACACCAATTTGGACGACATATCCAAGCAGATCATTGATATTTTGGAAGAGTATGTAAAACCGGCCGTAGCTAGTGATGGTGGCAATATTCTTTTTAAGTCTTATGAAGAGGACACAAAAACAGTAAACGTTATTTTGCAAGGTGCCTGTAGCGGCTGCCCCTCGTCTACCTATACCTTAAAAAATGGTATTGAAACCATGCTCAAAAATATGATGGGCGATATGGTGAATGAAGTGGTTGCCTTAAATGGTTGATTTTCAATATTAAAAGTGCGAATTCTAGCTTTTATTTGTTAACTTTAAGAGAATCTAAAACTAAATATTATGGCTATCTTAAAAGTTATCGAAGTACTTGCAAATTCAAACAAAGGATGGGAGGATGCTGCTAAAAAAGCTGTAGAGCAAGCTTCCAAATCAGTGAAAAATATACGTTCGGTCTACATTAAAGAACAAAGTGCAACGGTTAAGGACGGGAAACTGGACGATTATCGTGTAAACGTTAAAATTACTTTTGAAGTGAATTAATTTTATTCGCATTTCAATCAACAAGCGCCGTTAAAAGGCGCTTTTTTTGTACTGTCTTTTTATTATAGCACGCGGACAGTTAGAACCTTAAGTGCAAGCTCCCAAGATTAACAATTGTTTAGTGCTTAGAATTTGACAAGGAACCGGAATTTTTATTGTTTTGCAAAAATTTAAAATTACATGAATATATTTAACGAATACGAAGATAATATTGCTAAAGCTCAAGAATGGGCGTGGGAAATTCTGCCCGGATTAGTCACCTCTATAGTCACTTCCGTACTTATACTTATCGTAGGGCTTTGGGTAATTAGATTGGTCAATAGAATGGTTAGAAAGTTCTTTAGGAAGACGGAATACGACCCTTCTTTGGAATCGTTCCTTCAAAGTTTTGTGAGTATCGGTTTAAAATTAATGCTATTCGTACTGGTTATCACACAATTGGGTGTACAATCTTCTTCCTTGGTAGCCATTATTGGTGCCGCTGGCCTGGCCGTTGGTTTGGCCTTGCAAGGCTCCTTGGCCAATTTTGCGGGAGGAGTACTTATATTAGTCTTTAAACCGTTTAAGGTAGGTGATTTTATATCGGCGCAGGGTGTAGATGGCACGGTTAAAGAAATCACCATTTTCACAACTAAAATAAGCACTTTTGGAAATCAAATTGCCGTTGTTCCCAATGGTCAATTGTCCAACAATAATATTATTAATTATAATGCCCAAAACACCCGTAGGGACAAAATAGCGGTAGGCATAGGATATAATTCCAATATTAAGGAGGCAAAGGATATATTGTTACAGATATGCTCGGAGAACGAGAACATCCTTAAGGATCCGGCTCCCGAAGTATATGTGGCCGAATTGGGCGATAGCTCCGTTAATCTCTCCCTGCGTTTTTGGGCCAAAAATGAAGTATTTTGGGCGGCCCACTTCCATGTTATGGAAGAGCTGAAAAACAGGTTTGATGCCGCCGGAATTGAGATTCCATTCCCACAAAGGGTTATCCACCAGCCTAAGGCCTAAGCCTTTTTGGTTGGCAACATAAAATCCTTTAAATAATACGGTTCAAAGTAAGCGACATTTTCAAAATCGTTTGCTTTGAACTTTTTATAGGACAATTCTCCCATCTCGTTAGCTGTGGGCAACGCCGAATGATAATTAAAATTTGGATGATCCAACAGTTCCCGGCATTTCTCCGGTCCGTCCCCAATTAATAAAACACTGCCTTTTTGAGCGTATTCCAAAAAGCTGTCCTTGTTGATTATTTCTGCCCTGGTCTCCCTTATATTGTTCCCTTCCGCATCAAAAACTGCCGAATATACTTCCATTCTCCTGGCATCCAATAGAGGAATTATAAAATCATAGTTTTTTGCATATCCCTGCTTGGCCAAACTTTCCAAGGTAGAAACCGAGATCAGCGGGAGATCCAACGAGAAACAAAGTCCCTTGGCTGCTGACACTCCTATGCGCAGACCAGTGTAGGACCCCGGCCCCTTGCTCACGGCAATGGCGGATATATCCTTAAAAGTCAAGGAAGCCCCTTTCAAAGCTTCCTCTATAAAAATGTGCAACTGTTCCGAATGCGAATAATTGGGACTATTATCTTCCCTTAAATAAATTATTTCCCCATTCCTAGCAATACTCACTGAACAATTGGTGGTTGCAGTCTCTAAATTTAATATCATAGTCATATAGACCGCAAATATAACTTAATCCAATGTTATAGGTAAACCAAAATAAAATTCCAGAACCTTTAACCTAAATATAAAGTCATATTTTGTCCTAATCAATTCTGCCTCCGCATTATCTACCCTGGACTGTGACTGACTAAAATCGAAGGCGTTCATTAGGCCAACATCAAATCGCTCTTTCGAATAATTATAGGCCAACCTGCGTGCATCCAAAGTTTTTTGGGCAGCTTCATAGGCTTTGGAAAAACTCTTAACATCTACATAGGCCTGATTGATATTGGTTTCCAAATCCAATTTGTCCTGTTCCAACTGCAAACGTGACTTCTCTACCCCAATTTTGGCCCTTTTAATATTGTTGTTAACACTAAACCCATTGAATACCGGAATATTCAACTGCAGTCCATAAGCAATACCATCTGTTAAATACAACTGATCTGCAAAAGCGATCCTATTAAAGGTTAACGGATCCCTAAATTCGCTTGAGTATCGCGTGCCATAATTAAAGAAAGCCCCTAAGGTTGGGTAAAATGCACCTTTGGCAATTTGTAAATCTTTTTGAGCCAATTCCACATTGGACAGCGAGAATTTAATATCATTCCTAAAGGTAAGGGCTTTGTCGAAAATGGTTTTGGGGGTATAGTCCAATATATTGGAGGGAGGAATGTCAAATTCCTCATCAGCGATATCAAAATTTTCGTAGTCCCTGATCTGAAGGAGTTGTGCCAAGCTTATCCTGGAGATCAACACTTGATTCTCCCCATTTACAATTTGCTGTTCCTGATTGGCAGCAGTAGCCTCTATTTCCAATAAATCGCCTCTTGGAACCACGCCGGCATCCACCAATTCCTTGGTCCTCACCAAATCCTGCTCGGTTACGGCATATTGAGCCCTAAAAACCTTAAGCGACTCCTTATTGGACAAAACTTGTAGGTAGGCATTGGCCACCGCAAGCATAATATCGTCCTTTAAGTTATCCAATCTATATTGATTGGCCAAGGCATTCAATTTTGCCCTGTTTAACCTATGAATATTCCTAAGTCCATCAAATAAATTTACCGAGGAACTAAAGCCTCCTGATGCCGTTGTTACGGTCCCTGTAACCTGTTGGTTCCTGGATTGATCCAAAACAAGCCCCGAATTACCAGAAAGACTGGCATTGGCATTAAAATTGGGCAACATATCACCAATGGCATCGGACTTATCAATTTTGGAATTTTCAAGATCAAGCTCATACTGCTCTATGGTCAAATTATTCTCCACAGCATAGTAAACACATTCTTCCAAGGTCCATTTTTTTTCTTGAGCGGATAGTATGCCACAACAGAAAATAAACAATCCTATAATTATCTTAATTTTCATGTTTTGATTGTTTTTTGATTGATATTACCATTAATTTCCTTCTGCCGATTCATCTTCTTCCTCCGTGCCCTTCTTTATGGGCTCTGTCTTGTTCCAAATCTTTACCTTGTCATCTTTGGTTATTCCTGAAACGATTTCCACATTTACTCCATCCGAAATCCCGATCTCAACATCCTTTCTTTCAAATTTTTGCTCCTCCACAGTACCTACGGCCACTTCAACAAAGGGTTTATCCGTTACCTTGTCAAATTGTAGATAGGCCTCGGGAATTACCAACACACTGTCTTTTTTTTCCAACACCAAAGAGGCATTGGCACTATACCCTGCACGTATCAGAAAGTCGTCCTCCACGGCCACATCGCCCTCTATCTTAAACTGTACTGCTCCAGATTCCTCCACGCCCTTAGGTGCAATAAACCTAAGTTTGGCATCGAACTTTTTATCGTTAATGGCACCCAAACTAATCTCTAGGGGCATTCCCAGTTCCAATTTTCCTACCTCACCTTCATCTACCTTCCCTTCAAAAATCATGATGCTCAAATCGGCAATAGTGGCTATAGTAGTTCCATCATTAAAGTTGTTACTCTGAATTACCTGATCTCCTTCCTTAACGGGAATCTCCAGTATTGTACCCGAAACGGTTGCCCTGATATTGGTGTTAGCGGTAGCGCTACCTCCTGCCGATCCATCACGGATAATCTGGTAATCCGACTGAGCATTCTGCAGCTCCAATTTTGCCTGGTCATATCGCAGTTGTTGGGTATTAAAATCTTGGGAGGATATTACTCCTTTATCAAATATGGCCTTATTCCGGTCATATTCAATCTTAGTATTGTTCAATGCTATTTCGGCATTTTTTACCCGACCTCTTGCCTGGTTCATGGACTGTTCATTGGGCACTACCTTTATTTTGGCTATTAAGTCGCCCGCCATTACCTTGGCGCCCTCTTTCAAAAAGATTTCATCTATGATACCTGAAATCTGAGGTTTTATCTCTACCTCATCCTCGGGTACTACCTTACCGGTTGCCACCGTTTTCTTTTGAATATTGGCCGTAAAAGGATTCTTTACCTCGTAGGTGATAGCAGACTTGCTATTGGATTTTATAAAAAAAGCTGCCGCCCAAAGGGCCCCAAGCACCAAAACTCCTATTAGCACATATTTTACAATCTTGTTCATTTTACTATATATTTATTTGTATTGGTTTGTTTTATTCTTCTCTTAAAGCATCTATTGGTTTTATACTTACGGCTCGCTGTGCAGGTATTAGACCTATCAAAGTACCTAGGACCACCATTATTACCAAGGCTCCCAAAACATAGGGTATAGGTACGGTTGGATTGGCGTAGGGGAAATCCATGCCCTGGGTCAACTTATTGATAAGACTTAGCACTCCCGCCCCAAGAATAATTCCCATAATGCCAGCTAGCATGGTTAGAAATACCGACTCCAGGATAATTAAAGATCGCACTTCCCTAGGTGTAGCCCCAAGAGCGCGCCTAACTCCCAATTCTTTGGTCCTTTCCTTGACAGAAATAAGTAAAATATTCCCGATTCCTATGACTCCCGCCAAAATGGTAGCAATCCCTACCACTAGTGACATAAAGGTCAAACCCTTTGCAAAACCTACAATTCTGTTGAATATTTCCCCTAAGTTAAATGAACCAATGGCACGCTCATCCTTGGGGTTTACGTTGTGAATATTCTTTAGAACCGCCTTCACATTTTCCTCGACTTTTATAACATCGGCATCGTCATATGCTGCGATAGCGAACCAACCCACATTTTCCCCTGTATTGTATAATTTTTTGAAGGTAGTAAAGGGTATATAAATATCGGAATCACTTTCAAATCCACCTCCCGGCGTAAACTTATGCACCCCTACTACTTGGAAAAACACATTGTCTATTCTTATATAGCCTCCAATGGGATTCTCATCATTTTCAAACAACTCCTTTTGGGTGCGCTCCCCAATGACACATACTTTTCTGGCACCATCAATATCCTCATCATTTATAAATCTACCGCCATCATAGATTTTCTTGGTGGCTATTTTTGTGGAAATAGGATAATCGCCATAGACCGCATAATTCCCAGACTTACCACTCCTAATAATCTGGGCCGGGCTACCTCCAAAAATGCCTTTCACATTTCTTGGGGCAATATATTGAATCTCGGGAATCCTATTTTTTAACAAGACCCCATCACTTAATTTAAGTTGTAACTGTCTTCCTGTTTTAAACCCTTTATAGGGCATGCTTGTGCTCTGAGCCCAAGTGAACATACTGTTCATGGCCACATTTTGAAATTGCTTCTCGAACCCATTATCCAAGCCTTTAGCCGCTCCGGACAATACGATATAAATTAAAATCCCCCATAATACACCAATCACGGTAATAATGGTCCTGGTCCTATTTTTACCAATAGAACCAAAAATCTCTTGCCAGGTATTACCATCAAATAAAAATCGCATATTATTCGTCTCTTAAGGCTTCAATTGGTTTTATATCCGCTGCTCTTTTTGCTGGAATATATCCTGCAATGGCCCCAAACAGTATTAATACCAAGGTGGCACTAATAGCCATAGTTAAATCTATATAGGGATTTGTTATAAAGTAATCCTTCAATTTTTCGCCCAACGAATTCAAAATAAAAACCCCTAGGAGCATTCCAAAAAATCCCGAAATGGTAGTAATAAAAACCGATTCCAATAAAATAGAACCGATGACCGACTTGGGAGTGGCCCCCAAGGCTTTTCTAATCCCAAGTTCCTTTGTACGTTCCTTGACAACGAAAACCATAATATTACTGATCCCTATTATGCCCGCTATTATGGTCCCGAAGGCTACAAAGCCAACTATAATTTGCAATACCCTCGCAAATTGCTGGTTCTGCTTTAATTGGTCTGCTACATTCCTTATAAACACGCCGTTCTGGTCATCCGGGCTTATGTATTTTTTTTCCTTAAAAAAACGAGTTAGGCTCAGATCCAGTGCCATTGCCCCGGCGTAACCGATCTCTGGTTTAAAAGCCACTATTATCTGATCTATTTTATCGTTATTTTTCTCAATGAGCTGTCGAGTTGTATAGGGCATATAGATCAATCGTTCCTCATTATCACCTCCATCATCCTGGAAAACTCCTATAACCATAAAAGCACTCCCTGCCACATCTATGTATTCGCCTATGGCATTGTTGTTTCCAAAAAGATCTTTCTCGACCAACCTTCCAATAACCACATATTTTGTTTTGTTTTTTATATCCTTTTCGTTTATAAAACGCCCCTTCATCATAATTGTCTTTTCAGCATATTGATGTGACGGACCAACCGCTCTGGTAGTATAGTTATTGGATTCATTCTTGTATTTAACCAAACCACCTCTGGAAATTCTAGGGGTGGTATACTCAACAAACATGGCAAGATTTTTATTTATATCCGCCAAATCACTATTATCAAATTCTATTACCCTATTGGATTTATAGCCTTTGTACGGAATGGTAGTTCTTCCTGGAAATACATAAAGTACATTGGTGGCATCATCCCCAAAAAACTCATTGAAGGTGTTGACCAGCCCGTTGCCCATTCCAAACAGTACAACGAAAATTAGAATACCCAAAGCCACTGTAAACCCGGAGAGAAAGGTCCTGAGTTTATTCTTGTGAATAGTTTCAAATATTTCCTTCCAGTTATCCCTACTAAACATATTGGGAGGCTCTAACCTGGGTTATTTTTTTATCCTCAACAATAACCCCATCCTTTAAATGAACAATTCTCTTGCACATGTCCGCAATGTCCGGTTCATGCGTAACTATTAGGATGGTGTTGCCGGCATCGTTAATTTTTTGAATAAGATCCATGACCTCATAGGAAGTGGTGCTATCCAAGGCACCAGTAGGTTCATCCGCCAACAATACTTTGGGTTCAGCTGCCATGGCCCTGGCAATGGCCACCCTTTGTTTTTGTCCCCCGGACAATTCACTTGGCAAATGATCCGCCCATTCACGCAAACCCACTTGCTCTAAATATTTTAAAGCCTTTTCCTGTCTTTCCTTCCTCCCCACTTTCTGGTAATATAGAGGCAGTGCCACATTTTCCATGGCGCTTTTGTAATTTATCAAATTAAAGGACTGGAAAACAAAACCCAAAAACTTGTTCCTGTATTGTGCCGCCTTGGTCTCATTTAGATCTTTAATAGGCACCCCGTCCAAAGTATAGGATCCTTCATCCAATACGTCCAACATACCCAAAATATTAAGCAGGGTAGACTTTCCAGAGCCCGATGAACCCATAATGGCCACAAGCTCCCCTTCTTCAACCGAAAAATTAATGCCTTTTAATACATGCAGGGAATTGCTCCCCATTTTATAGGATTTATGAAGATCTTTAATTTCTATCATGATTTATTGAATTAGGTGAGCTTGTCTGAAAATACGAATATAAGACAGACTATCGATAAAGTAGTTACAACAGGCCGTGTTAAAGCTGTGTTAAAAAATTAAGCTCCAAGGGATGCAGGTTTAATTTCGTTCCATACCTTTATTTCATCATCGGGTTTTATTCCCTTTATAATTTGGATATAGATTCCATCGCTCACCCCTAATTGAATCTCCCTGCGTTCAAATTTCTGCCCCCCAGTAGCAATTTCCACAAATGGTTTTTTGGTATCCGGATCAAATTGGATCAAGGCTTCTTTCACTGCTAATACACTATCTGCCTTGGCTAAAATAATTGAAGCATTGGCACTTAGACCTGCCCTAATAAATACGGAATCGCGTTTCTTTAAGGTACCTTTGATCTCGAATTGAATAGCTCCATTTTCCACTTTTCCCTTGGGTGCAATATAGTCCAAGACCGCATCGAACACCGTATTCTCAATGGCCCCTACTGTAATTTCCAGAGGTAGATTTTCCTTGATCTTACCTACTTCCGATTCGTCTACCTTGCCTTCAAAAATCATCTTTTCCACATCCGCAATGGCGGCAATGGTAGTGCCCTCATTAAAATTATTGGATTCTATCACCTGATTTCCAACTTCTACCGGCACTTCCAACACCATTCCGCTCACCGTTGCCCGTATCAAGGTATTTGCCTCATTGCCATAACCTTTGGTTGTTCCCGTCTTAACGATATCGAAGCGTTTGTTGGCAGCAACATAGGATTGCTTGGCCTGGTCATAGGCAACTTCTGCCTTTTCCAAATCTACCTTGGAAATCACCCCTTTATCGAACAAGGTTTTTTGCCGTTCCAAATTGCGCTTTTGGTCATCCAAGGAAATCTTGGCCTCCTCTATGGTATTCTTGGCCTCGTTCAAGGAAGATAGATTGGGGACCACCTTTATCTTGGCAATTAAATCGCCCGATTTAACATAATCGCCCCCTTCGACGAAAACTTCCTCTATAACTCCTGAAATATTTGGTTTTATCAACACCTCTTCCAAAGGCAGTATACTGCCTGTAGCCACAGTTTTCTTTATTATGGTTTGTGTGGACGGCTTTTCAGTTTCATAGACCACCGGATCTTCGGCATTTTTTTTATACAGATAATACAAGGCCCCACCGCAGCTAAACACGATAAATACTAAAATTATAACAGTGATCGACTTTTTCATGTTCTTGATTTTTATTGATTGATTGATTCCTACTTAAATTCTTATTCCTTGTTCAAAATTTTACAGCTTAAAAATGAAAGAATGCCTACTCCATTCTAAGTGCCTCTATTGGCTTAATTTTTATAGCACTTTGTGCAGGTATAAATCCGGCCAACAGTCCCGATACCACCAAAATAATCAAGGCCACCAGTACCACCCCTAAACTTACACTGGGATTTACAAACATTTCAACTGGCCCATTGCTTGCCAAAAAATAATTAATGAGGTAGATGACCAAGGCCCCAAAACTTATACCGGCCATCCCTGACATGATGGTCAAAAAAATAGATTCCATAACAATTTGAAGCTTAATGGACCATGGGTTTTCGCCCAAAGCCCGTCGTATACCTATTTCCTTGGTTCTTTCCTTGACCACAATCAGCATAATATTGCTGACCCCGATGACACCGGACAATAAAACCAGCACGCCAACGAAATAAGCTATCCACCGCATGGCCTTAAACAGGCCCAACACTCTGTTAAACTCCTCAAATAGATCAAAATGCCCAACAGCACGCAGATCTTGGGGATGAATTTTTTGATTTTCCCTGACTACGGTAAATATTTGTTCCTTTAGTTGGGTGATCGAAGAATTATCATTAGCGGTAATGGCCATCCAGCCAACGTTATTGGCTTGGTTAAAAGCTTGGGAAAAGGAAGTGAAGGGAATAAAAATTTCCTTTTGGATCTCTTCGGCATTACCATCGTTTGAATTCTTTTTGTAGGTTCCTACAACCATGAAATTTACTCCCTGAATCCTAATATAGGTACCAATTGCCTCTTCCCCTACATCATATAGACTGGCACGAACCCCTTCACCAATTACGGCCACCTTTCTTTTTTCTTCTATATCCAATTGGTTTATAAATCTGCCAGAAGTGATGCCCATCGGATCTTGGTTTATAATATCAGGATAATCCCCATACACATTAAATGCCCCAGTTTTTATTCCCCTCACCACGTTATTGGTTCCATTAAAACCTCCCAATTGATTTCTAGGGGACACAAACCTTAGATCGGGCACTTTTTGCCTTATAGCGGCCACATCTTCCAATTTAAAAGTAAAACGCCTTCCCTTTGGCAGGCCTTTGTAGGCCATGGACGTACCTTGTGTCCACATAAACATTGTATTGGTAGCGATATCCCCAAAATTGGACCGTATACCATTCTCCAACCCCTTCCCTGCCGCCAAAAGAACGATCAATATGAATATACCCCAAAAAACTCCAAATGCCGTTAAAATGGTCCTGAACCAGTTACTGGTCAACACTTCAAGTATTTCTTTCCATCGGTCCTTAGTGAACATATCTATTGGTTATTTATAAACAACGGTCCTATTCATCCCTCAAGGCTTCAATTGGTCTAATTGTAGCGGCACGCCAAGCCGGAAAAAAACCTGCCAAGGCCCCGGCTATTATCAATAAGAAAACCGTGCTGAGTGCAACCCTGAAATTAATGGAAGGATTAAGGACATAATCTACTTGAAGTTTTGGACCTACAAATTCCAATAATCCCATGCTAAATATTAATCCGGCCAATCCGGCAACACTGGTTACAAAGATTGCCTCGTGCAATATCATTCCCACAATGGCCCTTGGCCTGGCCCCCAAAGCCTTCCTTACCCCAATCTCACGGGTCCTTTCCTTCACAATAATCATCATAATGTTGCTAACGCCGACCACCCCTGCCACAATAGTGCATATACCAACGAACCAGAAGAAAAATTTAATGCCTCCCGTTAAATTTTGAAATCGTTTTACCGCTTCCAGCGTATTAAAGGTATTAATGGCACTAGGATCATTTGGCGCTACCGTATGCGCCTCCTTGAGATAGGTTTTGATATCTTCGGTCAATTTCACGGACTTTGCAACGGTTTCATCAAGACTGGCGGAGGGTTTTAATGTATAGAACAGCATATTTAGGTTATCACTTCCATTAAAAACCCGTTGGGCCGTACTAATCGGGATAAAGAGCCTATCTTCCTCCCTATCGCCTCCCTTATCCCCATAAACCCCAATGATCTGAAAATTAATTCCGGACAGCTTTAAAAATGCACCAATGGGATCTTCTTCCCCCTTAAGCAGTTCCCGTTTAATCTTATTGCTGATCACCACCACTTTGGCAACGCTTTCCTCATCCCCATAATTTAGATAACGGCCCTGGGATATAAATTGATTTTCAATATTCTGAAACAAGGGGGACACCCCCTGTACGGAATAGGAACCGGATTCCGCATTATAATCTACAGTTACATTTCTTACCCTAAAAAACGGGGATCTATTCTCAAGGTCTTCGCCAAATTTGGAATTGATGGCTTGGTAATTATTATTTCTTAGCTGTATGGGCCTACCTGGATTTAAGCCCATGTATTCCTGGGTAGTAACCTGTGTCCAAACCCCGATCCTGTTACTGGCATCCGCCTCAAATTCTTTGGCAATACCATTTTGCATGCCCTGTCCAAAAGCCAATAAAACCACCAAAATAAAAATACCCGAAGCTACGGATACACCGGTAAGAATTGTACGGAGTTTATTTTTCCGTATGGCATCAAAAATTTCCTGCCATCTTTCAATATCAAACATAGACCCAATAGTGTTTATTGAATAAGACCTATGTGAAATGAAATTGTTACAGGTGTAATTCTAAATAAATGTTAAAATTGAAACCAATTTTAGGCTTTCATCTTTTTGTAGATAAAGAAGAATAGACCCGCCACCAATAGATAAGGAATGGCCATAAGATAAACAATGCCGTTGTTGATACCTTTTGCAGTGGCCTCACTCCCTTCACTTTCCAACACTGCCCTGCACATGGCGCACTGGGCTTCGGCCAATTCCGGAACCAACAAAAACACCAAAGTTAAAAGCAATACCGCATACCGCATTCTAAAATTAGTACGTCCTGAATAAAATGTTGACTTTTTAGTGCACATAATAGGGAGATATCATTAAATAGACCACTACCCCGGTAACAGCCACATACAGCCATAGCGGAAAGGTAATCTTAGCCAATTTCCTATGCGCTGCATAATTCTTAAGGTAAGCCTTTGCATAGGTGCGCAGTACCAATGGTATTATTACTATAGAAAGAATGATATGGGTTATCAATATAAAGAAATAGATATACCTAATAACTCCTTCTCCGCCAAATGAGGTAGAATCCGAGGTCATATGATAGGCCACATACATTACTAGAAACGCCAAGGATAGCACAATACATCCGGTCATTAATTTTTGATGCAGCTCCAACTTCCCGTTCTTAACAGCAACAACGGCAACAACCAATAAAATAGCAGTTAAGCCATTGACAGATGCATATATAGGCGGTAAAAAACCAAGAGGCTCCACATTGGGTAATTTAACCCCAAAAAGCACTGCAACTACAAGGGGAATAACAATGGACACCAAGTTTATAATCTTGTTAAATTTCTTTTCCTTTAAAGCAATTGCATCCATTATTCTTCCAATAATTTTTTAATATCCTCTTTTAAGATCGATATTTGCTCTTCCTCCCCATGATCATTTTCCCCTTCCTGCTCGGTAATGGTCCCCCTGTAATATACAATTGGATTTCCAAACTTATCCACCCTGGAACGTATATAACCGTTTTTGTCTACCAATGCAAAAAGACCCGAATGTTCAAACCCTCCTTCAGCATCCGGAACTTCAGCTGCAAAAATACTAAATCCGGTATTGGCCAAGGTATAAATATCGTTGAAATTCCCGGTCAGCAAATGCCAGTCCATGTTTGTTATGCCATAATCTTCGGCATATTCCTTCAATACCCCGGGTGTATCATATTCCGGGTTTATGGTGAATGAGGCCACTCCGAAATTTTCAAAATCCTTAAATTCATTTTGAATCTGAACTAAATTTTTGTTCATTATGGGGCAAATTGTTGGACAGGTAGTAAAAAAGAACTCCACCAGATAAACCTTGCCCTTATAATCATCATTGGTAATCAACAGACTGTCTTGATCCACAAAGGCAAAGGGGGGTACTTTACGCCTTTCACCGTTCATTTTAACATATGCCAGCTTTTCATTGGCATCTTTTAGGTTTAATCTATCATTTTGTATTACGGAACCACCTTGTACCCTATCAACAATTCTTGGAACAAAAATGATTCCAAAAACTAGGATTACCAATGAAACCCAAACATATGTATAATTGTTTTTTTGCATTATTTTGGCCTATCTGCAGTGTTCTTTTTAAGGGCCATCCTATATTCGGCCAATATAATTTTTACATCATCCTCCATCTTATTGTTTAAATCCGCCACCGAGGACGTATCAAAACCATATTTAACACCCTCATCCTCATCATCGTCCCTTCCCCTAAGCACTCTATTCTTGTCGATAATAAACACATAGGGAGTACCCAGATTCCCATCTAAGCTCAGGTTTGTCTTTAAGCCCATAAAAAGTCCATTAATTTCATCCTCATCGCCAAAAACAAAATTCCATTTGCCAATATCTGCCAATTGCTCAAGCTCCTTTTTCAATTCTTCCACACCCTGCTCTGTGCCTTTGGGCATGACCATAACAAACTGAAAATCGTTGAACTCGTTAAAGCGCTTATATATCTTCTGGTTCAAATTGAAGGCATTACCCTTCTTACTATCCACGTCCTTCCCAAGAAACCCCAGCACGGTAATTTTACCGTCAAGGGATACAGCGTTGCCCGCAAAATCAATTTCAGGAACATCCTTTGTTAAAGTTGCCAATCTGCCAAAGTTTGTGATACCTGAAGCAAAAAATAGATATATCCCTATAGGCAGGATAAATAAGGTAACTAGTACTAATGTTTTCTTCATCCAAAATATATTAGTTCCCAACATTACAGTTTGGACTAAAAAGAACAGTCCTTCGATATAAAATCAGTACAAACCAAATAAGTACAAAAATAAAAAAGACGGTTGTTATACCGTCTTTTTAAGCTGTTAATTATTCGTTAGAAATTCCACTTAACGAAGCCATCGCTATAAACGTGGTATATATAATCTGCTTCAAAGAGAAGAATAAAAATAAGGTAGGCCACTAGAAATATTGGAGTCCATACAATAGCTCTTCTCAAAGAACTCTTTTCATCCCTAAGGTGCATAAAGTCCCATGCAATATAATAAGCCTTTACCAAGGTCAATATTATAAAAATCCAATTCAAGACTTTCATTCCAAGGAAATATGAATGGGTCAAGGCCTCTGGCTTTGCAATCCCCAATCCAACTTCAACTATGGTCACCAAAGTAAGGAATATTAGTACTCCCCATATTTTTTGGGTGTTGGACTTAAACTTCAACAGACCTCTAAAAATTTCGAGTTTATGTTCGTGTGCCATTTCTAATTCTATTTTTTATATATTCTTTAAAGGATAAATTTTTATTCTAAGCCTATTACACCAAGTAGAAGAAGGTAAATACAAATACCCATACCAAATCTACAAAGTGCCAGTATAACCCAACTTTTTCCACCATTTCATAATGCCCTCTTCTCTCATAAGTACCAAGAATAACATTAAAAAAGATAATACAGTTGATCACTACACCGGAAAACACGTGAAAACCGTGAAAACCTGTGATAAAGAAAAAGAAATCGGCAAACAACCTACTTCCATACTCATTCCTCACCAGATTGGCTCCTTCCACAACAAGCACCGCGTCATTTAATTTTTTCAAAGTTTCATCCCTTGTCAAAACTGTTTTATGGCCATCCTCATTTATTGATTCCGTACGTATTAAAACATTGGGATTGGTCTTTACCCCTTCAACCACCTCATTCAATGAGTAACTAGGCAAAGCATCTCCTTTGTAGTACCAAATTCCGTTCTTCTTTTCATGATCAACTCTTTCTTCATGCAGCGTCTCGGCAAAATCCCTTATGGCAAGACGATCACCTGAATCGGCACTAACAAATTGTAACACCCTACCTCCTTTGGTTTCCAAAGCTCCAAAATCACCTTTTATAAAAGTTGCCCATTCCCAAGCCTGTGACCCTACGAATATTGCCCCTCCAATAATAGTAAGGAACATATACCAGATTACCTTTGTCTTTTGTAATTTATGTCCTGCATCAACAGCCAAAACCATGGTTACAGAAGACATAATTAAAATAAAGGTCATGAACGCTACATAATACATAGGATAGTTCCCATGAAAAAACGGAACGTGGGTAAACACCTCATCGGCGATTGGCCAAGTTTCTATAAACTTAAATCTAGAAAAACCGTATGCAGCAAGAAAGCCAGAAAACGTCAAAGCATCGGACACAAGAAAAAACCACATCATCAACTTTCCGTAACTTGCGCCTAGAGGTTGATTTCCTCCACCCCAGACATTTTCTTCTGTACCCGTAGTAACCGTAGAATCCATATAAAAATTATAGCGTTAATAAAATTTTCACAAATTTACATTTTTTTCGGCTAAACAAAATTTTTGCCTTTTAAAAATGGCAAAAAAAACCCATTCTAAATAAGCATACCTAGAATACCTTCTAATTACCAAAGAATTAGCTCCTTTTTAGTTCACGAAATACATGAAAAGAATTAAGTAAACCCAAAGAATATCCAAAAAATGCCAAAACGTAGCACCTAGTTCCAAACCGAGCATTTCCTTAGAGGAATACTTATTTCGCAAGTGATTGGCAATAACCACCAAAAGGGAAATAATACCGGCAACAACGTGAACAATATGTACAGCGGCTATTAAAAAAACATAGGACATTTTAATATTGCTCGTAGGTCCGGTAAAATAGTAACCGTTGGCAACCATCTGTGAAAATCCGTTGAATTGCAATATTATAAAGGCAATTCCCAGGACCAGAGTCAACAATAACCATGTGGTACACTGTTTTACCCTATCTTGCCTTATGGCTTTCTTTGCCATAATATAAGTAATACTACTTATAATTAGAACAATGGTACTCACCAAAAACGATGATGGCAACGTCAGGTCCTTAATCCAATCCTCACGAGAACTACTCACAATATAGGCGCTGGTCCAACCAGCAAATCCCATTAGCAAGCTCACAATTCCGAACCAGAGCATCATCTTCTTTGCCCTAGCGTTTTTCTCTTTTCCCGTACCCTGCGTTAAGTCCATCCTTATTAAATAAATTTATCCATTACATATACCACTTGCATCAATGTAATATAACTTACACTGGCCAACATTAATTTCCTTGCGGAAGCATTATCCCTTTTTTCATATAATCGAAAAGCGAAGAACAACATTACCGTTCCCATTAAAAAAACAATAATGGCGGCTACAATTGATAATTGCAACCTTCCCGTAAAACCAAATACCGGAATCACCGAAATAATCATCATCCAAATGGTGTACATAATTATTTGCAAAGCGGTACCCTTATCCTTTTTACCAGTAGGAAGCATTTTAAAACCACCTTTCTTATAATCCTCGTCCAACATCCAACCTAAGGCCCAGAAATGTGGAAACTGCCAAAAAAACTGTATCATAAACAAGGTACCGGGCTCTATTCCAAAATTATCGGTGGCTGCCACCCATCCCAACATAAAGGGAATAGCACCAGGAAAGGCACCTACAAAGACAGCCAAGGGCGTTTTAGTCTTCAAAGGTGTATAGACACTTGTGTACAAAAAAATGGAGATAGCGCCGAACATGGCCGTCTTGGGGTTAAGAAAATACAAGGCCACGATTCCCAAAATTGTCATCAGAACAGCAATGGTCATAGCCGTGGCTACGGACATCCTACCTGCTGGTATAGGTCTATTCTTAGTGCGGCTCATTAACGCATCAAGGTCCTTTTCTATAATCTGATTATAGGCATTGGAAGCCCCTACCATACAATACCCGCCAAAAGCCAAAAGCATTACCGAGGAGAAATTGATTTCAACAGCACCCAGAAAATATCCTGCTATGGAAGAAAAGACCACACTTACAGCGAGCCTTGCTTTGGTAATTTCTTTAAAGTCAGCAAAATATACCGCTAAAGAGGTATTTTTCACAGAACCGACCGCCGTTTTCATTTACATTTTTTAAATGGACCGCAAAGATACACCTCATAAGAATTTTTTGCAACCAAATAAACATGTTTATATGAATTAACTAAAAAAGATCGGTAGAAGCCTCAACATACCCAAGGAATACACTTTCCCCTCTATTGACCTATGTGTACTTAAATCTTTTTGGAACAAAAAAAATCCCGAGCGTTGGCTCGGGATTTTAAATATATTTTAGATTTCAACTATTGTAGTTTGAAAGTAATTGGAATACTAAATGGAACACGAACTGGTCTACCTCTTTGTTTCCCTGGAGTCATTTTAGGCAATTTACTAATAATCCTTGCCGCTTCTTCCTCCAAGTTTTTATCCGGACCTCTCATCCTTACGTTCCCGATGCTTCCGTCTTTTTGGATAACAAACATTACGTTAACCCTACCTTGAACCCCCATTTCCTGGGCAATTTCAGGATAACGGAAGTTTTTTCCAATGTGCTTCTGCATCATGGAGTTGAAACAATCCCTTAATTTGCTTTTTGGTTCATTTTCACAGCCTGGAAAAATTGGAACATCCTCGATAACCGCAAAAGGTACATCTATATCTTCCTCTACCTCTTCCACCTCAACATCGGCTACCTCAATTACTTCTTCCTCTTGACTGGTTTCGGTAGATTCAATTACAGTTTCTTCCACTTCCTCCTCATCTTCTACAACCTCAATGATTTCAGGTGCAGCTGGGGGTGGTGGGGGTGGTGGCGTCTTAATTTGTTCGGTCATAGGAACTTCTTCATCCAAAGTATCCTCCACATTCATGGTGTAATCAAAATTATTGTCATCGTCATAGGTCTTCCATTCGAAAGCGATATAAGTCAATGCCATAACCAAAACAAGACCAATAACGAAATAAAGCCCGCTATTTCTTGTCAAATCTGCCTTCGGATTCTTTTTAAGTTCCATAATTCTTAATTTTTAATGTTCGCTAATTTATATATTTATTTTATCTGTTTAAAACTTTTTGTTAAAAAAAATACAAATAAATTTAAACAGGTCATTGGGCTCCAAAGCATCCTTTTATATGTAACTAAAGGCCCTGAACGCGACAAATTAGAAGAATCCCACTTCTTAAATATCCATTCCACTAAGAACCAGTAGGTTGCACCCCTTATATAGAACACACCCCCAAATTACTCAAAAAAAACACTATTTCATCCACTTTAAAGGAGTTTTTCCAGAGAAAATGTATTTTACCGTAAAACTTCCGAACAATGCCCCCAAACTATTCGCCAGAACATCCAGCAAATCGGGCTCTCTATCCTTTGTGGCCACACCTTGAAGCACTTCAATAATTATACCATAAATAACGGCGTACAAAATTATTTTCACAATTACTTTCCTCAATGGAGTATTTCTACGATCAATTTCCCTAAAGGACAAACAACCCAAAGCCGTAAATACAAAATAAAAAGAAAAATGTACCAGCTTGTCAAAATGTGGAATATCTACAGAAGGTAAGCTCTCTTCCTCAAAAGAAAATAAGCTGAGCGTTGTTATGAACACCACCCAGCTTATAAATAAGATTGTGAAAAAATATTTTTTAGGCACCTACAAGTTCTTTGTACTCCGCATCCCCAAGCAAGCTCTCTACTTCGGAAGAATCGCTTATTTTAACTTTAATGATCCAACCATCACCATAAGGATCGGTATTTACTTTTTCCGGTTCGTCCTCTAACGACTCATTAAAAGCTATGATTTCACCGCTTAAGGGAAGAAAAAGATCGGAAACTGTCTTTACGGCCTCAACCGTTCCAAAAACCTCATCCTTGTCCAAGGTCTCATCCAAGGTCTCCACTTCCACATAAACAATATCTCCCAGTTCCCCTTGGGCAAAATCAGTAATACCGACTATAGCAGTATCACCCTCTATTCTGACCCATTCATGGTCTTTTGTGTACTTTAAATCTGAAGGTATATTCATTATCTAAATTTGTTAAGGCAACAAATGTAAAAGAATATCTTATGTTTATCAAAAAACTCATTTAAACTTTTAAACACCTTATAAAAATAAATACCTTTATGTCTTATACCTCCTTGTTCAACTAGTTCCCAAAATTATACCTTAAAGTAAATCCGGTATTTATAGAAGTTTGTGGGAAAGCCGTGGACACTGCAAATTTTGAAAACGAATGATCGTAAAAAAACAGGGCGTTTAAACTTTTGCTCAAGGCGTAATCGGCAACAAATTTCACCGACATTAAATTTTGCCCGGAAGTTATTTGATTGTTATCTATGTCCAAGTTTCTTATAATGGTAATATTATCCCTAAGGGTTACATCCGCCTTAAGGTTCAAATCCCCTTTTAAGCGCTGCTGTTCACCTCCTATATTGGTCACAAATTTAACATCCTTAATACGATACCCGAGCCCTACCGTATACTCCTTGCCACTGATCTCTGTTAATAAGCTATTGTCAAAACTCAAGGACAACGCCCTATCCGTTCTAATTTCCGCAAGTATACTAAGCGAGTTTTGCATTTCAAAATCTACCCTCATCAATGGATTAAACTGATCCGTAAGCACCACATTGTTCATAATATTGACCGGTAAAAAGTCCTGGGTCTCCGAGTTTATCGGCTCCATACCCTCATTGATCAACTGTGTACGCGTTAAATTGGTCTGAAACGAATTTATACTGTAGGCCGATCTATATCCATGGCTTAGGGAAAAACGCTTAAATTTCTTCTTAAACCAAGGATTGCGCATTAATCCGGTATATTTAATGTTCCAATTGGGAATTGGAATACTTCTAAAAGCATCCAAACTTACCTTGTTGGGATCCTTCCCCGTATAAGCGGCAAAAAAAGCGGGCAGCAAAACATCTTGGCTTGTCTTACCATATCTTTCGGGAAAACCATCGTCATCCACCTCACCGGTATCATGGTTTCTTTCGGCAACAATCCTATTGGCTATTGTAATCCTGTTTTCTTTGAAGGTTTGAAAGCTGTCCGAGCTAAATTCGTCACTTTTGTCAAAAACGGTACCGATCATTAAAGTAGAAATACTAAAATTACCGTAGTTATTCCCTAAAAGATTCACATATTCAAATGCGTCATTGCCCAAATCCTCTACGTTAAAAGTTTCCTGGTAACTTTCGGACATTTGCCTATCGGCCACAAGGTCTATAGTTAAATCCCTAGTGGGTTGAGCCGTTGCCGTTATATTTAACTGCTTATTGGTATTCTGTATATATTGTTGGTTAAATTCCGGGAAAGTGGTCAGCCATCCGTTTCTGGCCGCCTCATATCTAACATCGGCCTGGCTACCAAAAACAAATCCAATGGTTGGTTTTGCCGTACCAATAAAACCTACAGACCTGGTATAACCAGGTAACACCTTACCATTGTTTTGACTATAGGTAACATTTACACGTTTCACCATGGTAAGCACATCTATAAAAGCATTGTACCCTGTGCCGGTCGCCTTATTATTATTTTTAGCATCTTCTTTGGATGCAGGGTTGCCCGCTTTATCCAAGCGAGTCGGTTTTGCAACTGCCCCTTTGGTATCTTTCCTACCTAAACCGAGGAAATCATAGAATTTTTGCATGGTCAAGGATGCTGTTAAATTATGTGTACTGGCATTCTGCACTGTGTTTATATCCTCTCCGGCCACTTCGTTCAAAGCATCCCCTCCCCTTTGCCAGTCAAAATTACTGGTATAGGTGTATTGGGCATTTATAAAATCGAAAGCAGGAATTTTGCTCAAGGGCAGTTCATAATTCAATTGCATTTCCTGTGAATGCCTATTGGGCTCTCCAAGATCGAAAAATCCATCCCACAATCCTAGGGCCTGATCTATTTCCGAATCCGGATTACCATCTTCCGAAAAATAATTCCTTACAATATTATTGTTGGAAGCGGTAAGATTTAAGCGTAGGGATTTTGTTAGGCTATAGTTGATAGCATACTGCCAATTGAAAAGATAATTCCTTTGTTGTAGAAATGGCAGATCCAACTTTTCTACCCCTGGCTCAAAAACATCCCTGAACTTTTGCTGATTAAAAGATCGGTTGATATTGGATTGAAGTGAAACGCTGGCGGGCAAAACATTCAGATTTAAATCTTTCAGCCATTTCCAATATTTCCCTGTAAACAAGGAATCCTTCTTGGCAAACGGTTCTACGGGAAGGGGTTTAAAATTATGGTTATAAACAAATCCTGTTACCACATTCTGATCCCTTAGCTCATCGATCTCAAAATCCCTATGGTTCACCTCGTTATAGGAATAATTAAAGGTAAAGTTCTCTATATCGTAAAAATTGGCCTCGGCCTCTTCGCCCCTATCCTTTCTTACCCCAATAAAATTTATACTGGTCCTCTTGGTATAATCCTCCCCTTGCTGTCTAATTGCTTCGGCGTCTTCCGGTGTTTCGGCAGCTGCAATGCGATCTTCCAATTTTAGATCATCATAGACAGGATCAAATTCAGGAGTAATCAACTGCTCCGAAATACCATAATTAAAAGGTAGTTGCAGGCCCCAATTTTTTGGGAACAATTGACCAATATTTACATTGGTGACCACATCATAGGAAATAGCATCCTCACGTGCCCGTTCATTGGGCATTTGATCTATGGCCCCGAACCCGGAAGTACTTTTACTACCAGTGGCGGACACATTGGCAAAATCTGCCATATTCATATCCATGGCAGCTATAGCCGCCCATCCCCCGTTATTATCCAATCCTGATAGACGTAGTTCGTTAAACCAGACCTCTCCCCTAGCTGGAAGATTATCATCGTTCTTAACCCCTACCATCATACTACGGATACCGCCTAAAGAAGGATTTCCACGGATACCAATACGTAATTTACCCAGTGTTCTTGGGTCAAATTCATTTACTTGGACCACCTCACCATTGTCTATTTCATAATAATTAATGGTGCTCAGGGTTTGGGCTGCGATTCCGGTAGATTTTACCTTGGACAGATCATCCAATGAAAGGTCCAGTTCATTTACATCCGGCCAAATTTCGCTGTCCGAACTTGCTCCATGAGGCGTTAGTTGTAAGGGCAATTCTATCTGATAAAAATTCTGTGTAAAATCCGAACCGATCCTTATAAATCCTACCAAGGGCGTCTCGTCATTGGCATAGTCGGATTCTACAATTTCTTCGGCATGCATGAACATTTTTAAGCGTTTATATTGCCTTACATCGATATCCAAATTTTTAAATACCCCTCTGGAATCCTGAGGTTCCAAGTTCTCCACCACAAAGGACAATGACTGTTCATTTTGCCTAATAATGGTATTGTTGTTGTTAAGCCTTTCACGTACTACACCTGGTGGCAAAACATAAGGTATTGGGGTTCGCGCAGCATTTTCCTCTACATTGACAGCGTTAACATCCACCAAAGTACCATCATCGGTAGGATCTCCGTCTACATCCGGTTGTAAAGATTTGGCATAAGTACGCCAATCTCCGCGCACTAGGTCCAAGGTAGCAAAACGCAATACCACATTACTTGAAAATCCTGTTAGGTACATCCGCATAAAGCTTATTGACCTAAAATCGCTTATACCGCCCACCGCATCCGTAAAATCGGACAAAGGTATCTTGTACTGTATCCATCGTTCGTTCAAGGTATTGCCGTTGGGCAAAGACCTGGTAACCCCTTCCTTAATATCCGTTACGTACTTGTCATTAACAGTAGTTCCTGGTTTAATATTGATACGGTACTCGTAATAACTATTTACCGTATTCATGGTTCCGTCCCTGTCTATATCCTCTACATCGGGCAAAGTAGTGGACCCCCTGTCAGAATTGCTCAATTGTACGGGAGAGTTACCATCCGGGTTATTGTAATTAAGATATCGTTCCAAAATACTACCTTCCCTGTTCAGAAAGTACTCGTAATTATCCAGTGCAGGATCTTCCGCAGGGCCATTATAGGTAATTCCACCTTCAAAAGTATAACTAGCCTCCTCTGCATCGGTTAAACCATCAAAACCAATATCCTGCAAACCTCTGTTATTCTGGTCTGCATCAAAGGCATATATTAAAGACTGGGTTGCAGGAACCTTACCCCAATTTGTTTTATAGGTAAGATCATTGGATACGGGATCTACAGGTAACCCATTTTCATATTGCTTCCGTCCATCGGGAAGAATATCCTCGGAAATATTACCAAGGTTGATCACCAAATCCCCAGCGCTTGTTGCAATGCCATCCACATAGGGATCCAATACCCAAAATTGCACATATTCCACGTTGGACTGTTCAAAATTGGTACTACTCAACGATCGCATTATCCCCGCCCATTTATCCTGCGGTTGTTCCGTAGTAAAATTTGGGTTTGCATTATAGGGTCCTTTCATACCAGGGTAATAGGCTATGTCCAAGGTGTTTTGGGCCAAAGTCTGCCCTTGGGCAACATCTTGGTTAAAAACATCCTGTATATAGATTCTTCTAGTCTCGTTTGTGGAAATATCATCATCACTCAATGCCGTAGGCCGCTGATTGGAATAAAAAATAGGATCTACGGTATACCAGGCCATTTTTGCCCTACCATATCCAGACTCCAAACTATTAGTCGTGGTTGCAAATTCCACAGGCGGACTCGCCATAGACCATCCGAGAAAGGAACGAATATCGATCAGGGATTGTGCCCCCTCAAAATCGTCCAAATAGGTTGTGGTTTCACCTTCAAAATCCGCATTCTTAGGAGAACTTGGGCTTAAAAAGGCCACTTCACCACGAACTGACAAGTTGGAAGGGACATCCGTATCTATATTTGGCAATTTATTGACCAACCTGGTCAAAAATGGAACTTCGGTGGAAAAATTACTGTTAAGGCCAAATATTGTGTTGTTTACAGGCTCTATACCATAGTTGGATTTTTGAGTCAAGGGTTTTTCATTCAGGTTCAACAAAGTACCCCCGAGCACAAAATTCTTATTGAATTGATGCTCCACATTTACACCTGTAAAACGTCTGGTCTGCTGTCCGAAGACCGCATTGTTCTCCACTGAAATATTGATAGGCGTATTGGAAGCCTCCAAACTTGGGTCCAAAATCTGCACCGTTCCCGACTGATAATTTACGGTATAGTCTATCCCTTCCTGCAACTGCCTACCTCCGGCAGTAACCCTTACAGACCCCTGGGGAACATTGAATGCCCCTATAGGAATACCATTGGTTCCCTGTGATTTATATGTTCCTTTTAGAATAAACCTATTTTTATCCGCATCTTGTTGTGCAGCCGCCGTTGGAAGCGAGTACATATTCCTAAAGACGTACTTCTTTTGATTGGCATTATAGCCTTGATCATTGTCCACATCATAGGTACCACCACCCAAAAGGTTAAATAAGTATTCCCCAAAAGGTTCAACTTTGGTAAATATGATGCTCCCTGTTTGCGAGTTTATTGTAATACCTTCCACATAATCAAAAAAACCATCCCCTCCACTTTGAAGATCATTATATGCATTTAACCTGTCCAAATTAAACACATCCAATAAAATCCTATCTTCCAAAGGCTTGGGGGAAGTTGGCCAACCAGAGCCGACACCTGATTCCGCTGGTGTTATATAATTTCTTGGAGTGGTTTCGGCATATAAAATGTTCAACTTAAAATCCTCCTGACTTAATTGATAAGCGCCAGTGGCGTAAATATTCTTCATCATAAGATCCCATATAGGATCTACAACATTGGTAATATTACTCTTTAACAACTTAAGGATCAATGTATTGTTGTTAACCGGAATTTCTGCACCAGGAGACACCGTAGTAGCATCTACGCCACCGTTGGCGAACTCTCCTACCTGATAAACTTCCCCATTATAAGTGTATTGAAAGGCTACCCCAAGGACTTCATCATTGCTCAATCTTTGATTTAGGGATATATAGCCCAGCTGTGGATTAAAGGTAAAATCCCGGCCCTGTTCCAGTTTTCTGGCATTCTCCAAAATAGCATAATCAAACCCCTGATTTACGGTATAGCCGGGCACATTAAAACCTGATTGAACAGTGGCTATATCGCGAATACTGCTTGTAAGCGCGCCTCCAGATGCAATTTGGAGAGGATCATAATCATTGGCACCGTTCCTTGGCAAATTACCGGCAGCGGAACTATTGAAGAATCCGGCCGGATCTCCATTGTTTTGCCCTATCCTGGTTTTTCCGGGTTGTACCTCCCCTAAATCCTGGATAGCAACAACGTTTCTAATATTCACAGTTTGTTGGCTCCTATTGGTAATCCATACTTCCAACCTTGTAATTTGGACCTGGCTTCTTATATAAGGATAGTTAACAAGCGCGGCATCATAATTATCCCTAAAATAATGGGCCAAGAAAAAGTGTTTGTCCGAGTCGTAATCCTGGGCCCTAAGTTCGAAGTCGTTAACCGTACCTCCACCTTGTGCCACTACAGTATTGCTTTGTGACCTTTGTTCCGAAAATACGGCCGTAACCCTGGTCTTCCCAAATTGCAGTTCGGTCTTTACCCCAAAAAGGCTCTGTGCCCCGGTAATCAAGGAACTATTTAGAGGCATACTAACATTACCTACTTCTATCTTTTGAAGTATATCATCCTCAGATGGAGTATAATCCAACTTTACTAAATTCTGAAAATCAAAGGTAGCCTCGGTATCATAATTGGCTGTTACCTGAAGTCGCTCCCCAATTTTGCCCAACATACTTAAACTTATCCGTTGGTCAAAATCAAAGGAAAGGTTGGTCCGGTTACGTGGGGACAGGGATGGGTTATCGTTTTTCTGCCATATAACCCCAAGATCCATCGCCACCGATCCTTGTGGAATCACCTCAATGGTATTACCGCCAAAGACACTTTCAAAAAAGCTATTATTTACATAGAAGTTGGGAAGTAAATTTTTGCGAGCCGCCTCACTACCCTCCTTTTTACCCGAAAAGGCATCAATTTTTTCTTTAAAATAAGATTTCATACCCTCCCGGCGTACCAACTCCAAGTATTGGTCCGGAGTAAGGATTACGGGATAATTAATATCAAAATCCCCAACACTTACCGTATAGATATATCTGTCCAGATTGGGATCATAAGTATATTTTGAAACTATGCTGTCCGGGTTTTCCATTTTCAATTTCCCCAGAGCAACACCCGTTTTTAGTGAATCTACTTCCTGCCCAATTGCATCTTCCCCTTCTATTTCCTGTGCCACGGAAGTACCCGTTGAGCCCAAGAAAATAAATAGTAGGATGATAAGCTTAAATGATGATTTAAGATAAAATTTTGCCCCTTTTTTCAAACTTGTTATAAATTTTTAAGCGCAAATTTTATAATGTCCTCTACGCTTAGTCCAGGGTCTTGGGCAACTACTTTATCCACAACCTTTTCAGCTTGCTTGCGGACAAAACCAAGAACCTCTAATGCAGATAACGCTTCATCTTTATTTGTATTGTTTGATGGGATGGAAAGTTCATCAATATCGTAGACTTTTAAAACCTTGTCCTTTAGGTCCAGAATTACCCGCTGTGCCGTTTTGGCGCCGATACCCTTGATTCCCTGAATAGTAGGCACATCCCCAGTTGCAATGGCATCCCTAATTTGACCCGGAGACAGGGAGGACAACATAGTTCTAGCCGTGCTGGATCCTATTCCGGATACCGACAACAGCAATCTAAATATCTCCCTTTCGGACTTTTCGGAGAAACCGAACAAAGTATGTGAATCTTCCTTTACTTGTAGATGGGTGTATAGTTGAATGCTTTCCGAATCCCCAATTTTTGAAAACGTGTGCAACGAAATATTTACAAAATACCCCACTCCCGCACATTCGATTACAATATGGGTGGGATTTTTTTCAACAAGTTTTCCTTTTAAATGGGTAATCATTAGTTAACAACGGTTTCAGAATTCAGGTTTCAGAAATTTGAAACTTGAATTTATTTCAACTATTTTATTTTTGTGTTTTTGCCAATTTTCTCTTCTCCCTTTCTTGGGCATCAATAACCGCAACAGCAGTCATATTGACCATCTCGTCTACACTGGCCCCCAATTGAAGGATGTGCACGGAACGTCTTAAACCTACCATGATAGGACCAATGGAATCTGCTTGGTTCAATTCCTTCAGCAGCTTATAGGTAATATTGGCCGACTCCAAATTTGGAAAAATAAGGGTATTTACTTTTTTACCGGACAATTTGGAAAAGGGAAATTTACCCTGGTGCAATTCTTTGTTCAAAGCAAAATCGATTTGCAGTTCTCCATCCACTACCAATTCCGGGTTGGTAGCATGCAATATTTTTACAGCTTCCTTTACTTTGGTAGCACGAGGATGTGTAGAAGACCCAAAATTAGCATAGGACAATAGGGCCATTACGGGGCTAAAGCCAAAAGTTACGGCTACATTGGCCGTCATCTTGGCAATTTCGGCAATTTCCTCGGCACTGGGATCAATATTGATGGAAGTATCGGCTAAAAACAATGGACCCCTTTCGGTAATCATAATGTTTACGGTAGACACTTTCTTAACATTGGCAGCCCTTCCGATTACCTCGAATACCGGTTTCACCACGGTTGGATATGCCCTGGAATATCCGGAAATCATTCCATCCGCATCTCCCTCCAAAACCATCATTGCAGCAAAATAGTTACGCTCCCTCATCTTTGCACGGGCACTGAAAAGACTTACCCCACTACGCTGCCTATTTTCAAAATATTTGGAAGCATAATGATTTCTCTTATCATTGGCTTCATCCGCATGGGAATCTATAACGAGTATATCGGCATCGAATTCCAGTTCCTGCATCAATTCCGCAATAACCGCTTTATTCCCCAATAAAATTGGCGTTGCCAAGCCTTCTTCGTAGGCAATTTGGGCCGCTTTTAGTACGTCCAAATGGTCGGCCTCCGCATAAACAATTCTTTTAGGGTTTATTTTGGCACGATCGTGTAGCAATCTAACTATCTTGTTATCGTTACCAGAACGCTGTAGTAGCTCCTCTTTATATCTGTCCCAATCATCAATGGGCATTTTGGCCACTCCACTTTCCATGGCCGCCTTTGCAACGGCAGGTGGTATTTCAGATATCAATCTTGGATCGAAGGGTTTTGGAATTATATAATCCCGCCCAAAAGTCAACCTTGTTTGTCCATAAGCAATATTCACCTGTTCCGGAACGGGCTCCTTGGTAAGTTCCGCCAAAGCCTTTACTGCAGCCATTTTCATAGCTTCATTTATCTTGGTGGCCCTGACATCCAATGCCCCTCTAAAAATAAAAGGAAATCCTAAAACATTGTTCACTTGATTAGGATGGTCGGACCTACCTGTGGCCATGATAATATCCTTTCTGGTTTTTATGGCCAGGTTGTAATCTATTTCCGGATCTGGATTGGCCATGGCAAAAACTATAGGATCTTTAGCCATGGACAATAACATTTTTTCAGAAACGATATCCTTCACCGAAAGACCAATAAATACATCGGCATCTTTCATTGCTTCTTCCAAGGTATCGATCTTTCTATCTGTCGCAAACTCCAATTTCTCTGAAGTCAGGTTATCCCGATCACTGCGGATAACCCCTTTACTATCCAACATTACTATGTTTTTGTCACTTGCCCCAAATGCCTTGTACAGACGGGTGCAGGAAACGGCAGCCGCACCTGCTCCACTTACAACGATACGGACATCACTAATTTTTTTATTGGTAAGCACCAAAGCGTTCAAAAGGGCAGCAGAGGATATTATAGCTGTTCCGTGTTGATCGTCGTGCATTACCGGAATATCCAGCTCTTCTTTTAAACGTCTTTCTATTTCAAAAGCTTCAGGAGCCTTTATATCCTCCAAATTTATACCCCCGAATGTTGGGGCAATTATCTTTACTGTTTCTATGAATTTTTCAACATCGGTGGTATCCAATTCAATATCTATTCCGTCTATATCGGCGAAAATCTTAAATAGCAAGCACTTGCCTTCCATCACCGGCTTTGAAGCCTCGGGTCCAATATCGCCCAATCCTAGGACAGCAGTTCCATTGGATATTACGGCCACTATATTTCCTTTGGCCGTATACTTGTATACGTTATCCTTGTTTTTGGCTATTTCCAGGCAGGGCTCGGCCACACCAGGGGAATATGCAAGACCCAGATCCCTTTGGGTAGCATAAGGCTTGGTAGGAACTATTTTTATCTTCCCAGGTTGCGGTTTGGCGTGATACACCAGTGCTTCCCTTCTTGTCTTTTGCTTGCTCATATAGTGTGGTATTAGAAAAACAAAGTTAACAGTATTCTTTAAATTAATAGAATTTAAAAAAGTAATCTATCATAGTTGTAAAAGAGGAAAAGTAATTCAATATTCAAATACCCCAATACACGGCCTCCCCAGACCTCTGGCCAAAAGGCGGGACAGGCATTCCCAAGGAGAGGGATGGGCTCCCAAAACGATTATTGGTCTAAAAAGCTCAACTTCCGCCCTACTTCAGAAATTCAATGTTTCGTTTTAAACCGGAGAACTTAGTACGCTTTACGGCGGGTTTCTGGAATACCTACTTAAAGACATCCTCCGTAATTTCCTCCCAGTCCTTTTTGGTCGACCTCCCCTGACCCCTCCCAAGGAGGGGGATAAGTTCCTATAACGAAAATAAGTCTAAAAAATAACCAACCTAATGCCTAATTCAAAAACTCAATGTTGCGTTTTAAACCAGAGAATTTAGTGCGTTTTACGGCTGATTTCTGGAACACCTTCTTAAAAACATCCTCCGTAATTTCCTCTCAATCTTTTTTGGTCGACCTCCCCTGACCCTTCCCAAGGAGGGGGATAGGTTCCGATAACGATAATGGCGCCTAAAAAAATAAACTTCCGTCCTACTTCAAAAACTCAATGTTCCGTTTTAAACCGGAGAATTTGGTGCGCTTTACGGCAGACTTCTGGAACACCTTCTTAAAGACATCCTCCGTAATTTCTTCCCAATCCTTTTTGGTCATTGAAAGTAATTGGGGATTGGGATTGAACAATGGTTCGCGATGGGGTTTAGAAAATCGGTTCCAAGGGCATACATCCTGACACACATCACAACCAAACATCCAATCGTCCATTTTACCTTTGAATTCTGTAGGCATCTCGTTCTTTAATTCGATGGTAAGGTAAGATATGCACTTACTGCCATCTACCACATAAGGCTCCACTATTGCCTGGGTGGGGCAGGCATCGATACAGGCAGTACAGGTACCACAATGATCGGTTACCCTATGGTCGTACTCCAGTTCCAAGTCGACTATCAATTCGGCTATAAAGTAAAAAGATCCCACTTGCTGCGTCAGCAGATTACTGTGTTTTCCTATCCAACCCAATCCGCTCTTTGCCGCCCAAGCCTTATCCAGGACAGGTGCGGAATCCACAAAAGCCCTACCGTGCACTTCCCCAATTTCTTGGGCAATAAATTCTTGTAGTTCCTTTAGTTTGGATTTAATGACATGATGGTAATCCTGTCCGTAGGCATATTTTGACACCTTAAAGGTGTTTTCTTTTTGAGATTCTTCCGGGAAATAATTAAGCAGAAGGGAAATTACGGATTTAGACCCTTCCACCAATTTGGTAGGATCCAATCGTTTATCGAAATGGTTTTCCATATAGCCCATTTCCCCATGCATGTTCTTATTGAGCCACTTTTCCAATCTAGGGGCTTCCTCCTCCAAAAATTCGGTCTTGGATATACCGCAAGATAAAAAGCCGAGGCGTTTGGCTTCGGTTTTTATAAGGCTGGAATGTAAGGTTTTATTATTCAAAACAATTTCGTCAAAACTAGAGAAAAAACAAAGGTCGCCAATATTTCATTATTATCTTTTTAAAATACAATTCCATTTACAATCATTTGATTGTAAATCATACAAGTTTTATAACATCTCGTACACATTTTCCCCTGATTATCATGTGTTTTTTCTAAGTTCACAAATTAAAAAATCAATAGAACTATAAATCCATGAAAATCATTTTAAGACTTACGTTATGTTTAGTTGCTTGCAGTGCTTTAATAACAACATCATGTTCCAAAGACGGGGAAGTAGGACCGGCTGGCTCACAGGGACCACAGGGTGAACAAGGAATTCAAGGTATTGAAGGTGAACAGGGCATAAAAGGGGATACGGGAAATGCCAATGTAAAACATTATGACTTCGTTATTGCAAACACAGATTGGAGTACAAACCTTCATTTTGGAGGTGGCAATGAAGGTCGGTATTATAATATTCCCGCAGATAGTCTAGGAGGCATATCTCTATATAGTTTTTATGATAAGGGCAATGCAGTACTGGCCTACGCCATGCCGACCTATGCAGCAGGCTCTGATCGGGAAACCGTGCCTAACACTATAAAACCATTACCATACTCCACAATGGTTTCAAGTTCTACGGATCAATTTGGATTACTAATCGATATTCTAGTTAATGAGAGTCGACTTTTTTTAGCAAAAACAATAAATGGGTACGAGCCTGACCGAATTCCAGATGAAGACATGCCAGCTACTATAGATTTTAGGATTGTACTCATAGAATCTTCCAATGCGTTAACAGGAAAATCCAGCAAAGAAAACATTCTTGATGACCTAAAGGCATCAGGTGTTGATGTACGCAACTATAGTGAGGTAATGGATCATTTTAACTTACCCTATTAAATTATTATTGGGAAACAACTAAAATCCGAGGCATTTCGCTTCGGATTTTATCTTGGAACGAATTTCAGCGGGACTTCCTTTGGCTTTAAGGAAATGAGCGGGTTGAGTTCGACGGTTTTCAAATCGGACCGAAGACTATATTTCTTCAGTATCGCTGCAACCGTCAAAATCATTTCATACATGGCAAAATTATTGCCCACGCACATTCTGGGACCGGCCCCAAACGGATAGTAATGGTCCCCATAATCCTTTTTGTCCGTTCCCTTAAATCTATTGGGGTCATATTCCAATGGCCTGTTCCAAAAATGGCCATAGCGATGTAATTCGTAAATGGACATAAGCACCATGGTACCTTTTGGTAGTTCAATATCTTCAAACATATCATCTTCGGTGGCCACCCTATCTATTACATAAGCTGGTGGATACAACCGTAATGCCTCCTCTATACATTGTTTAACAAATTGAAGCTGCATCACTCCTTGCATTAAATCAACATTACCGTCCTCAAAATCAACCTTTGACACTTCCTCATAAACTTGATCCTGCATTGCCGGATTTTTAGCCAAAAGAAACAGGGTGAAACTAAGTGCATTGGCTGTGGTTTCATGACCTGCTATAAAAAGAATCAACACTTCATCCAACAATTGCCCATCTGGCATTGGGGTGCCATCATCATAACGTGCCCTAAGAAGCATATCCAACAAATCATCTTTTTCCAATCCAGATCTCCTCCGCTCTTCAACAATATCCAAAAGTAGCCTCTTGCCTTCACCGGCCATTTTCAAGTGCTTATCTATTTTACCACTGAGTCTATACCACCATTTTAGATATGGTTGCCGCATTTCTTTGATCAACATGCGCTGATTGGCCTCGGTAATATGTTGGAGTCGTGACATCCTTTCGCGAATATCCGAACTACTAAAAAGGGATTTGGCAACAACCTGAAATGCAAGATCGCCCATAAGTGGAAAAACATCCTGCTCCATGCCAGGCTCTATACGTTCCAGTTCCAGTAGTATGGCCTCCCTCATGACCCCCATTAAATTATGGAGCTTTTTCTTGTGAAAAGCTGGCTGCACCATTCTTCTATGAGTGCGCCAATGTTCACCACTGGAGGTTAGAATACCATGACCAACGTACTTGGCCAAATCCACTGTTTGCAAAGAGGATTTTTCGTATTTCCTATGTTGTTTTTGAAGAATATGCTTTATTAATCCGGGGCTTCTGGTAAAAAGGACTATTTCCTTGGAACTTAATTGTACTTTAAAACAATCCCCATATGCCTCAAAATTTTCATGATAAAAGGGCAAAGGATTTTTTAGGATTCTCCCCGCATTTTTTAAGACCTGAAACCTTGATACTAACTTCAAATTGAATATTTAAAAGTGGGGTTGTTCCGCTATAAAATCCAAGTGGACAACAACATCAAAAAAGACCTCCCTGAATATTGCCTTTAATCCTTCCCAGGTGTCTATAGGCAAGTTCCGTAACCTCCCTACCTCTTGGGGTCCTCATGATAAATCCTTGTTGGATCAAGAAAGGTTCATAAACCTCCTCTATGGTTTCTGCACTTTCAGAAACGGCAGTAGCCAAAGTAGTAATCCCCACAGGGCCTCCTTTAAACTTGTCTATAATGGTTGTCAATATCTTGTTGTCCATTTCGTCCAATCCGTGGGCATCCACATTTAAAGCCTTCAGCCCAAACTGTGAGATTTCTATATCGATCTTTCCATTCCCTTTTATTTGGGCAAAGTCTCGGACCCGCCTTAGTAGGGCATTGCATATTCTGGGAGTCCCCCTGCTTCTACCTGCTATTTCTATGGCAGCCTGTTGTGTAATTGGAGTCTTTAATATTTCGGCACTTCGTTCTACTATGGTAGATAGTAGTTCCGTAGAATAATATTGTAATCTACTCTGTATTCCAAAACGAGCTCTCATAGGAGCTGTCAACAAACCAGAGCGGGTTGTAGCCCCGATCAAAGTAAAGGGATTTAAATTAATCTGTACCGATCTGGCATTGGGACCCGATTCTATCATTATATCGATTTTATAATCCTCCATGGCAGAATATAAATATTCTTCCACAATAGGACTCAATCTGTGAATCTCATCAATAAACAACACATCCCTTTCGTCCAGGTTGGTCAGCAAGCCGGCCAAATCCCCTGGCTTATCCAACACAGGGCCCGAAGTCATTTTTATACCCACCCCCAATTCATTGGCCAGGATATGGGCCAAAGTAGTCTTCCCAAGACCCGGAGGACCATGGAACAAAGTGTGATCTAGGGCTTCGCCCCTTAAATTGGCCGCCTGGACAAATATCTTCAGGTTTTCCAATACTTGTTCCTGCCCGGTAAAATCATCAAAGGAAATAGGGCGCAACGCCCTTTCTATATCAAATTCCTCGTTGGAAAAATTACTGGCTGTGGGATCTAGGTTCTCATTCATACTCCAACAAAGATAAAGGAAATTGGAATAGTTTTCTATGAAACAATTATAAGGACACGGACATTCCCAGCTTTTAATTATGATTCCCTTCCTTTTTTCCACAGAGTGGAAGAAAACTAATTAAAATTGCATGTTACAAACCTTGAAGCATGGAATGGGAGACCCCTCCATAAAGGCTGGGTTTATTGGCCCTGGGCATTTCACACACCTACCGCCTTTGAAATACTGATTTTACTAAAAAATAATGTAAATTCATATTATGATAAAGACAACATATCCTCCTAGTATTCTACAGTATATACCTTTCTTTTTTGTTATTTGGTCCGATGATCTTTTGACCATTTCAGAGATTGCCGTGGTAAAAAAAATAATCGACGATGACCAAAACCTTTCTAAAAAAGACAGGGAAACCCTGAACAGTTGGCTCAACACCGCCCAGCCACCTTTGGATACGGAAATAAAATCTTGGCAACGGGCCGTTTCCAATTCCGGCATTAAATTGGTAGAAAGCGACAACCATCCTTTAACTTCTTTTAGCAGGAAATTAATATCGCAAAATGGTTCGGAGCATATATTCAATGAGAATTTATCGGCTATTGAAATAAACCTTGGCATACAACCTAACCATTACCACCATTTGTTCGAGGTGGAAGTTGTTTTGGAAAAAACATCCCATTTTTACGACCCAAAGGAAATTGACCAAATCTTTAAAGGTACTTACCATAGTGAAATAGATGAATTTAGGGACACTTTAAGGGATTCTGTTTTCTCTTGGGAAATAATACCGAACAAGGAAGAATTTAGAAAAAAGGTGCTGTCCCAAGTGCAATATTTGGCTAAGGCAGGATATGGTGCCATGGCCTACCCCGAGGCTTACGGGGGAACAGGCAATATGTCTTTATATGCTACCATTTTTGAAAATCTGATGTATGTGGACGGAAGCCTTACGGTGAAGTTTGGGGTACAATTTGGACTTTTTGGAGGCAGTATACAGAAGTTGGGAACCAAAAAACACCATGATCGCTATTTAACCGCTATTGGGGAGGCCAATTTACTTGGATGTTTCGCAATGACCGAAACGGGCCACGGGTCCAACGTAAGGGGTATAAAAACAACCGCTACCTACAACAAGGAAGATGACAGTATTACCATTCATACCCCAGGCAAGAACGACAACAAGGAATATATAGGAAATGCACTGCACGGTACAATGGCCTCGGTATTTGCACAATTGATCGTTGATGGCAAAAATTACGGTGTACATGCCATTTTAGTACCACTAAGAGACAGTAACAATCGTCTTATGCCGGGCGTACGAATTGAAGATAATGGTTACAAATTAGGGCTCAACGGAGTTGACAATGGTAAGATTTGGTTCGATCAAGTTAAGGTACCACGGGAAAATCTATTGAATAAATACGGGGACATAAAATCTGATGGCACGTATTATTCCGATATAAAAAATGCCAACAAACGCTTTTTCACCATGCTGGGCACCTTGGTCGGCGGACGAATTTGCGTGGCCAAGGGAGCTTTGAGCGGCGCAAAAATGGCCCTGGCCATTGCGGTGAAATATGCGTTACAAAGAAGACAATTTAACGATAACCAAAAAATCCAGGAGGATTTGATCATGGATTACCCATCGCACCAACTAAGACTTACCCCCGCCATTGCCAAATCTTACGTATACCAGGTAACATTGGATTCTATGATGAGTATCTATAGCGATGACAGTATAACTGACAAACGAAAAATAGAGACCCAGGTAGCCGGATTGAAGGCGATTATAACTTGGTTCGCTAACGAAACCATTCAGGAATGTCGTGAAGCCTGCGGAGGAAAGGGCTATTTATTGGAGAATAGAATTGCCGACTTAAAAGCCGATGTGGATATATTTACCACATTTGAAGGCGACAACACAGTACTATTACAATTGGCCGCCAAAGGAATTATGTCCGATTTTAATACTGAATTCAACAGCGCAGGTTTTTCGGCCGTATTTAAACTGTTGGGCACCCAAATCAGTGACAAATTGGTCACCATAAATCCTATATATGCCAACAAGGTGGATAAGGAGCATTTATATAATCCTAAGTTCCACCAACATGCTTTTGACTACAGGACAAGAAGGCTCACCTATTCCGCTGCTATGCGGATTAGGGACTATATCAAGAAAGGGATCCCTACATATCAGGCCTTCTTAAAAGTACAAACTCATTTAATAGCGTTGGGAAAAGCCTACAGTTGTGAATTGGCCTATAACACGTATTTGCAGTTTACAGAAACCATAGAAGACAAGAAAAACCAACAACTCTTTAAAAAACTTGGATGCCTATTTGCATTATCCGAAATTCGGGAAGATGCCTCATGGTATCTGGAACAAGGCTATTTGGGCGGTACCAAGTCCAAAGCCATACGGCAGCGTGTGGAGCGCTTAAGTACAGAGTTCAGGCCGCATATCGAGGTTTTGGTAGATGGATTTGGGATTCCGGACCATTGTTTAACAGCCCCTATTAGTCGTTAATTTTTACGACGATAAAGCTCTGAAGTATCTAGGAATTCCTGCAGATTAATTTTGCTGTCACCAAATACATAGGTCTTGGACGCCCCTTTTGAATAGAGGTCTACCGTAGCTGTTGACAAGACTTCCGCAGAAGAGCTGCCTTCCAAATTTGCTTCGACCGTATTGGCTTCCAACCTTTTTGCCTTTAGGTTGGAATTATCCAATAAATGAAACTGAAAAACATCGGTAAAACCTTCCAAATCGGCCTTGGAATTACGTTGCATATCCAAAACCGTACTTTCCATAACCCCAAATAATCTTAAATCAGCTTTCTCGGCCAAGCGAATATTCAAGGTATCACTGTCTACTTTAAAATTTCCTCTACTATTATCGTTCATTGTAATCTCCATTGCATCGGCATCCACATCTATTTCCACTCTACCGGACCCTGTGGCATTTACCTCAAGAAACTCGGTAGAAAATCTGTTCTTAACCACTATATTCCCCTCATTGGCATTGATCCGGAACAATTCACTGAAATTAACGGTAATGTTCAGTTTTTTCTTTGAGGTTACTTTATAATAGGAACTAATGATAAGTGTTTCATTCACTACCTTAAATTTTAAAACATCGATTAAATTATCGTCCGCTTCAATTATATACTCCCCCATTGTGGCTGCCTGTAGGTTGATATCCAGATCATCATCCAGCTGAATAGCATTAAAAGGTGCCAAGGTCTCTCTAACCTCTATTACATTTCTGTTGCCTTTAATTTTAGGTTTACGCTGGGAATAGACCATACAGCCAACCAATAACACGAAAAATAAAAGTATGTGTCTCACTTTTAATGATTTATAATACATAATAGATCTTTATCTAAAAAATCTGCGATAACCTTCAACATTGGATCACCACAATTTTGCAATTAATTCATATGGTCTGCAACACCAAAAGGTTCCACGGATTACACATATGTAAATGGAAGGTACAAAAAAAGTCCATCTTAGGGATGGACTTTTAAAATTTGTTGATTTCCAATCGTTAATGCTGCATCTCCTCCTCACCCTCATAGAGCGGCATGGTTTGAGGCACATAATCCTGTCCTGGAATTATATACTCCCCGTTTTCATAGGTTTTGCTATAATCATATGGCCATCTATGTACTTCTGGAATAGCTCCAGGCCAGTTGCCGTGAATATGCTCTACTGGTGTAGTCCATTCCAAGCTAGTTGATTTCCATGGATTTTGAACGGCTTTACTTCCGTAGAAAATACTTCTAATAAAATTGAAGGCGAATATTAATTGAGCTCCAGCTGCAATAAGTGCAAACACCGTCATTAATACCTGGATATCGGTCAAATCATCAAACATTGGAAAAGCTGTATTCTCGTAGTACCTACGTGGTACCCCGGCCATTCCAACAAAGTGCATTGGGAAGAAAACACCATAAGAACAGACAGCCGTAATCCAAAAATGCACATAACCCAAGTTCTTGTCCATCATTTTACCGAACATCTTAGGGAACCAGTGGTAAACACCGGCAAACAATCCGTAAAGCGCTGATATACCCATTACCAAGTGGAAGTGGGCAATAACAAAATAAGTATCGTGCACATTAATATCCAAGGTACTGTCCCCAAGAATAATTCCGGTTAATCCACCAGAAATAAAAGTTGAAACCATACCTATGGAAAATAGCATTCCAGGATTCAATTGCAGGTTACCTTTCCATAAAGTAGTAATCCAGTTAAATGCCTTCACCGCAGATGGTATAGCGATCAATAATGTCGTAAAGGTGAAAACAGAACCTAAGAATGGGTTCATACCTGAAATAAACATATGGTGACCCCAAACAATAGTGGACAAGAATGCAATTGCCAAGATAGAGGCAATCATAGCTCTGTAACCAAATATTGGTTTACGGGCGTTTACCGCCATAATTTCGGATACCATACCCATTGCAGGCAAGATTACGATATACACCTCAGGGTGTCCTAAAAACCAGAATAAATGCTCGTACAATACTGGAGAGCCACCTTGATAATGCAATACCTCACCTTGAATAAAAATATCGGATAAGAAGAAGGAAGTACCAAAGCTTCTATCCATTATTAAAAGTAAGGCAGCGGACAAAAGTACCGGGAAAGAAACAACCCCAATAATAGCCGTAACAAAGAAAGCCCATATAGTCAGAGGAAGTCTGGTCATGGACATTCCCTTGGTCCTTAGATTAATTACCGTAACAATATAGTTCAATGACCCCAATAAGGAAGATGCAATAAATATAGCCATTGCTACCAACCAGAGTGTCATACCCATACCTGAACCAGGTTGTGCCATAGGCAACGCACTAAGTGGTGGGTACACCGTCCATCCAGCAGCAGCCGGTCCTGCCTCTAAAAACAAGGAAGAAAGCATAATTACAGAGGACAAAAAGAATAGCCAATATGAAACCATGTTCAGAAACCCTGATGCCATATCACGAGCTCCAATTTGAAGTGGAATCAATAAGTTACTGAAGGTACCACTTAACCCTGCCGTTAAAACAAAGAATACCATGATAGTACCATGAATGGTTACCAATGCCAAGTAAACATCAGCATCCATTACCCCTCCAGGCGCCCATTTGCCCAAAATAAATTCAAAAATTGCAAAAGATTCTCCTGGCCATGCCAATTGCATTCTAAACAATAGTGACATCAAAATACCAATGAATCCCATAATAAGTCCAGTAATTAAATACTGCTTGGAAATCATTTTATGATCTTGACTAAAAATATACTTCGTCACAAAAGTTTCTTTGTGATGATGTCCGTGGTCATCTGAATGGTCTTCTACGTGTGCGTGAGCTGTTACAGACATAGTTCTATTTTTAAATTTTTATAAAGTTATTTTAAAGACTAAATTATTGTGCCGAAGCCATTGACTTACCAAAAGTCTGCTGACTTGCTATCCAAGCATTATATTCCTCCTCAGTTTCAACAATAATTTTCATTTGCATATTATAATGGGATTTCCCACATATCTTATTACACAACAAGATATAATCAAATTCCCAAGGATCGGAATTGTCCATTCCTTTGGCGGCCTTTTCAGCCCTGATTCCATTAATTCGCTTTACCTTATCCACAACATCAGGATTTTGTCTCATTTCTGCTGTGGTAATGGTTGGAGTAAAAGAAAATTGAGTTATCATACCCGGCACACAGTTCATCTGAGCCCTAAAGTGCGGCATATAAGCCGAATGCAACACATCTTGGGAACGCATTTTAAAATTAACCTTGCGCCCTACTGGCAAATGCAATTCCTTAACAATAATATCATCGGCCGCATTAGGATCCGAGTTATCCAACCCCAAAACATTTGCATTGTCAATATCGATCATTCTAACGTTGGCATCACCCAAAACGTTATCATTACCTGCATATCTTGCAGTCCAACTAAATTGTTGGGCATATAATTCAATGGTAAGAGGATCATCCTCATCATTGATATCCATAATATTGGTCCATGCATATAATCCCCACAAAATTAATCCTGCCAAAACGATAACCGGAATAATGGTCCATATGAATTCCAAACGGTCGTTATCCGCAAAGAACAATGCCTTTCTTTCCCTATCTCCCCTATACTTATAAGCAAAATAGTGCAACAAAAACTGTGTCAAAGTTTGCACTATAAAGATAATAACAAAAGACAACAACATTAAAGAATCGTAACCACCACCATGCTCGGAAGCAGCTTCGGGCAAAAGCACCTTGCTATATTTCCAAAAGCTAAAAATGGTAATTCCATAAAGGAAAATCAAAAAAGCGAACATCAAATACCCATTGTATTTATTATCCGTTTCACTGGCTACTTGGGAATTGCTAGCTCTAATTTGTGACAATTCGAATATCTTGGTCATTTGCCAGATTGCAATTGCCACTAATACTAAAACAACTATGGTCAATAATGGAGTCATCGTATGATTTGAAATTATACTTATATACTAAATACTAATAATGAAAATGCTTACTCTCTTCTATAAATGGATTGCGCTTTGGCTGCAACGGAGCCTTGGTCAATGCCCTGAATACAAAAAAGATAAACAATCCTGCAAAGAACAATATGGACCCAATCTCAGGGATTCCAATGAACCACTGATCCCCAACGGTAGCTGGCATTATGGCGTTAAAAATATCCAAATAGTGTCCGGCCAAAATTACTATCCCTGTCATAATAACAAACCAATTAACCCTTTTGTAATCACTGTTCATAAGCAAAAGTACCGGGAACAAAAAGTTCATGGCCACCATTCCAAAAAATGGCAGATTGAAATCCGCTATCCTGGTAACATAATACGTTACTTCTTCAGGAATATTGGAATACCAAATCAGCATAAATTGGGAGAACCATAAATAGGTCCAGAAAATACTGATCCCGAACATGAATTTAGCCAAATCATGAATATGACTATCATTAACATCCGGCAAATACCCTCTAGACTTAAGGTAAATGGTTACCATTGCAATAACGGTAATCCCGGACACAAACATACTCGCAAAAATATACCATCCGAACAAGGTGCTGAACCAATGTGGATCCACACTCATGATCCAATCCCAAGACATCATGGACTCAGATATTAAATAAAATACCAAAAATGCCGCTGAAATTCTAAAATTCAACTTAAAATTGGAGTCATCGTTGGACTCATCCTGAGCCAAGGACAATTTACGGGAATACTCCCTATATAAGATCCAGCCTCCCAAGAAGACTGCTGCCCTGATCAAGAAAAAAGTACCATTAAGAAAACCTGCCTTCCCTTGCAAAAGTGCGTCATGCGCAACCACCTCAGGATCCATCCATACGAACAAATGATTCATATGGGCTACCGACAAGGCCAATATTACAAATACAATGATACCACCTGGTACCAGATATGCCGTAATTCCCTCCATTACCCTGAAAAGCAATGGCGACCAACCAGCCTGTGCTGCTCGTTGAATAGCGTAAAAAGCCAGAACTCCCAAAGCTATCATAAAAAAGAAGAAAGCTGCCACATATAATGCTGCCCATGGTTTGTTCTGCAATTGGTGCAATAAATGTTCGTCATGAGATGCATCATGTGCATCCCCGTGCCCCATTTCCTCACCATGACCTTCCGCAACCGCATGGGCATCCCCATGACCGTCTCCGTGTCCGGCAACAATTGCCTTTGCCTCCTCTACAGTGCTTGGCGCAGCCATAAAACCGATACCAATTCCCAAAACGCCTACAGCCATTAAAATGAAGGAAGCAATTTTTAATCTATTTGAAAAAGTGTACATATTGCTAATATCTAGGTCTTATTTTGTTAAATCTTGTTTCAATTTCATTACGTATTCAGCAACCTTCCAACGCTCTTCAGTATCCAATTGCCCTGCATAGGATCCCATAGAATTCAATCCGTAGTAGATGGCATGATATGAAGTTCCAACTGTAATGTTCCTGGCTACATCAGCATAGCTGGGGACACCCAATATCTTTTCCCTTTTCACCAAGTTACCTTGTCCGTCTCCTTTATCTCCGTGACAAATTGCACAATAAATTGTATATAATTCTTTACCCACAGCTAGATTGGCCTCTTGATTTAGAGAATCCAACGGACTTGGGTTAAGTCTTGCCAATTCCTTTCCTTCCATGGTATTTTCAATTCCGTAAGGTATCCATCCCCTTGCTACGGTATTTTCGGCCGGAAGTCCAGCTTCCATCCCATCTGGAAGAAAATCCACTTTCTGATAGGTCTCATAACCTACGGACTCATACATATTGGGCATGTATTGATAGTTTCTGCTATTCGTGTTTGCACAAGAAGCAACTAATAATACCAAACCAAACAAGACTCCTATTTTGCTAAAACTGTTCATAATATCTATGACTACTTTTCTGTAATATTAATTTCGACTGCTCCCGTATCCATCAACAAATCCTTCAATTCCTGCTCGTTGTCATGAATTTCGATTTCCATTAAAAAATGATCATCTGTTGTTCTTACATCAGGATTTTCAGCTTCTTTAAAAGGCCATAACCTACTTCTAAGATAAAAAGTAATTACCATTAAATGCGCCGCGAAAAATACCGTCAACTCAAACATAATAGGCACAAAAGCCGGCATGTTCTCCAAATAGCTAAAACTGGGTTTACCCCCAATATCCTGTGGCCAATCCTGGATCATAATGTAATTCATCATTACAATTGCCACTGTAAGACCAACACAACCATACAAAAAGGACGTTATTGCAATCCTAGTTGGAGCAAGCCCCATTGCTTTGTCCAAACCATGCACCGGAAAAGGACAATAAACTTCTTCAATATGATGCTTTGCCGCTTTTACCTTTTTAACAGCATGCATTAGCACATCGTCATCATTATAAAAAGCATGTATAACTTTCGACGCCATAATTATTTCTTATTATTTAAAATCTTTGCTTGTCCTGCCCAATCGTCTCTTTGTGCCCTACCAGGGAACGACTCCGTAATAGAATCCAATAGATCATATTCCTTATCTGTCATACGACCAACCTGTGCGAATGTGTATATTCCTATTTGATTCAAGGTAGCTTCCATTTGAGGCCCAATACCCTTGATCTTCTTAAGATCATCCGCGGTCTCCTTGGTAGGATCAAATGTACCTATAGTTCCCAAAAGTTCAGAAACTCCTACTTTATCACCAGCCTTTGGAACAACTTCCCCCATCAACACATCATCAGTGATAGGCTCCTTTTCCTTTACAACTATTTTACTTTTGGATATCTCGTACAAAGGCTTGCCCGCATCCCTCAATTTCTTATACTTCTCTCCAGAGGATTTTAAAATAGACTTCACCTCTGCCTGAGCAATAACCGGGAAAGTTCTAGCGTACAATAAGAACAGTACAAAGAAGAATCCTATGGTTCCGATGAATATTCCTATATCTACAAATGTTGGGGAGAACATTGTCCATGAAGACGGAAGGTAATCCCTATGCAATGATGTTACGATAATTACAAAACGCTCAAACCACATCCCTATGTTTACCACAATAGAAATAAAGAAAGAGAACATGATACTTGTCCTAAGTTTCTTGAACCACATGAATTGTGGAGAGAACACATTACAGGTCATCATTGCCCAATAAGCCCACCAGTAAGGACCGGTAGCCCTGTTCAAGAATGCATACTGCTCGTACTCAACACCGGAATACCAAGCCATAAACAACTCCGTAATATAGGCACAACCTACAATGGAACCGGTCAACATAATTACTATGTTCATCAATTCTATATGCTGTACAGTAATATACGCCTCTAAATGACATACTTTTCTCATGATGATCAACAAGGTGTTCACCATGGCGAAACCAGAGAAAATAGCCCCCGCAACGAAGTATGGAGGAAAGATGGTGGTATGCCATCCTGGTATTACCGACGTGGCAAAGTCAAAGGATACAATGGTATGCACAGAAAGTACCAAAGGCGTGGCCAAACCTGCCAAAACCAAGGAAACCTCCTCAAAACGCTGCCAATCCTTGGCGCGACCCGTCCATCCAAAACTTATTAAACTGTATATCTTCTTCTGGAAAGGCCTCACCGCCCTATCACGTATCATAGCAAAATCCGGCAGCAAACCTGTCCACCAGAATACCAGAGATACCGAAAGGTAGGTTGAGATTGCGAACACATCCCAAAGCAATGGCGAATTAAAGTTTACCCAAAGCGATCCAAACTGGTTAGGGATAGGCAATACCCAATAAGCCAACCATGGACGACCCATGTGGATAATAGGAAACAATCCCGCCTGAACAACCGAGAAAATGGTCATCGCCTCCGCAGAACGGTTAATAGCCATTCTCCATTTCTGTCTAAACAGTAATAGTACCGCAGAGATCAAGGTTCCAGCATGACCAATACCTACCCACCAAACGAAGTTGGTAATATCCCAGGCCCAGCCTACTGTTTTATTTAATCCCCATGTACCGATACCCGTAGATACCGTGTAAATTATACAGCCAACACCCCATAGGAATGCCGCTAATGCAATGGAAAATACAATCCACCAATGCTTATTGGCTTTCCCTTCAACCGGAGCTGCAATGTCCACGGTTACATCGTGGTATCCTTTATCTCCAAGAACTAAGGGTTTTCGTATAGGTGCTTCGTAATGCGACGCCATAATTTAATATATAGTTACGTTCCTTTAATTTGATTAAGCTTCGTTCGTATTCCTCACTTTCACGTGATAAAAAACATTTGGTTTAGTCCCAACATGCTCCAACAAGTGATACATGCGGTTACTTTCCTTTAATTTTACAATTTCACTCTCGGCATCATTTACATCCCCAAACTTCATTGCACCATTGCTACAGGCTGCAGAACAGGCGGTTTGAAACTCCCCATCCTTTACAACACGGCCATCCCGTTTGGCATCCAAAATTGTCTTCTGGGTTTTTTGGATACACATAGAGCATTTTTCCATAACACCTCTAGACCTAACGGTAACATCTGGATTGATGACCATCTTACCTAGGTCATTGTTCATGTGGTAATCAAACTCATCGTTCTCATTGTACAAGAACCAGTTGAATCGCCTCACTTTATATGGACAGTTGTTGGCACAGTACCTAGTTCCAACACATCTGTTATAAGCCATATGATTTTGACCCTGACGTCCGTGTGAAGTTGCCGCTACAGGACAAACTGTCTCACATGGTGCATGGTTACAATGCTGGCACATTACAGGCTGGAATGCCACTTGAGGATTGGCTGATGGATCTTCCATTTCACCAAATCCACCCAAGGACCCCTTATCCCCGAACAGGCCATCGAATTCTTCTTTCTTGGTATCATCCTGCGCAAAAGTCTCTTCCGAGCTGTAGTACCTATCGATACGCAACCAGTGCATATCCCTAGATTTTCTTACTTCAGCCTTTCCTACGACCGGTACGTTGTTTTCAGCATGACATGCTATAACACAAGCACCACAACCAGTACAGGCATTCAAATCTATGGACAAGTTGAAGTGATGTCCTATAGATCGGTCAAAACTATCCCACAAATCTACCGAAGTAGCAGGAACTTCCTGATGATCCAATGATACTACAGGAACAACATTCCATTCCTTGGCATCTTTTGTATTAAATATCTCTAAGGTAGTTTCCTTAATAATATCTCCCCTACCCATTAACGTCTTATGCAATTGCACACAAGCAAACTCATGCATCCCAGAAGACTTTTCTATGCTTACCGATTGGGTGTTGGAAAAGTCCTTATACAATGCATAGGCATTCACCCCTGTTTGCATTTCACTTTTCATTCCCACAGTTTTCCCGTATCCAAAAGAAAGTCCCAAAGAACCTGGTGCCTGACCTGGCTGTACAATTACAGGAACACCATCAACAGAAACACCATCAACAGTAAGTTTTACATAACTACCGTTTAAACCACCATCGGCCACATTTTCATTGACCAAGGCCAATTTCTCCGCATCAGCTTTGGAAACGGTTACATAGTTATCCCAAGAAACTCTGGTTATAGGATCAGGGAACTCTTGCAACCAAGGGTTACTTGCCTGCTGTCCGTCACCCATCCCAACTTTGGAATACAAGGTAAGCTCCATACCTTCTGCCGTAGCACCGGATAAACTTCTGATTGCAGAAGCCAAAGGAACCTCCGCTGTCATTTCCGCTTCTTCCGCTACACTAGGGGCAGCAGCCGCAACAACAGCTTCATCCATTACCGGAGAAGCAACAAAAACACCGTCGTGCAATGCCTGACTCCAGTCACTACCCGCCAATATTCCAGCGTTCCAAGTTTCTTTTATATAATCGTAATAAGTTTTATCACTATCCAACCATTGCAACATAGCCGTTTGGATCTGTCTAGTATCGAACAACTCCTTTATGGTAGGCTGCATTAGGCTATAATGCCCTTTCTTTAATTGGGCATCGCCCCAAGATTCCAAATAATGGTTTGAAGCACCTACGTACTGCACCAATTCTGTAGTCTCATTTCTATTGGTGGAGAAGGCCACTGTTAAATCAACATTCTTGATCCCTTCCGCAAAATCTGCGGCATTTGGTAACGAGTATGCCGGGTTAACCCCGTCCAAAAACAAAGCTCCTACTTTGCCAGCTTTTAAATCGGACAACAAGGCATTAACCGCCTTAATATTACCTTGCCTTACATACTTGGGAGCTGCAGCATCGAACGCCTTACTTCCCAACATTTCATTAATGGCCAAAACAACCGACTGGGCATTAACATCCTCTATTCCAGTAACAACAACGGCATTTGATTTATTCTTAAGCACCTGGGCCGCCACTGCATCCAATGCAGCTTTTGCACTTTCAGGAAGATTACCGCTACCGGCAGTGCCATTAAGTTTTCCGTAGAAATAGGCCAAGGCCACTTTTTGCTCGGATGGAGTCAAAGGAACCCTTTTATCAGCATTGGCACCGGTCAAGGACATATTGGCCTCGAACTGCACATGCTTGGACATTTTTCCATTTTTAGGAACCCTACCCTTTGAATATCCGCTATCATATCCTCCACCTTGCCAGTCCCCTAAGAAATCGGCACCGAAGGAAACAATGATTTCGGCATTCTCAAAATTGTAATCCGCCAACGCCCTTTCACCGTATTTGGCTTCAAAAGCAGAAAGCGCAGCATCCTCGGATATGGCATCATAAGTAACATGATCCACATTTACGTATGCTTCCTTGAATTCAGCAATCAATCTAAAAGTAGAAGGACTTGCATATGTTTGCGATAATATCGCGATTTTTTTAGTTGAATTTTTTAAAGACCCCAATTTGGATTTTACCGCTGCATCCAAATCGCTCCAAGCAATAGGCTCCCCATTAAAGGTAGGCCCTTGCAAACGAGTACTATCATACAATGACAATACAGAAGCCTGAACACGCGCATTGGCACTACCGCCAATTTTTGCATCGGTATTATTTTCTATCTTAATTGGTCTACCCTCGCGGGTTTTCACCAAAATACTGGCAAAATCAAAACCATTCGCAATGGTAGTGGCGTAAAAATTGGCCACCCCGGGAATAATATTGTCCGGTTTCACCACATAAGGAATAGATTTGGTCACCGGACCCTCACATGCTGCCAATGAAGCCGCAGCCGTACTAAATCCGACGTACTTAAGAAAATCCCTTCTGTTGGTCGAAGATGCCGCCAATGTCTCCTTATCACCCAAGAAATCATCTACAGGAATCTCTTGAACAAATTCATTTTGTCTTAGCGTCTCAACAATGGAATCGTTGGGGTTTAATTCCGCCTCGCTTTTCCAGTATTTTTTGTTTGATGACATATTATATATCTGAAATTATCTTCTAGTTAGTTTGATTAATAGTGACACTTACCACATTCCAATCCACCCATCTGAGCGGCCGTAAGTTTATCTACCCCATATTTTTGGGAAAGTTCAGCATGAATCTTTTCATAATACTCATTACCCTCTACCTTAACATTTGTTTCACGGTGACAGTTTATACACCATCCCATGGTCAGCGGGGAATATTGATACATAATTTCCATTTCCTCAACAGGACCATGACAAGTCTGACACTCAATACCCGCAACAGAAACGTGCTGGGAGTGGTTGAAGTAAGCAAAGTCTGGAAGATTATGGATTCTAACCCATTCTACCGGCTTGGATTCTCCAGTATATTTTTGATTTTCCTCATCCCATCCTACTGCCTTGTACAATTTCTTGATTTCACCAGTATAGAATTCATTGGTATACCCATTTGCCAAATCTTCCTGACTTGGACCCTCTGGATTTCCTTTGTATTCATAAATGGACTTATGACAGTTCATACATACATTTAGGGATGGTATTCCAGAAGTTTTGGAAACCCTAGCAGAAGAGTGACAATATTTACATTCTATGGCATTATCTCCAGCGTGAATTTTATGGGAATAATGAATAGGTTGAATAGGAGCATACCCCTGATCAACACCAACCTGCATCATCCAACCATATGCAAAATAGGCAGCACTCAATAAAAGAAAAATAGAAAACACTAGAACCAAAAATTGATTTTGGGCAAATGCCTTCCAAATTGGCAACCTCTTCTCCGCCAACTCCTTCTCCAAAACCACTCCGTTGGCCTCCGCAATACGTCTTAAGGTTTTGTTTACCAAAACCAACATCATCACCAACAGGGCAAAAACCAAGGCCAGTGCACCCAATATAATCTCATTGGAAATACCGGAGGAACCTCCACCACCTTGCGCACCATCGGCAACTGCAACAGGAGCCACAGCTACTACAGGAGGAGCATCGGTGTAAGCCAGGATATCATCAATATCCTGATTGGACAATAACGGGAAAGGTGTCATTGCCGCCTGATTGTACTCATTGTAAATTTTCAAGGCGTCGGCATCCCCGGCTTTGATCATTGCAGGACTGTTCTTTACCCACTGATAAAGCCACTCCTTATCATACTTTTCAGTGACTCCCGCCAAGGCCGGACCTGTCATCTTTTTGTTCAAAGCGTGACACGCGGCACAATTCTGGTTAAACAACTGTTTACCCTTAGCAGCATCACCTTCACCCGATGAAGCCACAGCAGATTCTTGAGCAAGAAGGGAATTTGAAAGCAGTAATACTACTACCAGACTGACACCTAAAACTTTAGAAATTAGATTGCGGTATGGAACCTTTTTCATATTAAAAATATTTCTATCGAAAGTTTGGCATGATATTTATACATTCACAATAACAAATAGTTTGACCATGCTCAAATTGATGGCAAAAATACGCATTAGACTTTATTTGGGAAATGTTAAGGTATTGATAATTTATAATTTATACCAATTCTAAATAAAAATAAAATCTTTTGATTGATTCTGAATAATTTACATTTGTACTGTCTAAATTTCATAACATAAATACCCTATGAAAACCATTTCTTTTACCCTTATTTTAGCCTGTTCCGTATTTTATTGCCACGGACAACAGGGCAATATCAACATTCAGCAAGACGAAAAGATCACAAACCTACTTGGAATCTACAAATCTGTGAATGAAAACAGCAGCCATTATAGAATTCAGGTTGGATTTGGCTCCTTTCAGGAAGCAGAAACCCTGAAGGCCAATGTAGATAAGGATTTCCCCGATTGGCCCACAAAAATAGATTTTGAATCCCCGAGCTACAGGGTTAGGATAGGAAGATTTAAGACCCAATTGGAAGGGGAGCGAAAACTTATAGAAGTAAGGCAAAAATATCCGAGTGCCATGCTCTTAAAACCAGAAAAAGCGACCAATTAGGTCGCTTTTTCTTTTATAGTTTACTTTTTATATAAGGAATATCCGGCTATTTCAATTTCTTCTTAACAGCCACTTCCTGGAATGCTTCCACGATATCCAACTCCTGAATATCATTATAATTTTTAACCTGCAATCCACAGTCATAACCTTTGGACACCTCTTTAACATCGTCCTTAAACCTCTTCAGTGAAGATAACTCTCCCGTGTAGATAACCACACCGTCCCTGATTAATCTAATACTTGAATTTCTAAAGATCTTACCACTGGTCACCATGCAACCTGCAATGGTACCCACTTTGGATATTTTAAAGGTTTCACGAATTTCCGCCGTTCCTGTAATCTCTTCTTTCATTTCAGGCGACAACATACCCTCCATAGCATCCTTAAGATCATTGATGGCATCATAAATAATAGAGTACATTCTAATATCTATTTCTTCTTTCTCGGCCACCTGTCTGGCATTGCCCATAGGTCTCACATTAAATCCAATGATAACCGCATCAGAGGCAGAAGCCAACAATACGTCCGATTCCGTAATTGGACCAACCGCTTTATGGATAATATTAACCTGTATTTCGTCTGTAGACAATTTCTGGAACGAATCTGTCAAGGCCTCCACGGAACCATCCACATCCCCTTTAAGGATTATGTTCAATTCTTTAAAGTCGCCCAACGCAATACGTCGTCCAATCTCATCCAAAGTAATATGTCTTTGTGTCCTAACCGATTGCTCACGCAACAATTGGGATCTCTTGGTAGCAATTTGCCTAGCTTCACGTTCATCTTCCAGAACGTTGAACTTATCCCCTGCTTGAGGAGCCCCGTCCAATCCCAATATAGATATTGGTCTTGACGGCCCTACTTCCTTAATACTATTGCCTCGTTCATCGTGCATAGCCTTTACCTTACCACTGCAAGTTCCGGCCAAGACGTAATCACCTATTTTCAAAGTACCCGCCTGAACAAGTATAGTTGATACATATCCTCTACCCTTATCCAAAAAGGCTTCCACTACGGTACCTGAAGCCAACTTATTAGGATTGGCCTTCAGTTCCAGAAGTTCAGCTTCCAAAAGTACTTTTTCCAACAACTCCTTAACCCCAAGCCCTGTTTTGGCCGAAATATCATGGGACTGTATCTTACCACCCCAATCTTCCACCAATAGGTTCATTTGGGCTAGACCGTCCTTAATCTTTTCAGGGTTGGCAGTAGGCTTATCAATTTTATTGATTGCAAAAATTATAGGAACACCCGCTGCTTGCGCATGGCTTATGGCTTCCTTGGTCTGTGGCATAATATCATCATCCGCCGCAACCACAATAATAGCTATATCCGTAACTTGTGCACCACGTGCACGCATTGCGGTAAACGCCTCGTGACCGGGAGTATCCAAGAAGGATATCATTTGACCATTTTCCAAAGTTACCCCGTAAGCACCAATGTGCTGGGTGATCCCTCCGCTTTCTCCGGCAATTACATTTTCCTTTCTTATATAATCCAGCAATGAAGTCTTACCGTGATCCACGTGTCCCATTACTGTAACAATCGGAGCTCTTGGCTTCAAATCTTCCGGAGAATCCACTTCCTCCACAATACTCTCTTCCAAGTCGGCGGTTACAAATTCTACCTCATAACCAAATTCATCGGCCACAATAGACAAAGTCTCCGCATCCAATCGCTGGTTCATGGTTACCATGATTCCAAGGGACATACATGCAGATATAATTTTAGTAGTAGGCACATCCATCATGGTAGCCACCTCACTGGCGGTAACAAATTCCGTAACCTTTAATATTTTACTTTCCAGTTCCTGTTGCTCCAGGTCCTTTTCAGTTTGTTGACGGTGCTGATCCCGCTTATCCCGTCTATACTTGGCACCTTTCCCTTTTTTGGATTTACCTTGAAGTTTCTCCAAGGTTTCCCTCACTTGTTTCTGTACATCTTCCTCGGTAGGTTCTACCTTGGCATTTGACACAAAACGCTGACCGGGAGCCCTCCTTACAACAGGACCTCTTCCTTTTGCCGCTGGCGGTCTGCTCGTAGAGTCAGTACCAGGTTTGGAAACAATACGCTTCCTTCTTTTTTTCCTATCGGAAGCATCACCAGGTTTTGGTGCTTCTTTTTTCTTTTTGGGCTTTTCAAATTTTGTGAGGTCTATTTTGTCCCCCATAATTTTTGGGCCACTTAGTTTTTGATACTTGGTAGCAATGACCTCATTTTCCCCCGAAGCATCCTGTTCCGCAGGAGCCTCATCCTTCTTCTCTTCCTTCTTCTCTTCCTTCACCGCCTTAACCTCTTTAACCTCTTCTGGTTTAACGGTTTCAGGTTTTGGAGCCACTTCTTCCTTCTTAGCCTCAGAAACTTCCACTTTCTCTGGAACTTCTACCTTAGGCTCTTCCTTGGCTACTATTTCAGGAGTCTTTTCCTCTACTTTTTCAGGAGCTTTTTCCGGTGCTTTTTCAGGAGCCGCCTCTTCCGCTTTAACCGGTTCGACAGGCGCTGGTTTTTTGCCCGCATCCAAATCTATCTTTCCGACAGTTTTTGGACCAGCAAGTTCCACTCGACCTTTGATAATATTATCTTTCTCGGCCCTCTTTTCCCTTGCAAGCTTTTTCTCTTCCTGCTCTTGCTCCAGTTGTAATCTTATAGCTTCTTTTTCCTTCCTCTTTTCTTCACCCACCTCTTTGGACGCAACTTTCTTGCTCATGTCCGTTTGGAACTCGTCCAATAGAACTTGATACACCTCATTGGATATTTTAGTGGTAGGCCGTGCATCTATATCATGCCCTTTGGACGCGAGATAGTCTACCGCACGGTCCAATGAAATATTAAGTTCTCTTAGGACTTTATTAAGCCTTATCGTTGCATTATCCGCCATAAAAAAAAATTCCTATTCTTGTAATTTACTGCTAATATATAGTTTAATCTTCTAATTCTTCCTTAAGAATTCGCACAACTTCCAAAATTGTTTCCTCTTCCAAATCGGTTCTTTTTACCAAATCATCCACATCTTGTTCCAAAACACTTCTGGCAGTATCCATACCTATTTTCTTGAATTCCTCAATGATCCATGCTTCTATTTCATCGGAGAACTCGGTAAGCTCAACATCTTCTTCAACACCTTCACGGAACACATCGATCTCATAACCAGTTAATTGTCCTGCCAATCGAATATTGTGACCCCCTCTACCAATAGCCTTGGAAACTTCCTCTGGCCTAAGATACACCTGAGCGGTCATTTTCTCGTCGTTCAATTTCACTGAAGACACCCTGGCAGGGCTCAAAGCCCTGGTAACCAACAACTGTGGGTTACTGGTCCAGTTTATTACGTCTATATTTTCATTGCCCAATTCACGGACAATTCCATGGATCCTGGATCCTTTCATTCCCACACAGGCACCTACCGGATCAATACGATCATCATAGGAATCTACTGCCACTTTTGCCTTTTCCCCTGGTATTCTAACCGCCTTTTTAATGGTTATTAGACCATCGAAAACTTCAGGGATTTCCTGGAAGAACAATTGCTCCAAAAACAAAGGAGAGCTTCTGCTCATAATTATAGTAGGCTTGTTGCCCTTAAGTTCAACACTCTCTATTATTCCACGCACATTATCCCCCTTCCTAAAGAAATCGGACGGGATCTGCTTATCCTTTGGTAAAATGATCTCATTCCCCTCATCATCCAAAAGAATAATGGCCTTATGTCTAATATGATGTACCTCTGCGGTATAAATCTCACCTTCAAGATCCTTAAATTGCTTGTAGATCGTGGTATTATCGTGCTCGTGAATCTTCGAAATAAGATTTTGCCTTAAGGCCAAAATAGCCCTTCTTCCAAGATCTATCAATTTTACTTCCTCGGACACATCTTCACCCACCTCAAAATCAGGCTCAATTTTTCTGGCTGCAGAAAGCGATATCTCTTCGTTTGGATCTTCTACTTCCCCGTCTTCAACCACAACCCTGTTTCTCCAAATCTCCAAATCCCCTTTGTCCGGGTTTATAATGATATCGAAATTGTCATCGGAACCAAACTTCTTCTTTAACGCATTCCTAAAAACATCCTCCAAAATCGCCATTAGCGTTACCCTATCTATGAATTTATCATCTTTAAATTCCGAAAAAGATTCGATTAGCGCAATATTTTCCATTTTTGAACTACAATTAAAATTTTAATACAACTTTAGCTTCCTTAATATCAGAAATTGCAATTTGCTGCTTTTTCTGAACCGTAATTTTCCCTTTTCCAATGGGTTTGGGTTCCCTATCTTTCCACTCCAGGGTAATACTATCCCCTGATGCCTCTGTTAACTTGCCTTCAAATTCCCCATCCTGGGTCTTGACTTCAAGCTTTCTACCTATATTTTTTGTGTACTGCCTAGGCAACTTAATCGGAGAAGCCGCTCCCGCAGAAGCTACTTCCAAGGAAAAATCCTCTTCCTCCCGGTCCAAATTGTGTTCTATGGCCCTACTAACATTCATGCAATCCTGCAAGGTAACACCATGGTCACCGTCCAAGGTTATCTTTATTTTATTATCTGCGGATATTGAAAAATCCAATAAAAAAAGTGATTGATTCTCCTTTAACGCTTCCTCTAAAAGTGCAGTAACTTTATCCTTCAACATATACTTCGGTTTTATTAAACATCTGCTCTAAATCTGAAATCTACCTGCTCCAGAACATAACGTAAAGCTGTTTTCTTACCGTGCCGTTTAATCAAAGTATAGTAATAAAAGAGGGGACAAAATGTCCCCTCATGAATACTTTATATTCTTTCAGCACGGCAAATATACATAATTTTTAGATTCTACAATAATCTAAGTTATTTATTCTAAAAAAGATACGGGAAATTCCCGCTCCATATTCGGCGTCTTTCCTCTAATTTCAATAACTTTAACAAAACCACTACACCTACATTTCAGGTTGATCCTTTACCTTGATACCTGGCCTTTTCACTAAAATTTTCATTTCACGCACTTTTGTATTGTGTATTGCAAATAGCATAAAAAAATGCAAAGATAAAATCGATCAGAATTTACAAGTCCATCCAAATCCGACCAAGACAAATTCATTGGCAACCTCCCTTTTTCGACCCAATTCTTGATGTTCTGCTAAATTACCATCATACATTGGGTAAAATCAAGTAGTCATTCATAAGGATTCACCATATTTTTAGACTTCCAAACCAGATAAGTATCCAATGATCAATTCTACCAAACTGTTCAACTTTTTAATGGCGTGCCTCATTAGTTGCAACGTTCTTGCGCAAACGCCTTTTGAAAATCCAATAAAAAAACAAGGTCGGCTCAACTCCCCATTAGTTGAGACCTCTCCCTTTGTTTTCCAAAATAAATTATACCTCTTGGAGAACAACCAATACTTCTGGGATGTGGAAGGGGCCAAACCGGGAGATTATTTTCATAAAGATGAAATACGAATAAGGGACCTCGAATCGGGGAAACTAATTTCTGTCCCTTTAAAAAATCATGGTTTCGGAACAGTATTGACCTGGAAGGACACCGTCTATGTTTTCGCCGGAAATTACGGAAATGGAAAGCCCTGGCGACAGATGACAGAGATCACCATGACCAGTTCAAAAGATTTGAAAAGTTGGACAAAGCCCCGAACTGTCTTTAGGGCCTCGGGGAAAGAGTTCTTTTTCAACACCGCGGTATGCAGGGGAAAGGATAAGTTTATCATGCTTTACGAGACCAATGACCCCAAGTGGAAACCTTTTACGCTCCGATATTTGGAATCGACGGACCTGATTAACTGGAAGGAAATTCCAGATGCCATTTATGGAACCCACAAATATGTAGGTGGTCCTGCTTTATACTATGAAGGGGGCTGGTATTACACCCTCTACCTTGAGGCACTTAACAAATCATGGGAAACACATATTACACGCTCAAAAGATTTGGTCCAATGGGAGGATGCACCCAAAGACAGGCCTTTCGTTACTTTTGACCCAACCCACTTTAACATGCCTTTGACCGACCCCAAAATCAGTGAAAACAATGCTTCTGACGTGGAACTGTGTTATTTTAGGGACAAAACTATTCTGTATTTCACAGGAGGAAATCAACAAATTGCCGGTGATCTGCAATGGGCCACTTATGAAGGAACCCCTAAGCAATTGTTCGAGCATTTTTTCGAGGATAGCGAAAAGAACATAGAAGCACCGCCGGAACACAAAGGCAGTTGGACACCTGTTCTTACCGCTCCTCAGGAACAAACAATGAATGGAAAAAACCCCACATTTGAGGCAACCAATAAACCCTCCCCTCAACAACTTGCATTTCAGGAAAGACAATTAGGCGCATTTATTCATTATGGCCCTGCAGCCTATATTGAATCCGATATGATGTCCGTACCCGCTGCCGATGTTTTTAACCCTTCCCAATTGGATGCCGAGCAATGGGTGAGAACTGCCAAATCCTTTGGCGCCAAGCATATAGTTTTAACAGCAAAACATCATAATGGCTATTGCCTGTGGCCAACCGAAACTACGGATTATTCCATAAAAAAATCACCTTGGAAAAAGGGCAAAGGCGATGTTGTTGCTGAATTTGTCAAGGCTTGTCGGAAATATGATATCGAAATTGGCCTATATGTTTCAGGAGGCGATAAGCATTTTGGATGCAGCAGTACACCAGATCCACAGGGTGAAAGAAAAATTGTAGGGGATATCCACAGGTACTTTCCTGTATTTATGGAACAACTAAGAGAACTACTGACCAACTATGGTGAGATATCATACCTATGGTTCGATGGCGCCTACGATCCCTTTGGATGGGATGTAATGGACCCTAAAACCATGCAACCTCTTGGAACTGCCTATGGAGATGCTATACACTCCATGGTAAAGCATTTACAGCCCGATGCCGTAATAATGGGAGGCACAAAACCGGATGTAAGATGGTCAGGAAGTGAACAAGGATGGGCCGCATATCCCTTAGAAAATATTGTAAGACCAGGAGAAGGGCTGGAAATGTGGGTGGGCCCGCAAAATGCCGGATGGATCCCTGCAGAGGCCAACCTTCATACCAGAAGTACCTGGTTTTGGACACCGGATTCGGACAAAACATTGCGGGATATTCCTTTCTTAAAGAAGGTATATTTTGAATCCATCGGAAGAGGCGCCAACCTCCTTGTTAATATGACACCGGACACCACTGGCCTTATTCCAAATGCCGAAGTGAAGCGATTATCCGATTTTGGCAAAACGCTGGAAGAGACTTTTGCAACACCTTTGGGCAGTACCTCCTCAATAGTTGATCAACCCAATAACCACCTTGTTATTGATTTTCACAAAAAGCAAAAAGTAAATCTATTGGTATTGGAGGAAGATATACAACATGGCCAACACATCAATGCCTATAAAGTTGAAGCGTATCTTGATAAGGTATGGAAAACTATTGCAGAAGGCCAAAGTATAGGCAGGAAGCGCATTCAAACTTTCCCTGCTACCAAATCCACTAAACTTCGACTTACTTTGGATGGGGAAGATGATAGGATGTTTATTAATAATTTTACAGTTTATTTTTCGGAAAAATAAACTGTAAAATTAGAATCAATTTAGAAAACCGGATGGAAATAAGGGACTTAAGTCGCATCTATCCATTTTATGGCTGAATATGCACCCTTATAGCTCCAATTAATGGATTATTTTGCGCCACCTTGACTTATAAGCATCCTTCGTTTATACACCTCTAAAATTGTTCTATCCGAGCCCAACTCTATATCATCCTCCGAGAAACTGGTAAGATAAATCTTTTGATCACTTCTGCGCTTATAATCATAAGTAATATAAATAGTCCCATCAGCCGTTTGTTGACCATCTGGGTAGGAAACATCTTTTCTTTGGTCCAGCAATAATCCATCGGACCAGGTAAATCCATCATCTTTAGATATAAAAGCCATGAGGTGAGATCGTCCAATTTTCATATCAATTGGCCCATGTTTTACTAGCAAAAGATTTCCAGAATTAAGTCGATAAATAAAGAATCTAGCCGTTGGATGTTGAATTTTGGAAGGTATTAGTGGGGTCCATGAATACCCCTGGTCCTCTGAAACACTTTCCCCTATCCCATATTTGGTTCGAACAAGCATCCATAATGTTCCATCCTTTCTTTCAACGATCATGTGTTCATCAGCATTGCGCGCCAATTCTGGAACGTTAACAGCTCCCCGTACTTGCCAGCTTTGCCCATGATCAACTGATACAACTGCTTTTGCGCCATCGTTTATTTGCCATGTTGAAACTGGTAAAACCCATTCACCTGTAGATAATACGATTGGCTTACACATCATAATACCATCAACAATTCGTTTAGGGGTGGGCCAAGTTGGATTACTTTCTTCTGCATCATCAATAGTCAAAACCCAAACACCAGTATTAATGCCATCGTAATGTTTATCCATCTCCTTATGAATTGATAGAGACCAAAAAATCCAGAGTTTACCTGCAGGATCAATCCATATTTCTGGATCAAAAGCCCTAACAGGACCCTTTTTATCAGAATCTATCACAAGTACTTCTTCCCAGGTCTGCCCATTATCTCCACTAGTAGAAACAACTACATAATTATTAGCATCTTCCCCTGGCGTTATTCCGGAATACCATGTTGCCCACATTCGCCCTTTAGGGCTAACAGCGAGTCTAGAAATACCACTAAATTTTCTGTTTTCGGGTGAATAATACTCCACGGATGATGGATTCTTTATTAATTTGGGCGGATCAAGGAAGGTTTTATCCCTTTGGCCTAAACACAAATTATGCAACATTGTGGCTATAAGTAACAGGTAGCAAGCTTTTAAATTCATCATACTTTTTAGTTTTTATAAATCAAAAATTTAAATAGTAGCCAAGGCGTTATAGTTACTTTTCCGTCATTGCCTTAACATTAAAATACGTACCCACAATTTCACTTTTCCAATGATCGTTTGGGTTGGTACGGGAATACACTACCAGCAAAATGTCCGGGGCTACTTCCGTCGCTGAAACATAATTTCCGCAATCCGGAGGATAAAGATCGTTGTAGAATGGAATAATTGGGCCCCAGGTATCACTCTCCCCTTCATTAAACATTATCCAATTGCCAGGCCTACCATAAGTCAAGGCCGTAATCCCATTTTTCATTAGAGTTGCATCTGGCCAAACACCATGGGAAGTTATGGGATCCGGAATACTCCAGTTTTTACCACCATCAACAGATACCGACTTATAAATAGGTGTTTGTTGCCCAAAACTGAAAGGCATTTTATTATCCCAATCGTTGTTATTAAAGCTACCCAATGAAGCTTGGTAACTTGCACCCGACCTCATAAAGCAGTTGATTTTACCATCGGGAAGAACTAACAGGGATGCTTCATTAAAACCTTCTCCCCTATTATCTTCAGACATATCAAAGGCCACTGTTGATAGATAATACCAAGTCTTACCTCTATCCGAGGATTTTAGGACAATGTCTCGAAATTTATTTTCAAGGGTATTCTTGACTCCACTTCTGAGATACATACTCATAAGCAGACTGCCATCATCAAGCCCAACAATATTGCGGCATAAAACCCCCGACCAATCCTTAAATCTTTCAGGCAGATAAACTCTTGCAGGATCACTTACCCTAGTTAATCCATTATCCTTTGAACGAAAAAAATTAGCTTCCAAAACTCCTTCTTCATCGGTCTTTTGCAAAGAGATTTCCGGTCTTCCCGCGCTAGTCGAACCTCCCGCCTGATTATCCGATTGAAACATGACTACTTCCCCATCCGGATCAGGGTACTGGTAGGTAGAATTTTCTAGAATATGGGCTACCTGGAGCCAAGTCTTTCTACCATCACTGGAACGCCTGTCAAAAACCTGAATATCCCCATTATTGAATTTAAAAACACTGCCGGCAGGGCAGAAAAATTCTTGTTCGGGAACAATCACATGGGTTTCCCCTCTGATCACCTTAACGCCCGGAACATAACTCACCCTAGACTTGACCTTCTCAAATTCAGGATTAAAATCAGATGGCGATTTGCTTGCACTGGCAAGCTGTTCTCTTTTATGTTTCTGAGCAAGTGAACTGGTTGTGGAAAAACAAATTATAGTTAGGCATAGATAAACACCAAGCCTTGAAAAATTGCGTAAACTCATATTAGTACTCTCTTTATTAATTCGGTCGCTTTTTTTTGATACAACAACTTGTTGGCGCCAATAGGAAAAACAACATTCCTTATTTAAACGATTAAGCAAATTTTATGGAAGTATCTCTTTTATTATTTTTGAATAAAAGTGGGAATATAATATGAAACACTCCATATACCAACTTTCATCGAATTTTTTTTGGAAATTAGATGTATGCCTTTTATAAACTTATAACAATGCAAATGTTGTTGATGCCGAACAAAAAAAATATCCAACCAACAATTTTCTACGGAAAAGCTGTCAGTAACAAGAATACGATTTAAAAAAATCGCCATGGTTTGTGGATTATAAAATGTTACTGTCTTACTGAAAGAGAAGTTGGGATTATGCCAAATTTCTAGTATTTGAATATTTATGCAAATAATAATCTTTACAAAAATCAAGGATCAATCCTAAAAGTTGTGTATGAATTAGAAAAAGATAGGATAGACTTGCCCAGAGTTTGTGTTCTGTTCATTTTTTGCATCGCCCAAAAAACGAACCAAAAAACGCTAGGGTGATTTTAAATTTCTTTAAATCTACGCACTTTCCACGGCCGCACCGTCCAGACCGCTTTCACTTGGGTGAAATGCTCTTTGGACGGCTACCAACACCCAACGCGGAAACCGCTTGATTTAAAACGAAATTGAAAATAGGCCGTTCCTATGTTCCGTAAACCTAAATAATGTAGATAAATCATTATCATTAATTTAATGCTATTGAACATTGTCTTCAAAGCCTATGGTCTGGTTGGTCTTCTTCCGTAGTGGAGATGTCATGGCCGTTAAGAATTATTGAAGCCTTGGAGATGATTTAGGCCATGGAAGCGGTCCATAAAATCCCAAGATTTTAGGGGCCACCTAGTGAAGAAGGGTCTTTTCTCGGATCAAGAACAAAACTTGGGTCTGAAGTGAATAATTTATTTCTTTGCACTTTAAATTACATTGATGAATAAAGGCACTGAGTTATCCTTGTT
>NZ_JALKBB010000002.1:0-344293 GCF_023016025.1 Arenibacter sp. S6351L | reverse complement strand
GGTCAACATGCCCCGGAATGGGGTGGTCAACATACTCAGGAATGCCATGGTCAGTTTAAACCGGAATTAGGTGGTCAATATCACCGGATTTTCCACTCATGGCCCAATCCCAGATTTCCTCAAATTTTGATGAAATGGACTTTAGTGAAAAAGACCTGTTCTTTAACGGCGCATTAATATTCGACAAATTAAACGAAGAAAAAGGATCCATGTGGAGTTTCGGAGTCATTAATGATGCCCAGTACGGACTTTACTTTCCTATACCCACAGTTTCATACACTAAACGAATCAATGATTCCTGGGCTTATAAACTGGGGGTACCTGATAGCCGAGTAAAATGGACCTGGAACAAAAACAGTAGTTTTGAAGCATTTACTGCTTTGGACGGATTTACTGGCAATATTAATGATGATATAGAGATATACAAGGAGGATTATTTGGGAACTCTACGACAAACCAGTGTGGTAAGCGGATTGGAATATAACTTCAATTTTTGGCGCAATTTTCAATTGAATGCAAAGGGTGGCTATACCCTTTATAATCATATGGAAGTTCAGGGTTATGACAACGAGGAGGTTTATGATTTTAACATGGTTAATGGTTGGTATTTCAATGTTGGTATGAGTTATAAACTTGGAAAAAAGGTGAAACTAAAAAGTCCGTATTAAGCTTGATCAGCGGCAACTAAAATTTTGTGTAATGTAGTTTCAACGGGTTCAACTATAGAAAGTTGAATCCGTTTTTTAATTCAACAGGAAGAGCGTAGAATTTAACCTCCTTTTTAGGAATAAGGTCTATTGTACTCCTGGATTTTTGAATGGCTTTTTACGCAAAAAAGGGATTTAGAATTTCTTGCTTTAACTTTGAATTTGAAGGAGAAGGTATGTACTAATGTCCATGGTAAATTCATGGTAGTAATTTAGAAACCCAGCCAAAAAGGCGGGGTTCGTTCTACTATCGCATTGCAATGGGCCTGTACCTTTTGAAATATAGGTCCTGTGAATAAATTAGGCTTTATGACCCAACACATTTATATTTGCTTATATCCTATGATAAAACGTATTGGACGCCAGTATTCTGCAAAGATTTGACCAAAGGAATGAGAGGAAATTATAAGCAAGTTGGGTTACTGTTTTTTTGGGGAGTCGTAATTTTTAGCTTTACGGCCCCATTCTCCCTGTATTCCCAAAAGTTTGAAAGGTTTTCCAATCAGCAAGGTTTTAACCAGAATACCATTAATTCCATAGTACAGGATCGGTACGGATTTCTATGGTTTGGTACGCCAAACGGACTCATTAGGCATGATGGTTATGAATTTAAAACCTATACCACCCAATCCGAGAGCAACGGAAATATTCTTAGCAACGACGTTAAACAGTTATTTAAGGATAAGGATGGGTTACTGTGGATAGGAACTACCCTTGGCCTTAATGTTTATATTCCATCACTCGAAAAATTCCTAACAGTACCCCTAAATCATAGGCTTAGTATTAGTAGGATTAGTTCCGGACCGGATGGCAAAATCTGGTTTTCCGGTGAAAATGAGTTATATGTGTGCCAACTTACGGATATACAGAATGGCGTCTTCCAGGTTTCTCATAACATCCTTGAATCATATCCTCAAGTTCCTTTCCTAAACGATTTCAGGTTTAGGGATAAAAATTCTTTAGTACTGGCTACTGCTATGGGCTTATGGAATTTATCCCTTGGAACCCGTGTTTCTGGCGGTGATATGGAGATTAAGGGTTTGACCCAATTTAAGACTTTGGAAAATGAGGCCGTTTCCTGTCTCGTGAATAGAAATAATATTTTTTGGATCGGTACCGAAAAAGGCTTGTACAAGGCATCTTTTGAGGGTGAAAAGGCACACATTATCACCAATTTTGGTAAGGATAAAAAATTAAATTCCAAAAGCGCTATCATTATGGTAGACGTTATTTTTGAAGACCATTCCGGCAGTGTGTGGATCGGCACAACGGATAACGGACTCTTTAAATATGTGGAAGATGAGGATAGTTTTAAACACTTTGCCTACGATCCCCGAAATACTTTTGGTATAAGTAGCCAAAATATTAATGCTCTTTTTCAGGACGATTTTAATGTGTTGTGGGTGGGTACGGCCCAAGGAGGAATAAATAAATTGGACCTTAGCCAGAAACAATTTAAAAGCTACTCCAACAATCCCTATGAGCGGCAGTCCTTGACAGATAATTTATTGACGGCGATTCTCGAAGACAGAAATGGAAGGTTATGGTTGTCCGGTTACAACACCCCACTTTTCAGAAGTACCACTACGGTAAATGATGAAACCTTAAACTCGCTTAAGTTTGAAAATTTGGAAAATAGAATTCCTATTTCCGATATGGATATTGTTCGCAGCATTTATGAGGACAAAAAAGGTTATTTATGGTTTGGCACGGACAATTCAATTGTAGTGTATAACCCCTCAAGAGATCAATTTAAAAAAGTAAACTTGGCAAAGAGTGGAATTCAAATTTTCAATAAGGGAATTCGAAGTATTTGTCAGGTAGATGAAAATGAAATTCTACTGTTAGGGAGCCAGCTTACCATTGTGCAAAATCCATGGGCAATAATTGACAGTAATAAAAACCCGGAGCTGGAGGTTAGGTCGACTATTTCCTTAGAAAATGAAATTGGCCATACCTTCATTAAGACCAAAGATGGGTCATTGTGGATCGGCACCAAAAAAGGCTTGATAAATGCAAGTTATAACGGTAAGGAAATTAAGATTCACCATAAGTACTCGGACAACAAGAATGACAAAATAAGATTAAGCTATGAGAATGTTTTCTCCCTATATGATGATAATTCAGGAAATATCTGGGTAGGTACTTTTGGTGGTGGGTTGAATAAAATGACAATCGATAGTACTGGGAAGCCATCAGAAATAGAGTTCTTCCGAAAAAATGATGTGTTACCGGACGACGCCATCTATGGTATTTTGCCGGAAGGGGATAACTTTATATGGTTAAGTTCCGATATGGGATTATTGAGATTTCATTTAAAGGACAGTACTATAGATGTATTTGATGTGCGCGATGGTCTCGCCCAGAATAACTTTAGGCAAGGGGCTTTTTTTAAGGGTAAATCGGGGTATTTTTATTTTGGCGGATTGAATGGGCTAACTATTTTTAGGCCAGAGGATATTAAACTTAACGATCAACCTCCAAAGGTTTTGATTACCGACCTCCTGGTAAACAATCAGCGCGTAAGAATTGGGGAAAAACTGAATAACAGGATAATCCTGGAGAGGTCTATTTCTGAGACAACAAGTATTGCCGTAAGCCAAAAGGAACAGTTTATTGCTTTTGATCTAGCCGTGGAGCACACTTCTACTCCTTCCAAAAATAAAGTAGCCTATAAATTGGAGGGTTTTAATGAGGATTGGGTAACCGTCAACGAAGGCAAAACCACCGTCACCTATACCAACTTGCCCGCTAGCAGTTATGTGTTCAAGGTAAGGGCGGCCAATGGAGACGGCATTTGGAGTACAGAGACCAAGACCTTGAACCTTAAAATATTGCCCCCTTGGTACCAGACATGGTGGAGCTATTTGCTGTTTACATTGCTCACCGTGGGTATAGGAATAGGAATAGTCGTCTATTTTTCACAACATGAGAAATTAAAACAACGGTTGAAATTTGAAGAATTGGACAAAGAACGGGTGCATACCATCAATCAGGGCAAATTTCAGTATTTCACCAATATGTCCCATGAATTTAGAACACCGTTGACATTGATTGCGGGCCCTTTGGAGCGGTTGCTTACTCGAAATACAGATCCAGAAAACAACAAATATTTAGCACTGATCCAGAAAAATACCAAAAGGCTTTTAAGCTTGGCAGACCAATTGATTACGTTTCAACAAGCGGAACAAGGGAGACTGAAATTGAACTTAAGGAAAGAGACCTTAGGTGCTTTTATTAACCCCACCATTGAGGCATTTGAAAATTATGCCATTGAAAAGGACATCAATTTTACTTATAAAATTAGTTCACCGGACGAAGAGATCATAATCGATGTAGAAAAGACCGAACGTATTATATTCAATCTACTTTCCAACTCCTTTAAGAATACACCTGCCTTTGGCACTATCGGTATAGAATCAAGAATAGAATACGGGTCAGGGAAAAAACTGATTTATATAGATGTGGTAGACAGCGGTAAGGGAATACCTGAAGAAGATTTGGAAAATATCTTCGAACGGTTTTATCAATTGGGAAATAGGACCGATAAGGTAAGTGGAGGTGGGATAGGCCTGTCATTTTGCAAATCTTTGGTCAATCTACTCGATGGTAAGATTTCTGTAAAGAGCAAACCTGGTGTTGAAACGCGTTTTACGGTTGTTCTACCTTCCAAATCCCTGAATGAATACAAGGGGGACGAAATTGATTTTACCAAAAAGTCCTTTGTGGATGACTGGATCCCCCTGTCCTCTAATATTACTGAAGGAAACATGTCCTTGTCAACGGATAATAGTACTAAAAGGAAATATTCAATTTTGTTGGTGGAAAACGAAGTGGATGTACAGACCTTTTTAAAGGGTACTTTGTCTGAAAAATATAATATTGAAGTAGCGAACAATGGGATTGAAGGGCTCGAAAAAATTGGAAGTAATGAACCCGATCTGGTCATTAGCGATGTAATGATGCCCGGCATGGACGGTTTTGAATTGTGCGAGAAAATAAAATCCGATCCTAATCTTAGTCATATTCGTGTGTTACTCTTAACGGCATTGAACGAGAACGAAGATATGATCAAGGGACTCGAATTTGGCGCTGATGAATATATTGGCAAACCATTTTCATTGAGACACCTTGAGCTTAGGATAGAAAAATTGATTGAGACCAGAGAACGTTTAAAGGAATATTTTTCAAAGAATAGCAAGCTTCCCAAGAATGCCGTCGGTATTTCGACCAGGGACAAGGAATTTCTGAGCAATACCATTGCCATAATGGAAAAAAATATTTCGAATTCCAATTTTGGGGTCGAAGAGCTCGCCCAAGAAATTGGACTTAGTACCTCCCACTTTTACCGTCGCCTTAAACAGCTTACCGGTCAGGCTCCAAATGTCTATTTAAGAAATTTTAGATTGCAAAGGGCAGCAGAACTCTTAAACGATAATGAAGGTTATAATGTGGCCGAGGTCATGTATCAAATCGGTATCGAATCCAATTCCTATTTCTCCACAGCTTTTAAAAAACTCCACGGAGTTTCTCCTTCCGAATTTACCAAGACAAATTAAAGGCAAAAGTATAAAGGGAATCATATAGTCTACTTACCTATTTGGCAAATTATATTTAATGTCCCTTTAAATCATTCACATCGATTATTATAAACTATAACTTGGTTTTTAATGGTTGTTTTGTGTTTTAACATTATCCTATGGTTACAATAAAAGCGGATTGGTTGAAATAAGCAAAGGATTGGTTGAAAAGAGAAGGCCTTCTCCCAATTCCATAATTAGATTTGACCTTATTTAGTACCGTACCTCAAAATATATAAGGTCATGGTTATCAAAAGGTTTTAAATCAATAATGCGATATTTAAATTATTTGCTCCCAATACAGAATAAAACTACCACAAAAAGGTATGTCTTGGCGTTCCTTATTTTGTTTTTGGTCATTTGCAGTAGTGCGGAAGGTCAATCCAATGCTCTAAATGGACCACTTTGGGTAAAAAGTGAACTTGTAAAAGCTGGAGTGTTAAATACACCAAATTTTAGCCTTACCGATGATTTTGCAGCATACCAACAGTTTTCAAATATAAAAGGCTTGTTTTTTAAGGGACTGGATTATAACGGAAAACAGACAAAAGTGTTTTGCTGGTATGGGGTGCCTAACGGACTAATAAAAGGGGAGAAAAGGCCTGCTTTGGTTTTGGTTCATGGTGGTGGCGGCACCGCTTTTCCGGAATGGGTCAAGGAATGGACAGATAGGGGATATATTGCCATTGCAATAGCCCTGGAAGGCCAGGTTCCTGGAGAAAGAGTTGAACAAAGTAGTGGGGAAAAATTATGGCCGGGCCATGAATATTCTGGGCCGCGAAGAATAGGATTTTTTGAGGATGTTGTTACTAAAAGACTGCAGGACCAATGGTTTTATCACGCCGTTGCAGATGTAATGCTAGCCACCAGTTTGCTTAAAAGTTTTCCGGAAGTGGATGTTGAGAACATAGGTATTAGCGGAATTTCTTGGGGAGGCATTCTTACAAATGTGATTACGGGCATTGATGATCGTTATGCCTTTGCAATCCCGGTATATGGTTGTGGATTTTTGAATGAAACTCCCCATTATAGTCGCCTCCTAACCCTTTTGAACAAGGAACAACGGCAGTTCTACCTTCAAAATTGGGAACCTTCGTTGTACATCCCCTTGCAAGAACAACCTACTTTGTTTGTGAACGGCACCAATGATTTTCATTTCACTATGAACAGCTTCACAAAAACGTATCAAGCTTTCAAAAACGAAAAGTACCTCTATATTGAACATAATATGAAACACGGGCATAGCCCAGGTTGGGAACCGGAAGAAATTTACGCTTTTGCAGATTATGTTGTAAATAAGGGTAAGCGCCCATTATTGTCTAAGTTCAAGAAGTTAAGGAGAAAGAACGAATTGGTATATGGCTACGATGGAAAAGCAACAAAAGCTTTTTTGTATTATACCACAGATACGGCAGATTGGGGTAGGGATAATTACAAATGGCAGCAAGCCACTACTCGTTTGACCCATTCTAAAAAAAGAATATCAGCAACATTGCCTGAAAATTCACAGGCCTATTTTGTTAATATTATTGATCCGGAAGGTTATATGTATAGTTCGCCCATGAGAATGGTCGAGAAAAATAGCCCCTAATAACTTCGTCATTTAAAAAATTATAAATCTATAAATACAAGCAAACAATGAATTTAAAAATTGGGAAGAGGCAATCCATATTGCTATTGATGGCACTTGTACTGCAAGTTGGTACTATTTTGGGACAAGAAAAGCAAAATGGAAAGTCAATGGACGAAATGTGGGGCGAACAAAACACTTTGGGAGCGGATGCCCCCGCCTCCAGGACAGCACTATTTGATGATGGCAATTACGCCATGTTCATCCATTGGGGTATTTACTCCAACATTGCCAACAAATGGAAGGATAGTACCTATTACGGCATTAGTGAGTGGATCATGAATCCTAGAAGGGCCAATATTCCGGTAGATGAATATATGGCAGAGGCAAAAAACTTCAACCCGGTAAATTTTGATGCGAAGGCAATTGCCCAATTGGCCAAGGATGCAGGGATGAAATATGTTGTTGTTACCAGCAAGCACCATGACGGTTTTGCCATGTATAATTCCAAAAGTAATGATTTCAATATTGTAAAGGCCACTCCCTTTGCCAGAGATCCTATGAAAGAACTGTCAAAGGCTTGTAAAGAACTGGGCCTTGGATTCGGCTTTTACTATTCGCACAATCAGGACTGGACTTTTCCGGGGGGCAATGGAGGACCCAAGGTCAATGAGAAAGGCAAAGAAGTAGGTTTCGATTATTACTTTAAGAAAAAATGTCTTCCCCAAGTAAAGGAAATAGTTACGGAATATGGGGATATTGCCATGGTCTGGTTTGATACTCCCGGGAATATGGAGAAGAAATATGTAGCGGAATTGGTAGATGTAGTCCGCAAGCATCAACCCAATGCTATGATTTCTGGTAGGGCAGGCCACGGATTGGGAGATTATAAATCTTTGGGCGATATGAATATTCCCGTAAAAAATATTGGGGGCCTATGGGAAACGGTAGATGTTACCAACGACTCTTGGGGTTATGCTTGGTACGATCAGAATTGGAAGAGCCCTAAACGCATATTGAAGAGTATAATTTCTACAGTGGCTCGCGGGGGCACCTATATGTTGAATGTTGGGCCCGCACCCGATGGCAGTATTCCGATAGAGGCGCAGGAATCGTTAAGGGCTTCTGGAGAGTGGATCAGTAGATACCCGCAGGTAATTTATAAGACTGGGCCTTCACCTTGGGGACGAAAGTTGCCCTGGGGAGATGCTACCATAGCCTCAGATGGCAAGTTGAACCTCTGCGTTTATGAATGGCCATTGGATGGTAAATTGTGGCTTCCAGGCCTAAAGAATAATATAACTTCCGCAAAGCATTGGGTAAACGGAGAACAGCTAAAATTGGAGACCAGCAGGGACGGGAATTGGGCCAAATTAATTCTTCCGGCCAAACGTCCAGAAAACTTGATTTCCATTATAGAGGTTGAGCTAGATGGCCGTCCGGAGGTAGACACCAGCTCCAGTCTAGACCCCATTTTTGCTACGGTACTTCCTGTGGATTTCGCCACAGCGGAAGGTGTTGCCATCTCAGAAAAAAGGTGGATGGAAAAATTTGGGGAGTGGAAGCATATTGAACAGGCCCAAGATTGGACAGATAAGGGTAAAGTGACTTGGAAGGTAGTGGTGAAAGAACCCGGTTACTATCAAACGGAACTCAATTATGCGGGATCTGGCCGCTTGGTATGGAACATTACTTCGGATGAAGGAAACGTTGTTCAGAACCAACAGAACTCATCAGAGGTCTACAATTATTATGAAATGGGACTTCTAAAATTTGAAAGGATGGGAGAGCATACCATAACCGTTTCTTTGGTAGATGGAAATAGGAAAGGTGCAAGTCTCAAAGAAATACGACTGACTCCTGAGGAAAGTATGGAATAAAACTTATAATTTTGAAGAATGACGAAAAAGCCATTCATTTTAGTACAACTTGTTTTTCTATTATTTTATATATCAGTTGCACATTCCCAGGAGTTAAAACCATCCAATTTATTCTGCGATAATATGGTATTGCAACGTGGCATGGAAGTTCCTGTTTGGGGAGTTGCAGCGCCCAAGGAAAGAATAACGGTAAAATTTGCTGGCCAGACCACCTCAACAAAAGCAGGGAAAGATGGTAAATGGATGGTTGAATTAGAGCCCATGCAGGCTTCGAAAATACCTAGGGAAATGACTATCAGCGGAAAAACGGAAATAGTCTTGTCCAATGTGGTAGTGGGTGAAGTTTGGATATGTTCAGGACAGTCCAACATGCAATTTTCGGTAGACAATGTTCCTGAAACAAAAGCACTGTTGGCTTCTTCAAAAAATATTAGAAGTTTTGAGGTGAAGAGAACGGTTTCCTTTAAGGAAGAAGACAATGTTAGCGGAAAATGGGCAGATGTACCCCCAAGCAGTGCGGTTGCTTTTGGTTTTGCATACTTCCTTGAGAAGTCCGCTGATATTCCTATTGGAATAATACATGCCTCCTGGGGAAGTTCTTCCCTAGAAGCCTGGATGCCGCGAGACATGAGCAATGAGTTCCCATATTTTAAAGCTATTATAGAGGATTTAGACGCCGATACGGTAACCCGAAATAGAATCAATTCTGCCCTTTCCGGTGATGAAGGATGGTCTACCAAAGAGGATATTTTTATGCGGAGGCAACCCAATATTCTCTTTAATGCCATGATGAAACCCTTGGCACCTTATGCTTGTAGAGGATTGGTTTGGTACCAAGGGGAACGCAACACACGTTACTATTCCGGGGTACCCGAGGTAAACGAGGACAATTGGTACCATAGGGTGATAGGGATGAAAGAATATGGTGATGTTCTTCAATCATGGATCAGGCGTTATAGAAAAGAATGGAAAAATAATGAGATGCACTTCTCGGTAGTAATGCTTCCTGGTTATGGAAAGGGCACGAACAATAACCCGGACATAGACCCTAAAAGTCCTACCGCTTTATCTTGGGCATGGATGCGCGAGTCGCAAATGAAGGTATTGGAACTTCCTTATACCTCTGTTGTCAATACCATTGATCTAGGGGACGAAACAAATGTTCATCCCAAGGATAAACTTCCTATTGGCGTTAGGTTGGCACTGCAAGCAGAAAAAGAAACCCTAAATAAGGATGTTGTTGCAGAAGGCCCCATTCTAGACGAAGTAAAGGCACAAAACAATGCCCTTGTAGTTTATTTTAAGAATGCCCATGGATTAAAAACTATCGATGGAAAAGCACCTACGGGATTCTGGATTGCTGATGGGTCCATGCAATGGGAGGTGGCAGAAACTGAATTGGAAGGAGAAACGGTAGTGTTGTCCAATGATAAAATAAAGAAGCCGCTCTTTGTGCGATATGCCTTTGCCGGAAAACCTGAGGTAAACTTAGTTAATGGGGCAGACTTACCTGCCTATCCTTTTAGGACGGATAATGAAATTCCTCTGGATGAATAAATGCATAATGGAATTTTGCTTGCACTAATGATGACGGTTATTGGCATCCATTCAAAAAAGCCCAAAAAAAGTAGGTTTGAGTTTTGGCCAAGGATGAAAAAAGATGAGGTTTGTATGGATCAATATCATTACAAAATAATATGGGCAATTTAAAAAAAGATAGATTAAAGTTGGGCTGGTTTATGCTGCTGCTATTTCTAATTACCATACCAGTGAATGCCCAGGATGCTCCCGACCCCTACGCTGAGACGGGTAGTAATAGTACAAAAAAGGCCATTGAACCTATAGTAATCAGTAATAAGGAGATTAATGTGCTTTCCGGGGGTTTGGCGGAAACTGGCTCCAATTTTAAGACAACGGTTTTAAATTATATGTTCCAATGGATAGAGTCCGAAGCACCAGGGCCATATAATATGAAATGGCAATTGGAATCGACCATAGTGGGGAATTATGAAGTGGTTGCTAGGATCTTAGGTGCCAATATACAGGGGACATTATCATGCAATGGAAAAAGTCAACAGTTTAATAGTAATGAAAAGGACTGGTCCCAAATTACCTTGGGAACCATATCATTAAAAAAAGGAATCAACACTTTGGAGTTGGAAATTAATACGGCCGAGAAATTTAAACTTTCCGCCTTGGAATTGACAGCCCTATCTTTTGCAGTTAAAACAGATGAAGAGGCCCTTAAATTGAGGCAAAAAGCGGACTGGTTCAAAGATGCAGGATACGGCTTAATGTTTCAGTGGACCAATAGGGCAACACCGGAAAAAGGGGATACCATCAAGGCATGGGAAGATAAAGTCAATGATTTTGATATAGAAGAATTTGTGAATATGGTGGAGGAATCCGGGGCGGCATATGTCATCTGGTCTATGACATGGGGGCAACAATATATTTCCGCACCCATTGCATCCTTGGATAAGGTATTAAAGGGACGAACCACTAAACGCGATCTTCTGGGCGAAATGGCAGATCGCCTTTATGCAAAAGGAATAAAATTGATATTCTATTATCACTACGGTTATGATTGCTACCATTCCATAGACGCTACTTGGATGGAGGCGTCTGGGGGCTATAAAGCCGATAAAACGGAATTATACGGCAACCTAAAGAACATCGTGGCGGAGGTGGGTAATCGTTATGGAAAAAAATTGGACGGCTGGTTTTTTGACGGGGCCCAGCGCTATTATGACACCCATTTTGATGGTAGTTTCGGAGGAATTTCTACGGCCAATTTTAAGGAGATAGGTAAGGCCGCCAAAACTAATAATGAGCAACGCATAATTTCCTATAATTCTTGGATTTTACCCATGGTTACGGAATATCAGGATTATTATGCCGGAGAGGGTCTAAAACAATTTACAGGACTTAAGGACGGTGTATTTCCAGAAGGAAATTATAAGGGCTTACAGGCACATACCTGTTTCACTTTGGAAAAAAGATGGGGACACATAGATAAGAATACTACCATAGCCAGTCCAAAACATACCCTTGATGATCTTATTGGCAGAATAGAACATGCGCAAAAAAATCGATATCCACTTTCCATAAATCTAGAAATGTACGAGGACGGTTCAGTATCCCCGGAGTCTAGAGCATTATTGCAGGAAGTTCGTAAGGGTATTCGTGGTAGATAGATATCATAAAAATTAATTTAAAAGAGATTATGCATTTATTCAAAAAGGGCCTTAGTGTTTTATTGCTATTATTTTCAATAACAACTGGGGCGCAAAATTTACAGAAACCAAATATAATCATCATTTACACCGATGATCAGGGTTATGGCGATGTGGGAGCCTTGAATCCAGAGGCCAAATTTAGAACCCCCAATATGGACAAATTGGCCAATGAGGGAGTTATTTTTACGGATGGTCATAGTAGTGATGCGGTCTGCACCCCTTCCAGATACTCCTTGTTAACAGGGCGATACAGTTGGAGGACATCTCTTAAAAAAGGGGTTCTTGGTGCGGATGGCCCCTGTTTGATAGAAAAGGATAGGATGACCATTGCCTCCTTGCTAAGGGATAATGGCTATAACACCGCTATGGTAGGGAAATGGCATCTACAGATGGAGTTTCAAGGAAGTCTGGGCAAGGATCGAGACTGGTCCAAACCCTTTACCGATGGTCCTATTGAGAAGGGGTTCGACTATTTTTTCGGGATTCCCGCATCCATGAACTACGGCATACTTACCTATTTGGAAAATGATAGGGTTTTGGATCCTCCGGTCGTATGGACCAAAAAGAAAGATGATGATAAGCCAAGGTCTTTCGGGAACCGGATAAACCCGGCAGCCTACAGAATGACACCCCCATATGAAAAAGAGGGAGGTAAAGACTGGGTAGAGGCAGCACCATCTTTCAATGACGAGTTGGTACTTGAAACGCTGGCCAATAAGGCAGTGGAGTATATTGATGAATCTTCCAAGGAGGCAAAAAATGGCAAGCCTTTCTTTTTATACCTACCATTGACCAGTCCACATTTACCACATAGTACCCACCCCGATTTCCAAGGTCGTAGTAACTGTGGTAATTATGGGGATTTTATGGAAGAAACGGATTATAGGGTTGGACAAGTACTCGATGCCTTGAAAGCCAATGGTATTGAAGACAATACTTTGGTGATTTTTTCTTCCGATAATGGAGCGGAAACCAATTACGTTCTGCAACGGGATGACTATAATCATTATAGTAGTTTGAATTTTAAGGGCGGCAAACGCGACATTTATGAAGGAGGTCATCGCGTACCTTTTTTAATGCGTTGGCCCAATGCAATAAAGGCGGGGAAAAAGGTAGATGTCCCGGTGTGCCAGACCGATTATCTGGCGACTATTGCCGATATCATTGGAGTAAAGCTGCCGGATAATGCGGGTGAGGATAGTTATAGCCTGTTGCCGATCTTAAAAGGGGAGACTTACAATGAAAAAGTTAGAGGGCCGGTAATCCATCATTCAGTAACGGGCCACTTTGCCATACGCGATGGGAAATGGAAATTGAACATGCTGCGTGGTTCAGGGGGGTCCTTGGAACCTAGATTTATTCAACCCAAAGAAGGGGAAGCGGTATTTGAACTTTATAATATGGAAGTAGATCCAAGCGAAACTACCAACCTCTATTTTGAACATCCCGATGTAGTAAAAAGACTTACCAAAAAGATAAGCAACATCATAAAGGACGGAAGAACAACAGCCGGTACACCCCAGGCTTATGTAAAGGAGAATTGGGAGTTGCCCAATTGGATCAAATCGTAGATCTAATTTAAACGAAATGCAGCCAGAATTAAATTTCCTCCTTCTTGATCGAAATGAGCAATAGAAAGGGCGAACTGAGAAATACCATTTTAAGGTTTGTCTTTAGGTTTGCGTATGGAACGGTTTTGCTGTCCTCAAGGATCGACGGCCGTTTCTGATTTTAAAACACAGACCTTAAAATTTAATTTAAAAGATGAAAATAAGATCTATAATCTTGTCCTTTAGCTCCCTGCTAATCCTATCATGTGGTGGTAAACAAGAAGCTAAAAAGGAACCAATAGCTGCAGAAGAAACTAAACCAAATATCATATTCATCTTCGCAGATGATTGGGGGTATGGCGATTTGGGAATTCACGGAAGCACTTTTTGTAAAACTCCCAACCTGGATAAAATGGCTGCCGAGGGGATCGATTTTCAGAACTTCTCTGTGGTTAATCCTGTTTGTTCACCAAGTAGGGTTGGGGTAATGACAGGGCAATACCCTGCACGACAAAGTGTGCACGGGCATTTTGCTTCTGTAGAATCACATATTCAAAGAAATATGCCGGATTGGTTGAATCCTCAGGCTCCCTTACTTCCCAAAATGTTAAAGGAAGTTGGATATTCTACGGCCCATTTTGGTAAATGGCATTTGTCCAATACCCATGTTGAAGATGCACCTTCTCCCTTGGAATATGGATACGATGAGTATGGTGCATTTAATTTACCAAGCAACTTACATCAAATGCAGGCGGATTCTACTATATATAAAACTATTGATTTTGTGAAACGCAATAAGGATAAGCCATTTTTTGTAAATGCTTGGATCCATGCGACGCATACTCCGCATTACCCCAAGGATGAGTACATGCAACAATTTGCGCATTTGGGCGAACAGGAACAGGTTTATGCCGCTGTTGTGGCCGAGTATGATGCCCGTATTGGGGAATTGTTTACCACGCTAAAAACTTTGGGAATAGATGAAAATACCCTAGTTGTCTTCTCATCTGATAATGGGCCCGAAATAACAGGTAAAAATAAAATAACAGAGGATAATTCTACCGGACCAGGTTTGGGAACCTATTATTCGGTAGGGGAAACTGGTGGACTAAAAGGTCGTAAGCGTTCCCTTTTTGCAGGCGGTGTGCGCATACCCTTCTTGGTGCGTTGGCCGAGTGTAGTGCCTGCTGGGAGGATAGATAATACTACCGAACTGGCCACCGTAGATTTGCTGCCGACATTTTTGGACCTGGCAGGTGCAAGCTATCCTGAGAATTACCAACCAGATGGTGAGAGTATCGTATCTGCTATTATGGGCAATGCTTTTAACCGGCAAAAGCCCATCTATTGGGATTGGCGTTTTTCCAATGACAGACCAGATTTTTGGCCTAGTGCTGCTGTACAAGAGGGCAATTGGAAACTTTTGACCAACGATAAATTAGGAAGGGCCGAACTATACAATATTGCTTCGGATTGGGCAGAACAGAAGGACTTGTCCGCTGAAAATCCTGAAAAACTTAAGGAATTATTGGGAAAACTCGAGACTTTTCAAGAAACTCTTCCTAAATCGGCCCCTGAAAATAGTTTTTCAAAGGAGAGAGAAAGCCTAAAACTTGTAAATTAGAAAGACAAATGGACTTGTAGAATTACTTCTATGAGTCCTTTTTGGTTGTAAAAGAAAGCTTGCCCAAGAACCCCCTACTCAGTTTTGCAATGAATTCCTATGGCCATATTCTTTGAAAAATGTTATTTAATTCCTGTCCTGAGTACTCCGGAAGGATTGAAGAGGGAAAGAAGTCAACATTTTCACATTTTTTAACTTTTAGTATTTTCTTTGAATTTTTATTTTTATTCAAAATTTGAAATAGCGATATCATGCAATTTATTAAACGAGAGAACGATTTTTCGCCCACGTTTTCAGTTTGGTCAATTGAAAGAACAACCAAGAATCTATTGTCAAATGGCACAAAAAGTGGGCATCTTTTGCAACCTCCCACCTCGGGAAGGTTGTTCCAATATCTACTCCCTATTTTTTCTTTGGGGACTGAGCTTTTTGAATTCAAGTTTTACAGATGAGGGCATAATGGCCCTAGCATATAGGAGTGAAGGCTCCGCAAACCCAATAGCCAATATAGGCTGTGTTGGGAATTCCTTTTAGCGCAAAAAGCAATCATTTTTTCGTTCTGTTTCTTTAGACGATTACTTACTAACCGTAAAGTATAATTTAAAAAAATAGTTATGGAAGCATTAAAGACAACTAAGAAAAAAAACGATCACCAAAGACTAAGTTCCCTTCCCACGTTGAAATTCAGGAAATTCCAAATGAAAGTGGATAATGCCGGGGTCCATATCCTGATTTCGGCGAATTTTCTTAAAAAGGGCAATCATTCCGTAAGGATACAGAATGGCATTCTACACTTAAAAATAAAGCGATTTACAGGTCTGTTCGGGTATACTAACGGTTCCATTTCACAGGGTGTCCATAACAAGGATATGGATTTTCAAATTAGTTTGCCCCACAAAAAGTACAGGCATATAGATTCCGTTCGCTTTCAAAACGGTTCCCTACAGATCCATCTTGTTGAACAGTACCGTACAGGAGCTGCCATAAAGTATTCGGAACCATCAAGGATTTTTTATACAATCACCTCATCAATAAGGCATTAACGGAAAATATTCAGGCTTGGCACTTATAGGGTGTCCACGCCCGCATTGAGAGGCTAAATTATTGTCTAACCAAATAATTATAGATGTATCGTATATGGATTTACAAATTGAAAAACTGACCAAAACCTATGGCCCCCAAAAGGCGCTACAAGAGCAATTGATGATGATTATAAGGGCTTTTGGTAAACGATGAATAGTTCCAAATTGACTTGAATGAATAATAAAATAGACCGGCCGTTAGCTCGGCCCAAACGTGTTAACCTTTTATAAATTATAAACCATTTTTTATGAAATCCAATAAACTTTACTTAAAAAGCGTATTCTTTTTGTTTGCCTTATTAGTCTTTTATAGCCCGGCTGCCAAGGCTGGAAATGGCATAATACTCTATACACCTTATACTGACATTACGGTACCCCCTGGAGAATCCATTGACTATACCATTGAGGTTAAAAACTATGGGAGTCAATTGAAGGATGTAGAAATTGGCCTTTCCGGGCTACCCCACGATTGGAATTCTATCTTAAAGGCCGGAGGTTATTCCATTAAGCGGATAGCTGTTTTGCCTGGGGAGAAAAAAACGGTATCCTTGACCTTAAACGTACCTTTGAAGGTAGATAAGGGGAAATATAATATTAGGCTTGTTGCCAAGAATTATGATGTGCTGCCCATAGTGGTCAACGTTTCGGAAGAGGGTACCTTTAAGACAGAGTTTAGCTCGGATCAGATCAATATGGAAGGGCATTCCAAATCCAACTTCAACTTTTCCACAAAATTAAAGAATCATACAAGTGAAAAGCAGTTATATTCTTTGTTGGCAATACCACCACGGGGTTGGAACGTAGCGTTTAAGCCCAATGGTAGGCAGGCCACTGCGGTAGAGATAGAAGCGGGTAAAACCACCAATATTACGGTAGACGTACAGCCTTCCCCACAAGTAAGATCCGGATCGTTTAAAATACCTGTAAAGGCAACCAACAAGTATAGTACAGCCGATTTGGAATTGGAGGTGGTCATTAAAGGGTCCTATGATATGGAGCTTACCACCCCAACGGGATTGTTGAGTACCAGTGTTACTTCGGGAAGGGAAAAGCAATTGGATTTGCTGCTAAGAAATACTGGAACCAGCGAATTGAGAAATGTTAGCTTTAGCGCTTCAAAACCCAAGGATTGGGAAATTTCAATTGAACCGGATACCATTCCGGTTATTCAGGCCGGGGGCAGTACAAAGATACAGGCTACCATTAAATCCGCCGATAAGGCCATTCCCGGGGATTACCTGCCCAAGATTACGGCCAAGACCCCAGAGGCCACTTCAACCGCTTCTTTTAGGATTATGGTAAAGACACCTTTATTATGGGGTTGGCTCGGGATCTTTATCATCTTAGGGACCTTGGGGGGAATTTATTATCTGTTTAGAAAATACGGTAGAAGGTAATGGCGGAAAATAGTATAGATATAAAGGGATTGACCAAAAAATACGGCGAGCATATAGCGGTGGACAATTTAAACCTGATTATAGAAAAGGGCGAAATATTTGGTCTCTTAGGACCTAACGGGGCGGGGAAATCAACAACAATTCTTATGATTCTTGGACTGACCGAGGTGGATTCGGGGAGCGTAAAGGTATGTGGAATAGACAGTAGCCGGTATCCGCTGGAGGTGAAAAGAAAAGTAGGATATCTACCGGAAGATGTGGGTTTTTACAACGATTATACAGGATTGCAGAATCTTATGTACGTTGCCCGTTTAAACAACATCCCAGAGGAAGAGGCCAAGAAGACGGCTTTGGAGATATTGGCAGAGGTGGGGTTGAAGGATGTGAAGGATAGTAAGGTAGCCAGCTATTCCCGGGGAATGCGTCAACGCCTTGGTTTGGCGGATGTGCTCATAAAAACCCCCGAGGTAATTATATTGGACGAGCCAACTCTAGGCCTTGATCCGGAAGGGGTAAAAAAGTTTCTACAGCTCATTGTCCGCCTAAGCAGAAAAAAAGGAATAACCGTTTTGTTCTCCTCCCATCATTTGCACCAGATTCAACAGGTATGTGATCGGGTGGGGATTTTCGTGAAAGGTAAAATGCTGGCGGAGGGCAAAATTAGCTCCTTGGCCCAACAGTTGTTTTCCAAAAACGCCTTCACCTTGGAAGGGGGAATATCTACGGTGGCACAGAATGTTAAACCTTCCTTGTCATTAAAGGAGTTGGTTCACAAAATAAAAGCGGTACCCGAGGTTGAACATGTAGAATTAAAGGAGAGAAAATTTGTGGTAGAGTCCCATAGGGATGTCTCTGCTGAATTGTCCAGACTAGTAGTACAGTCGGGATATGGTCTTAATTTCCTTAGTAAAAAGGAATACGGTTTGGACGATATTTATTATCAATATTTTCAAGAAGACAAAAACACATGAAAAATAAAGTTTTAAGAGTGGGGATATCAAAATTAAACGAATTAAAACTTCGCGAGTGGACCTCTAACTTGCACTCCTTGGTATTTAGGGATGACGATGCGGGAACCAGTAAAGGTGATTTTCCTTGGGCTCCCTTTAAGGCGATGGTACAAAAGGAAATTTCCGACCATTTTAGGAACTGGCGTTTTATAATTTTATTTGTCATTATTTCACTGGCCTGTATGGCAACGTTGTTTTCTACTATGGCCGATGGCATGAAGGCCATTGCGGCAGATAGTTCGGGAAATAGCTTTTTTTTCTTGAACTTATTTACAAAATCCAATGGTACCCTGCCGCCTTTTTTTGGATTTGTGGGATTCCTCGGCCCCTTATTCGGAATAAGTTTGGGGTTCGATGCCATTAGTTCGGAACAACAAAGGGGAACTTTGAGTAGGGTAATGGCGCAACCCGTTCCCAGGGATAGCATACTTAATGCCAAATTCCTGGCAGGTATAGTTGTAATCAGCGTGATGTTTTTTACATTGAGTTTCCTGGTTTTGGGCTCGGGGCTGATAGCCCTGGGAATACCACCCACTGCGGAAGAATTTATGCGGATAATGGTATATACCGTACTTAGTATTGTCTATGTGTCCTTTTGGTTGAACCTTTCTATTCTGTTTTCGGTCCGATTTAAACAATCTGCCACTTCCGCTTTGTTGGGGATAGCGGTATGGTTGTTCTGTACCATTTTTTATCCTTTGATTGCCAACATGATCATAAAGGCATATGAACCATCAAAATTCGCCTCCCCCAAAGCCATTTACTTCTATGAAAAACTGAAGTTCTATCTGGGACAGATCATGCCAAATGAGTTGTTTGATGGAATTACCTCCGCCATTTTGGTACCTTCCATACGTAGTTTGGGACCACTCAGCATGGAGCAATTGCAAGGGGCCATCCCAAGTTCCCTGCCATTGGGACAGAGCATTATGTTGGTTTGGCCACAGTTTACGGGATTATTGTCGCTTACGCTGCTTTGTTTTCTGCTTTCCTACATAGTTTTTATGAAGCGGGAAATACGCTCTAGGGGATAGGGATTTTATGTAATTTGGTTGCAGGGCTTATTTTTTTATTCCAAACGGAAGACTTTAAAATTATCAATGGTCATATGGTTATTTACCGTCCTAAAACCAAAATAACCGCTTGTGTATGGAGAAGGGTCATAAAAATCAATAATGCATTGGCCATCGCGGTAATATTGAATAATTCCGTCATACGCTATAATCTTGATCTTTGTGACTTTATTTGGCTTTATCAGAAATTTTGATTCCGAAAGATCATGCTTTGGTAACAACGGTCTATCACCATTACCTAGGTACCTTCTAAAGCGGGTTTTGGTATTGTCGTGTCCGCCAACTCCCATATAGTAAAGTCGTAGGCTGTCATAATTGCTAAATTTTCCTCCCCTCTTTTCTGAATTGCCAAAAAGATCATTAGGATTTTCAGGGTCCTTGGCCATCCAAAAACAATTAAGATCTGAAACACGATCTTGGGGTCCACCTTCGTCTATTACATAGGCATCATATTGGATCATAATGGGACCTTCCAGTTGTTTTTGTAACCAAATGGTACAACCGGCCACATCGGTAATTTCCAGTTTTCCTTTGGTATTGGTAACGATACCGCCGGGCATCTGCTCCACCTTCCAATTCTCCAATCCGTTTTTGAAATTATCTTTATGGAGCAATGATGCTATGGCCCGAAGAGTATCGTTAATGACTAACTTCTTTTCTGTTTGGGGATAGGCCACTGAAAGCAACATAACTAACAAAAGTGATAGGCTGGTTTGTTTCATAAAACTTCAATATTAGGGGCTTTATTTCCGAAGTATTCTGAAATTAATAGCACGCCTACACTCCTCTTAAAGGTAAATTACTAATTGGATTTTTGATCCCACAGTCTATAGGGATCATCATGGGCCACCATTTGTTCTAGCAGTAGTGCCTCCATTTCCTTTAATTTATCATTGTATTTGGGATTATTTGCCAGATTAGTTTGCATTTCTTCAGACTTATTATGCTCTGGTAAATATTCGTTTGGGTTTTCAGCAAGGTTAAAAAGTTGGGTTTCCCTGACTGCCCCGTCCATAACATCATACTTTATTAATTTCCAATCCCCTTTTTTCACCGTGCGCATGCCCGGTTTGGTACCTCCTGCATATACCCCGTACATTACTTCTCTTACCACCTCTTTTTCGCCTTTTAGAACTGGGACAAAGCTTTTTCCTTCCACTGTAGCAGGGGTCTCTATCCCGGCCAGTTCACATAAGGAGGGCAGCACATCCAAAAGATAAATATTTCCTTTAACGCGTTTGCCAGCTTCCAATCCGGGGCCTTTAACAATAAAGGGTACACGCCATGTGTGCTCGTATAAATTTTGTTTTCCCATTAATCCATGGCGACCAATAGACATGCCATGGTCTGAAGTATAAATAATGTAGGTATTGTCCAACTCACCTGAAGCCTCAAGTTTAGCCAGCACTTTATTCAATTGAATATCTATATTTTCGGAACAGGCATATTCACGACCTAATTCGTTGCGGACTGTTTGTTCATCCCTATTTTTCCATACACCACTTACACGTTCCTCATCCCTGAGTTCCGGGTGGCCATGAAAGAAAGGATGTGCATTTAGGTAGTTTTCCTGTAATTGGGGCTGTTTTGGGCTGGCAGGGGGAAGACTATTTTGATCGGTATGGTTTGTGGCTCCGTATTTTTCCAGAAGTTCGGGGGTACCGTCGCGCGTATCGTGCGGATGCGAAAAACCAAAGTATATGAAAAAGGGGTCTTTCTCCTGGGTTTCCTCCCTATCACTTAGATAGTTTAATACTTGCTCTGCATGCCAAGCACTTCCTGATTCTTCCGTGCCTCCACGTTTGGTGGCATCATGTACTACAGTAAACTGCTTATTGGCTGCGGCATAGGAGTTTCCTTTTTTACAAGTGCGCATGGTTTTGTACCCGGCCCTATTAAAAACTGCAGCTATAGATTGCTGGTCTAAACTATCGGGAGCCACACTTTCTTTATATCCCGAACTTTTAGGCAAATGCCATAAGGTTCTACCGGTCATGATCATATGTCTAGATGGTGTACATACCGCACCTAATGCTGCACCCATGTGGCGGGCACTTTCAAAAACAACACCTTGTTTGGCCAGTTCGTTTATAGTTGGGGTTTCCAGAATGGAATTGGGGTCATACGTCTTTAGATCGAAGGGAGATTGATCATCGACCAATACGAAGAGGAAGTTTGGTTTTTTTTGGGTCTTGTCTTTTTTTGGGGCACAGCCCACAACAAGAATCGCTGCTATGGCTACCGCAAAGGCGGTATATATTGGTTTTCTATTCATAATTATTGGATTGGACTGTAATTTTTTTATTTGGTTTTGGTTACAAGGGTTGCGGTCAAAGGAATTCCGGCCTTAAGCTTTTTTAACCTTAGCAATGCCTCTACGTAATAGTAATCTGCGTAGTTAATGGAGTAATCAATTTCGCTGCCATTGGGCTTGTGACCTGTGGAATGCAGTAAAAATGCTGAATTTTTATCTTGGCTTTGGTAGTTGTTGGATAGTTCTACAAGCATTTTTTCGGCTTTGTCCAAATAATTTTTGGCAAGAATTGAATCTTTGGTGAAGGTAGAAAGTTCCAAAAGCGCTGATGAGACCAAGGCTGCTGCCGAGGCATCCCTTGGTTCGTTGGGAATGTTGGGGGCATTAAAATCCCAATAAGGGATAAGGTCATTAGGTAGGCGGTCCAGATAAGCCTTTGCGGTCTTTTGGGCAAGGTCCAGATACTTCTCATCCCGTACTTCCCTGTACACCATGGTATAGCCATAAATAGCCCAACCCTGTCCGCGGGCCCACATACTATCGTCGGCATATCCTTGATGGGTAACCCCTTTAATTTTTTCCCCTGTTTCCCGGTCGTATACCACTACATGATAGGAAGTATAATCTGGTCTAAAATGATTTTTCATGGTTTTATCGGCATGACTTACTGCAATGTCATATAAGGATTTGTCACCGCCATTTTTTGAAGCCCAGAACAAAAGTTCCAAGTTAATCATGTTATCCATAATGGTATTGTGCTGCGGCCATTCCATATTGGGAACTTCTCGTGGCCATGAGAGAATAGTACCTACATTTGGATTGAACAAAGTAGCCAAGGTATCCGCGGTTTTAAGTATAATTTCCTTGTATTCAGGATTTCCAGTTAGTCTATATCCATTTCCAAAACTGTTGAAGACCTGAAAACCAAGATCATGATCCAATGCCGGAGTAACCGAAAGGGGGGTGAGATACCTACTGTATGTGTCGGCTTGTTCCTTCCATTTTTGATCATTGGTATTTTCATAGAGATACCACAGGGTTCCCGGCCAAAAACCACTGGTCCAATCCTTATAGTTTATAAATCGCCATTCTTGGCTATCGGGGGCTATGTTTCTTGGAAGGCTCTTGCCATCTTTGGGTATAAGAGTCAAGGTCTTGGTAGCTTGTTGCGCACAATAAGAAAGTTGCTTATCAATATCAAAGGTTTGGGCATTGCTTTTTTTAGGTTTTTTATTGCCACAACCTATTGCAAGGGATAATATAACTATGGAAGTCAGTATTTGTATTTTATTGGTCATTATTTAATGGTTAGTCTTTTGTGATATTTAGTTAAGAATTGGTCTTTAATTGGTCATTACAATAGGATATGGATACACCGAGTGTGATTATTGGGTTGATACTTTTGTAAAATGTTTGGTGATTATTCGATTGGATTTTCATAATATTCCAAAGTTAATTCAATTTTCTAAATAATTTTTTGCGACTCCCATCCTGATCTCATTCTTAAATATGGTTTAATTAGTAAGCAAGGAGTACCTATATTTTAGGTAAAGTGGCATGGATTTCTACCAATGTAAAATTCCGTTGTCGCTATGTTACTTAAATATGTATATTTAAAAGTACAATTTCTCTTGATCATCGCTGGCCTAGTAAACATGCAATTGGTTGGCAGGCGCTTGTGTCTTCATAAGCACTATATCCTCTAAAAATAGGATTTTAAGTGAGCGGGAATAATTAATTGCTAACGGTCTTCTTTATCCAAATGAAAATGAATTACAAGTCAAGTTCTTTTATTAAATGCCAACTGTCCGCCTTTTGTTTAGTACTATCTATTGTAGGATGTAAGGAAAAACGGGAAAATACCGCGAAAAAAGGCTCTGAGGATATTGGTGTTGAGCAAAAAAAGGGATTGTACCAAAGTAGGGAATTTACCAAACCTGCCCTATTTCCGTCTGGAATTGAAGGTCCTGCGGTGGATGCCGGCGGGGTATTGTATGCCGTTAATTTTGAAAGGACGGGAACCATTGGTAGGGTTGATTCCATAGGCGAAGCATCCCTATTTGTTAATCTCCCCGAGGGTAGTATTGGTAATGGAATCCGTTTCAATAGCAAGGGCGATATGTTCATAGCAGATTATACAAAACATAACATATTAAAGGTGGACATGGATTCTAAAGAGATTAGTGTTTTTGCCCATAATGAAGCCATGAACCAGCCGAATGATGTTGCAATAATGGACAATGATATACTTTTCGCCAGTGATCCCGACTGGAAAAATTCGAAGGGACAAATATGGAGAATAGATACCGATGGTACCGTAACTCTATTGGAAGGGAATATGGGAACCACCAACGGGATAGAGGTTAGTCCGGACAACAAAACACTTTATGTAAACGAATCGGTGCAACGCAATGTTTGGGCCTACGACCTTTCTCTAACTGGGGAAATAAGCAATAAGCGCCTGCTTATTAAATTTGAGGATTTCGGAATGGATGGTATGCGCACGGATGTAAAAGGTAATCTTTACATCACTCGGCATGGAAAAGGAACTGTGGTCAAGGTGTCGCCCCAAGGCAAAATTCTAAAGGAAATCCAGTTAAAGGGCAAAACCCCTTCCAATATTGCCTTTGGAGGAAAAGACGGTACTATGGCCTTTATAACACTTCAGGACAATGGTAATTTTGAAACCTTTGAGACAGAACATCCAGGAAGGGAATTTGTAATGAATAAGTAGATTTTAAGTATCTATTATAGCAGTAATACCAATGTATGGTTGTTTTGGTAGGATCTGCCAAGGCTCTAAAATTCTGGTTTCCTAATATGTGGTTCAACAATTGTATGGGCAGTTAATTTAGGATGGAGAAATTTTCATATATTCATGTTTCCGGCAATAGATTGTTCAAAAACAAGCGTTTACGGGTTTGGAGTATCATTGTCCACAATTCAAAATATTAATACAGAACACAGATAATCATAAATTTTTAAACCATGGAAAACAAAACAACAAGAAGAGCATCTTTTAAAAAATTAGGAATGGGTTTGGCAGCTATGTTTGGAATAGGCGCCACCGCTAGGGCAATGGACGGGGGTTCAAAACCAAAAAAAGAAGTCGTAGGTGACATCGTTATGGATCAAGATATTCCATTATTTTCAGGAGGCGTAAAACACGGGAATACTCTTTATATTGCTGGTAAAGGCGCACATGTGGAACCTTTTGAGATCAAGGCACATACCGAAATTGTATTGCAAGAGTTGGAAAAGGAACTGAAAAAACATGGTTCTTCCATGGAAAAGGTGCTCAAGGTGAATGTTTATTTGGCAGATTTGGCAGATTATAAGGGAATGAACGAGGTGTTTAGGGGCCGTTTCGGACCAAACCCTCCAGTAAGGACCACCGTGGCGACCTATGGGGGAGTACCTGGTAATTCTTTGGTTGAAATGGACTGTATAGCTGCACTGGACTAAAAGAGGTATAAACATTTAAGGATTATGAAGTTCAATATAATTTTACAGTTCCTTTGCTTTCTTACACTGAATTCCGTTGTTTTTGGACAGACCATTCCCAAGGAGGAATTGATTTTCCTGACCTCCGAATGGAAAGGGGAACGCTTTGATGACGGCCGCCCAAAAATTCCGGACGATCTTTTGGAACGGGCAAAAAAAATTGGTATCGATGATGCATGGACGGTCCTTGAAAACGAAGGATATAAAAATCAGTTCGAGGGCAATTGGAAAATGGTACACGATGAGGTTCCTGTTGTAGGCAGGGCACTTACTGCCCTGTTTATGCCCAGTAGGCCCGATGTGGAAAAAAATATCAAGGAAAGGGGAATAAATTCGCAGGGTAGGAAGGGAAATACCAATTCATGGCCCATTGAGGTACTCACTAAAGGCGACGTTTATGTGGCCGATAGCTTTGGCAAGATTGATGCAGGTACACTTATGGGTGCTACCCTGGCAACTTCCATTTACAGTAAGTCGGGCAATGGAGTGGTTTTTAATGGCAGTGCAAGGGATCTGGAAAGCATAAGCCAGATAAAAGGATTCAATGCATTTGTCCGGGATTTTCACCCATCCTTTTTGGAGGAAGAAGTACTAATGGGGCTCAACACCCCAATACGCATCGGTCAGGTAATGGTCTTGCCCGGAGATCTTGTCCTTGCCAAAAGGGAAGGTGTACTGTTCATTCCTGCTCATTTGGCCGAACAGGTAGTGGGTACCGCAGAGTTTGTAGCTCTTAAGGACCAGTTTGGTTTTGAGATGGTAAAGACCAAAAAATATTCTACAGGAGAAATAGATAGTGATTGGAACGAAAAGCTAAAAGCGGAATTCTTTGAATGGCTGGATAAACATCCAGAATTGGTAAAAATGTCCAAGGAAACTTTGAATAAGATTTTAAGTAAAAGGACATGGTAATGGCAGCACGTAAATTAATAATAAGTGTAAAGAGCAGCTGGATCATGGCCGTTATCCCATTGTTAGTTTTGGTTGGCTGTAAGCAAAATGTGGATCAAAGCACAACCGGGGTTATGGGGGAAGAAGAAGTTCAAATTACCATCGATGAAGTACAACGGGCCGTTTCCACCTTTAATAAAGTTATGGTAAACCCCACCGCGGAACTTATGGAAACCCTGTGTTCAGAGGAACTTACCTATGGTCATTCGAGCGGACTTATTCAAAATAGGGACGAATTTATAGATGATTTAGTGAACGGGCCATTCGATTTTTTGACATTGGAAGCTGCAGATCAGACGATTCATATTTCAGGGAATACAGCAATTGTTAGACACATTTTTTTGGCCAAGGGCACCAATGCCGGGGAGGCTGTGGATGTTCGTATTGGCAATATGCAGGTCTATCAAAAAGGGAAGGACGGCAAGCTCAGACTTTTGGCCAGACAGGCCTATAAATTGCCCAACTAGAACCATAATAACCTAAACCAAACTATTTTGAAAAAATTGAATATTTATTCCATTTGTCTTGGCATGGCCGCCATATTGCTGTTGGCAATTTTGGGCATGATCTTTACCCATAATATTGAATATGCCGGACTTTTAATAATGGCCTTTTTTGCCCTTCTTGCCTTTGGCTTCAGTGGATATAAGTCCCTGAACAGTTATGTTTTTACAGCCTCCATATTTGCCGGAGTAGCCTTGGCGCTATATTACCCCCAATACTTTTTGCAGATAGGCGATTTTAAACTTACCGCACTGATCATACCCTTGATCCAACTGATTATGTTCGGTATGGGAACTTCCATGAAACTAGGCGATTTTGCAGAAGTTATCAAGTCGCCCAAAGGGGTAATGGTCGGTGTCACGGCACAGTTGGGTATAATGCCCATCATGGGTTTTGTTCTGGCAAAATACAGTAATTTTCCACCGGAGATAGCCGCGGGAATTGTGCTGATAGGGTGTTCCCCCAGTGGGGTGGCATCCAATGTAATGGCCTATTTGGCGAAGGCCAATCTGGCACTTTCCATCACAATTACTTCCATCTCAACACTTCTTGCGCCCTTTGTAACACCACTACTTATGAAGTTCTTGGCCGGGGAATTTATTGAAATAGATGTGTTGGACATGATGTGGAGTATTGTAAAGATGATTATTTTGCCTCTTGGAGTTGGATTACTGATTAACCAATTGAGGGGAGAGAAAGGGAAATGGTTGGACAAGGCACTTCCTGTAATTTCCATGTTGGGTATAGGTCTTATAATTGTGGTGATAACGGCAGCAGGAAGGGATAGCCTTTTGGATATCGGCGGAATCTTAATGCTATTGGTACTCATCCATAATTTATTTGGCTATATGCTAGGGTATTGGTATGCCCGACTATTGAGATTAAATGAGCAGGATGCCCGTACCATCGCCTTGGAAGTCGGGATGCAGAACGGCGGCCTTGCTTCGGGCATTGCAAATTCATTGGGCAAGATAGCCACAATGGGTCTGGCACCGGCCGTTTTTGGACCCTTGATGAACATAACCGGGTCTATTTTAGCCTCCTATTGGCACAAGAGACCTCCAAATGAAGGCAAATGATTCAAATATTAAAGTTAAATTTGGCGAGACTAGAAATATTTGAATAACAAGTTGATTAATTATGAATAAAATTTTTTTTGGCTTTCTTCTATTGGCGATAGTTAGTTGTGGTAAAAAGGAATACAAGGATAAGATTTATGTAAAACCGGAAATTGTAAGGGAGGCTCCGTCAGATTTTCTTTCCCCCGAGGAAAGTCTTGAAAAATTTTATTTGCCCGAAGGATATAAGATAGAACTGGTGGCATCCGAACCTATGGTAAATGAACCGGTGGCCATAGCTTGGGACGGGAATGGAAAAATGTATGTGGCCCAAATGGACACTTATATGCAAAATGTAGATGCAGTTGGTGAAGATGAACCTACTAGTCAGATAAAACTTCTGGTAGATTTGGATGGCGATGGAAAAATGGATAAGAGTACCGTCTTTATTGACAGTCTATTATTACCTAGGATGATTTTGCCTCTCGATGACCGACTTATTGTAAATGAAACCTACTCCTATGATCTATGGAGTTATAGGGATACTGATAATGATGGGGTGGCGGACGAAAAAATCAGGGTTTATGAAAATCCAAAAAGGAGGGGAGGTAACCTTGAGCACCAACAGAGTGGTTTGGTATGGAACTTGGATAATTGGGTGTATACCACTTACAATCCATTACGGTTTAGGTTTAACAAAGACGGTGTTCAAGTAGATTCCTTGGTCGGTGGTTCCAGCGGACAATGGGGGCTAACCCAGGACGATTTGGGAAATATGTATTATTCTTCTGCAGGATCTGAAATAGCGGCATATAATTTTCAAATACCTCCTATATATGGTGATTTAAACCCTGAGGGACAGATTTCAGAGGGATTCATGGAACCATGGCCAGTGGTTGGCACCCCTGATGTTCAGGGAGGTGCAGAATTAAGGTTAAAGCCAGATGGTACCCTTAATAAATTTACAGGGGTTGCGGGACAAGAAATATTTAGGGGTGATAAATTACCGCCATCCACCTATGGCGATTTATTTATTCCGGAACCCGTAGGCAGATTGGTACGTAGGGCAAAAATAAAAAATGAGAACGGAAAAAAAGTGCTGTACAATGCCTATGATGAGGCCGAGTTTCTGGCGTCCACGGATTTGAACTTTAGACCTGTTCAGGCACAAACAGGGCCGGATGGAAGTCTTTACATCGTGGATATGTACCGTGGTATTATCCAGGAAGGTAACTGGACCAGGGAAGGAAGTCATTTAAGACCAGTAATTCTTCGCAAAGGATTGGACAAGAACATAGGTAGGGGAAGAATATACCGTATAGTCCATGAAGATATAAAACCGGCAGCAAAACCAAATCTTTTGGATAAATCTGCAGGTGAACTAGTGGATTATTTAGGACACCCCAACGGTTGGTATAGGAATACGGCCCAAAAGCTTATTATAATAAAAGGAGATATGGGAGTTGTTCCCAAGCTGAAGGAAATAGCCAAGAATAATGAGTCCTTTTGGACAGATAACTTTGGGGATAAGGATTATGCGCTCCAAAGGGTTCATGCCCTTTGGACGTTGGAGGGTATAGGTATTGTGGATAAATCACTTATTCTAGAGAAGCTAAACGATGTTGATCCCAGGGTCCGTATAGCAGCTGTCCGCTTAAGCGAGGAATTTTTAAAGAAGGACGATCAAGTAATTTTAAAGGCATTGGCCAAATTGCAAAAGGATGTCGATATTAATGTGGTAAATCAGTTGGCACTGAGTTTGCGCTATTCCAATAGTGAGGAAGCTGAAGAACTATCAAGTTCCATAAGTAAGCAATACGAGGATAATGAAATAGTGACTGCTTCCATTGGCCTTGGAATAAAAGCCAAGGATTCCGATTTTCTGAAATTCAAGGAAAGAATTGCTAACAGTAGTAGAATTCATAAAATGACGGCCTTGGCCGGATACGACATTTATAGGCAGACCTGTGTTACCTGTCATGGCCCTGATTTAAAAGGGGTTCCAAATGGAGAAAATTCCCTGATAGCACCTTCCTTAATTGGTTCACCGAGGGTAACGGATAATAAGGATGTACTTGTAAGTATCCTATTAAACGGATTAACCGGTCCAGTAGATGGAAAGGAGTATGGCATTATGCTACCAATGGGCTCCAATGACGATGAGTGGATCGGCCAAGTAGCTACTTACATCCGTGCCATGAACAGTGCGTCTATGGTCCGTGAAAATGAGGTTAGGGATATCCGTGCCAAAAATCCGGACAGGAAAAACTATTGGACCTTAAAAGAACTGTTGAACTAGTATAAAAGGGACAAAAATAGTCTACATGGGTATCCGTTGTCCCTTTAAATTGCTTTCCTCCAACTTTTCAATTACGACCATATTTTTAACCGCATCCTCTAGGGGAGTAGGCACTGGTGTATTATTTTTTATGGCCTGTGCAAAAAGATCTGCCTGAATAGTGTACTGATTACAGATATCAAATTCTATGGTTTGGCACTCATCGTCTATAGTGACCCATATTTTGGAAGGCCTATCTATAGGGGGGTTAAAAGGAAGTTCAAATTTTATATTTCCTATGGTTCCGAAAATTTGTGCCTGTTGATTGTACGCCAATTGTGTTGAGCTGAAGAATACTGAAGTCCCAGTTTCAAACTCCAATATTCCTGAAGCTAAAACATCTACCTTGAAATCTGGGTGATAGTCTATTACCGCGGAAATACTTTTGGGTTCCGAATTGAACAAAAAACGGGAGAGGGAAATAGGGTAGCATCCAATATCCATTAAACTACCACCCCCGAACTCCTTGCTGTTTACAATACTATTGGGGTCATCTTCATAAAAGGAGAAAGAAGATTGAATGGTTTTAATGTCACCTATAACCTTTTGGTCCACTAATTCCTTAACCTTTATCCATTGGGGATGATGCCTGTACATAAAGGCTTCCATCACCTTTAAGTGCGGGTACTTTTTAGTTTCCTGCAACAATTTTTGGGCTTCCTTACTGGATAGCCCAACAGGTTTTTCTACCAACACATGCTTGTCAGCTTCCAAAGCTTTTATAGCCCAAGCTACATGAAGATGGTTGGGGAGAGGAATATAGACAGCATCTACCTCCTTATCGTCTAGTAATTCCTCGTAGGACCCGTAAAATTTTGGAATTTTAAATCGCTCGGATATATCCTTTGCCTTGACCAAATTTCTTGAGGCAATTGCATGAACATCACCATGTAGGCAGTTGAGCATTGCCGGAATTACTTGCTCCGTAGCAATATGGGCAGTGCCCAAAATACCCCATTTTAGCTTTTTGTCCATTCCTTTTTTTATATGACTTTTGAACTTTCGAACTGGTCAATGAATTGTTTTACCTTCTGGCGTTCCCTATTTTCAAATTTTCGCAACGGTAGTGCCATATGGTCCTCACAAATGCCCATTACGGATAGGGCACATTTTATACCCTTGGTAATTCTGGAGGCATTCTTGCCTACACAATAAATGGTGCTGTTAACAAATGCCACCTTGTTACGTAGTATTTTTATATCCTCTAAATTATTGGCCACAGAGGCGTTATATAGATCAACAAATAACTCTGGCAGAAAATTTGCACCACCAGCTACGGCCCCATACCCACCATAAATTATAGTCTCCGGTAAAAACAATTCTGTTCCTACAATGATGGAAAATTCCGGAGTCTCCTTAAAAGCTTCAATAAGTGAGTAGAAATAGGACATATCACCCGAGCTGTCCTTGATACCTATGGCACCTAATTCCTTAGCCTTTTTTACGGTCTCCAAGGAAAGGTGTAGTTTGGTACAGCTTGGCATATTGTACATCATGACCGGCAAGGACAATTGTGGAATTAAACGCTGCAAATAGTCGATCATTTCTTCCTGTGAAATTGGAAGATAATAAGGAGGGGCTACCACCACGGCATCTGCTCCGGCTTCTTTGGAGTGGGCTGCAATGTCCAAGGATCCGTTAAAGGAGGTATCGGTTATTCCAACCAGTACCGGAACCCTACCACGGATATATTTACAAGCCTTTGTAATAAGCTCTTTGCGCAATGCATAACTAAGACTGGGGGCTTCTCCGTTGGTGCCCAAGAGGAATATACCATGTACACCGCCAGTAATAAGGTGCTCTATAAGTTTTTCCAATCCTTTATCATCTAAACCACCGTCTGCGTTAAGAGGGGTGACCATTGGGGGAATGATCCCTTTTAATTCTAATGCCATATATTTTCTTTAGTGAGAACAAAGTAAATTTAAAAGGCAGGGGTGTACCACAACTATATTATTTAAAACAGATAATATATTGACCATTGTGTCTTTTATCCCATAGTTTTGTCAGAAATTGTTTAGGCCGCATTTATCAAGGGTATATTCAAGGTCAATAAATATTGGACTTTTGGGCTTTAAGCCGGTTTTCAAGCTTAATTATCTTTTCTATGTGTTTGTCTGCCAATTTTTTATGTACGGTATCAAAGGGAAGGATAGGATTGCGAACATTGGGGGTGTTGTAAATGCCTTGTCGATACAATAACCGTTTAAAAAAATGTACGGAGATATCCAGATGTTGATTGGAAAACGCCAATACGGGAATTATTTTCTCGAACAAGGCTTCTGCCTCTGCAATCTTCCCTTCTTCAAATAGTCGATTTATTGTGGTGTAAATGAAATGCATTCCAGTGGGCATAAAGGCATGTACACCTCTTTGTAGCCCTTCCATCATTTGGGTAACGGCCCAACCTCCACTTAGGTTTAATTTGCCTTGGGTCAGTTCTAAAATTCTTGAATATTTGGGCCCCGCAGGAACGGTTTCTATTTTTAAACATTGGAATGCAGCCACTTTTTCAAATAAATCAACTATAAGTTCATCCGATAGACCATATCCGGTAGCATCCCAATCCTGTAACATGATCATTTCCGGATCAAGGGCTGCCAATTCCATAAAATGATTTCTGAACTGTTGCTCCTCGATAAACGGAATCTGGAATAGAACATTCCTACAACCTAGGTTCATATAGGCCTTTAGAAGCTCCTTGCTTTTGGATAGATCCTTTTCCCCTGCACCTCCAATAACTGGGATCCTGTCCCCTACGGTTTCCAATACTGTCGATAGCATTTCCAATCTTTCCGAATGGGATAATTTATATACTTCTGCGGCCATTGCCGGCACCAATATACCCGCAACTCCGGCCTTTAATGCTTCCTCTACATTGTTCTTTAGGGCTGCGTGGTCAATGGTGTCCTCTTTGGTAAAAGGGGTGTTGAGCACCGTAACAATTCCTTTTAGTGTGAAGAGCTTTTTTTGGGCCAACATGCTATTTTTGTTTAATAAGCCAGACATCGGTTACCCGGGATTGTTTTCTCCAATTCAAATGTTCCTCATCGGGCTTGTCAAAGCTGACATTTAATTTGCCATCCTTGATCAGATTTTTAGGGAGGGGAAATTCCTTAAACTCCTCAAAACCTTTTTCATATTTGGTAGGTTTTAGGCGTTCTCCATTGGCTCTTAATAGGGCCTCTCCATAACCTGAAACACGGATTAAATAATTGGAATCGGGATCCAGATCATTGTATTCCAAGGTAGGGGTAAATTGGAACAATTGGGTAGAGAGCCGCTTTCTACTTAAGCCATCATTTTCCCATAGGAAGTCTATGGCATCATCGGTTTTGGAGGTTACATGCTTGGCATCCGCACTGGAAATATTGTCGTAAAAACTGCCTTCCCCGGGAGACTCATAGTTTTTAATAAATTCCAATCGCGCTAGCTTTTCTGCTTCCGATTTTAATTTGCCAATTTTATTAAATTCGTCCTCCAACCACCATCTATTGTTCAAGGGATAATCTATAAAATCCAAAATAGCCCCTCTTTCTGCACTACGTGCCTGATATTTCTCCACGCTGGTCTGTGCTCCAATGGATTGAAATAGTTTCTCGCCATATTCAAAAACCTTTTCCTTAAGGTCTTGGGAAACCAATTCGGTATCCGCTTTATTAATGTGTTTAAGGGCATCGTTCATAGCCTTATCCGCCCCAATGGTATTGGCCTTGGCCAGTATTTCATATGCTTCGTCTTCCAGTCTTTTTTCGTAGGCAAGTCGGTCTTGAATATAGGCGTCATAATAGGCGCGCATTATTAATTGTTGCCATCTCCAATTATTTGCCAGATCGGGGTTGTTTTCTTCCAAGCCTTTCCACAATGCTAGGGTTTCTTTAATGGAATTGTTTTCCAAAATGGGCCCGTCCCAATTTTTTTCCAAGTCAAATATGCCTTGGGCGGCTTCCTCGGCTACCTCTGGGCCAAAGAAGAATTGAGTGTATTCATAGATGATATCTTTGGGGTTTTTCTTGGAATCCCAACCCAATTGGCTCCATAAAACTTTATTAACGTCGTCATGGGAACCATCGGAATAGGTAATAAAGCCATCGGTATATTTGGTGTCTCTCCTAAAAAGTTGGTTGTACATGAGTGGTTGTGGGTTAATAGGCTCCCTTCCCAAGGTCAATCCATAAGCCTGATCCCAATTATCAACTGGATACTGACACCTAACGGTATGGGTAATATCTGGGTAAAAGCGGTGCAGATATTTTTTTGGCAACATTTCCCGTTCCAAATCTATGGGCGGACTACTTGGTCCATAAACAACCCCTTTAAGCCAATCAGGACTATCAGATTTTAGGTAATTAAAAAAATATTCCACTTTTTCCTTATTAAAACCCTGTAGGGAAACCCAAATACCGGCATTTGGATGGTATTTGTGCAATATTTCCGACAGGTCATTTAAATAGGGTATTAGCTGCGCAGGATGGTTTTCACCCGGGTCACCTCCAGGAACAAATACACCGTCCAATCTTGGACATTTTGCATAAAAGGCCTCTTGCTCTGCAAGTCCGTCCTCATGGGCATTTTTTACGGTGAGGTCATGAGGAGCTGGCGTCCAGACCCAATAATCGGCAGCGTATTTCTCGCATATTTTGCTTAATTCCACCTCCATGACCTGCGGGTCTACTTTAAAGTGGGGACTTGAATCGGCTTCTTGAAATGGAATATTTTCAAAACTATTGGCACCAAAAACTACTTGTTCCCTAAAGTGCTGATCAAACTGTTCCACGGTCCAGGAGTCCCATGAGTTGGCGGTATTCCGATACCCAAACTGATGTCCGCGAAGGGGGTATTCCGGAGCTTCGGAAAAATCAATGTTAGGGCTATGTGTTATTTGGTCCTTACTCATTTTAGCGGTTCGCAGTAGTTTGCCAATGCCATAAAGAATACCCCTTGTATCCGCACCAATAACCCAAAGAGTATTCTTGTCCCCGTGGTGTTCATGGTAAATGCGATAGCCTTCTTTTTTTAATTCGGGGTTATTTTCGCCATCGCGGGTCGGCACTTTTGTTCCGAACAATTCGTTTTCATTGGCCAAGGCTAAGGCAATGGTAGTTTTGGAATCCCAATTATTATTTAATCCAAGTTGAAGTTCGGTTCGGTTTTTAATTTCTTCCACTAGGATGTTAGCCGCCGTTTCTTGGATCGGAGATTTAATCTGGGCCGATATCACAATGTTTGCTTGGGAAAGGTCCAAGGTTTTAGGCTGTTCCTTTTCGCAAGACAGCATACTGCCAATACCAACCATTACCAGCCAAAATTTTAATTGTCTTTTCATCTTGTGCGACATTTTTATATTAAAATACTTTTTATAGGGGCGTTGTTCTAATTTATGTCCTTTACACATCGTATTCCAACAGGGTATACGTGTATTTTTTCTGGTAACACATAATAGCGTTGTGAGGTACGAATAAAGGAGTGGTTGTTAAAATTGGATCCGCCCCGCATTACTTTGTAGGTTTCGCCATATTGCTCCATAGGCACCTCGTTGCCAGGGTAGGGTTTATACCAGTCCGATGTCCATTCCCACACACTTCCAGCCATGTCATAGCAACCATAAGGGCTCGCAGGTTTGGCAATGGAAGTTCCGCGTGTCTCTTTTTGGTCCCACACAACATAAGTGTTGTCATAGGTATCTCCCCAAGGAAATACACGGCCGTCGATACCGCGAGCCGCCTTTTCCCATTCTTTTTCAGTGGGCAAACGTTTACCAGCCCATTTAGCATAGGCATCCGCTTTAGACCATGTCACTACTGCGGCATTGTTCTTTTTTTCCGGGGGGAATTTAAAAGTGGGGTCAAATTTGGCAAACTCCGTATTGCTAACCTCGTATTTGTCTATAAAGTACGCCTTTGTACTTGCAATTTGTTGGGGCCTTTCATCCGGATCGCCATAAGTGCTTCCCATAATGAATTCGCCGGCGGGAACATAAACCATTCCTTCGGGAGGAGTTGGCTTTTCTTGCCCTGTTAGATAAAGTATATGTATTAAAAAAGTTAGGAGTGTTAAACAAGATTTCATACGCTTCCTATTTTTTGTGATTACCATTTTTCATCAATAATACCGTAATACCTACCAAACCAATAATTTCGGATCATGGCCGCGGCAGTTCGTTCTTCCTCGGAACGAACCATTTTAAAACTGCCATCTTTTTGTGGAATTTTGAATTCCCTGGTATTGCGTTCAAATCCCCACATGTCCTTTATGCCCTGCTTTTTCTCTTCGGTAAAAATGTCCTCTCCTGTGAGTACCTTATAGACCATTAAGAACCAGATATTGCTTTCCCATGTAAATTCTATATCCTTCCAATCGTACCAATGTCTGTTTAAATTCATTCGGTATTTATTGAGTAGACTGGGATCGGTTTCTAAACGCATAATCATATAGAGGGAACGGGCAGCGTGGTAGTCGTCCCCTACATTCCGCCATTCTTTAGGGAATAGTATTTTGGAATTAATTTGGTGGTCGTCATAATGATAGCGGTCTATAAGCATGTGGTATGCGGCATTGTACCGTTCCTTTCCAGTAATATGATGGGTTACCTTTAGCGCGGCCAACATTTCCAAAGAGTTGAGTTCTTGGTGCGGAAGGTTAGGGCAAAAGTTGCCCCACAAGGTCATTTTTCCGTCGAGATCCGTAAGTTTAAAGTTGTTGTCCACTACCCGCCCTATAAATCGATCTAGGAGGCCTGCTGCTTTCTCCTTGTATTCTGCATCCGCACATAGTTCCCAAAAAGTTCCTACACCGTAAAAAATAGAAGTGAATTTATCGGCACTTAAATCACCCAACCATCGGTAACCGGGCATGGATGACGATTGGTGCCATTCATGGTACCAAAAAACCTCTTCGTGCCAAAGCGGTTCGTTGGTCCTATTGAAACTGCGCGCCACCAATCCTTCAACACCGGTTACTTTTTCCAATTTTAGTATGGCCTCGAAGATGTCATTGGCTATTTTCCTGTCCTTTGGGTCTCCGGTTATAGCGTACTTATGGGAGTAGGCAGCCAGCATTTCAGAAGTGGGATCAAGGCAATCGGCCTGGGAACCTATAATGGGCTGCTCCAGTCCGGCAGGTGGAAAAATAACATGTTGCATTATGGCACCTTCGTTCCAATGGTTTCCAAGCATCAACCTGTCAAACATTTCCACCTTTTTATGTAGGGGGTCTGTTTTCTTTGGGAATTGATTTACTTTTTGGGCAAGCAGGCCATGGTTTATAAAAATGAAAACTGAAACCAAGGGCAATAAACAATATTTAAACATGGCTAGTTCCTATTTGTGAGCATTTAAGTTTTTGGTCGAAATGATTTTATCTTTAATTGCATCCGGCCCTCTATACTCTTGGTTGTTCGTTAAGAAGGGGCATTAAGCACGTTGATTCTTTCTTTATTCGATTAATGCAATAATATTAACTTATTTTAATCAATAAAACCAATTAAATATTACTTTGGGTTAATATATAATGCATATTAAGTAATATATATTATATGGCAATTGCAAAGTGTACTTCTTATAAGTCTGGGACTGGATCCCTATGGGTATTTCGGCACTTATTTGGGGTATGCATTTTATATCCCTTTGTTGTTTGAGGGCGGTAATACTTGCGTTTAAACTCTCTGGAAGTTAATCTATTTGTTGGAGCAAAACTTTTTTATGGAAAATGCGGGAGTGTAACAAAAGTTGCTGTGGACATTAAATGCCTGGCCTATCTTTACACTATAAATGTTTTGGTTGGTTGTATAAGGAAACGGTCATTGTAAAAGGTGGCGGTTTCCTTTTTTAAACAATTACCTTGGAATAACTCAAAAAAGAAATAATATGTCTATTTTTAGTACACTTTTCGGAACAAGCAAAGAGAAATCGGATAAAATTGAAATATTGAGTCAAGCTGACTTTTCAGCGGCCATAGCGGGTAAAAAAGTACAACTCATAGATGTTCGTACGCCTAATGAATATGGTGGCGGCCATATAAAAAATGCCATTAATGTGGATTTTTTTAATGCAGCAAACTTTGAAAAATACTGTGAAAAAATGTCCAAGGATAAGCCCTTGTACCTATATTGTCGTTCCGGTGCCAGGAGTCAGAGAGCGGCGCATAAATTGATAGGTATGGGTTTTGAAAAAGTATATGACCTAAAGGGTGGCTACATGTCTTGGAGATAATATGCTTACTGACTAGAATTTATAAATTAGGCTTAAATTAACGCTATGAAATTAGCTCTAAGTGTTCAAAATATAAAATGTGGTGGTTGCGCTAAAACAATTACCACCAAATTATCGGAATTGGAGAATATCACGGAGGTTATGGTGGATGTAAACACTGGAACGGTATCTTTTGAATCCAACAACGTTGAGGCCACACAAAAGCTAAGGGATACCCTTAAAGCTTTGGGCTATCCTACAGTGGATGCCAAAAACGGCTTGGGTGACAAGGCCAAATCCTTTCTTAGCTGTGCCGCGGGAAAGATGATGAAGGAATAAATCCAAAAATATTAGCTTTATGAAGTATCTATCTTTCTTTACAATCCTTTTAATGACCCTAGTAAGTTGTAAGGAGGCAAAAAAAACGGAAACTAAACCGTTAGAAACCAAGGTAGCAAACTCATCGGCCGATCAGGAAAAGATACATCCAGGTAAAAAGATTATTGAAACAGAGTGCTATTTATGTCACAATCCTAAAGCATCGGAAGTCAGCATGATTGCGCCTCCCATGGTGGCCATTAAGAAGCACTATATCGATTCAACAACGACCAAGGAACAGTTTATAGAAGCTATTGTGGGTTGGATTAATGATCCACAGGAGGAAAAATCCAAAATGCCCGGTGCACTAAATCGATTTGGGATAATGCCCTATCAACCCTATCCTGAAGAAACCATTAGCCTGATTGCTGAATACATGTATGACTATGAAATTGCACAACCCGAATGGTTCGATGAACATTTTCAGAGGGAGCATGGTAGAAGAATGGGCAAAGGCAAAGGAATGGGTAAAGGTAAAGGTATGGGAAATGGAATGGGCCCAGGTTCCAAACATGGATTACAAACGGATTATGGCGATATAGGACTTGGTTATGCCTTGGCTACAAAAGCTGCGCTGGGGAAAAATCTAATGAAGGCCATACAGGAAAAAGGTACGGAGGGGGCGGTAGCATTTTGTAACCTTCGGGCCATAGAATTAACGGATAGTATTTCTGTTATGAACAATGCCCAGATTAAAAGGGTTTCCGATAAACCTAGAAATCCACTTAACAAGGCCAACAAAGAGGAACTGGGGTATATCGCTACTTTTAAAGAGCAGGTTGCCGCTGGTATCGAAGTAGATCCGGTAGTAGTTCCTGGTAACGAAGAAGTAACGGTATATTATCCCATAACTACAAATACCATGTGTCTCCAATGCCATGGGAAACCCAACGAACAGGTGAAGCCTGCTACTATGGCCACTTTAAGAAAATTATACCCTGAAGATATGGCCGTTGGCTATAATGTAAATGAGGTCCGTGGAATATGGAGTGTAGTTTTTGACAAAAATAAGTAGACATTTTTTTTGGTCTTGTAGTTATAGAGGTTGAAAGTCCTTGTTCCTTGAAGAAGGAAATTTACCCAATGACGTATCAGGCCAAGGGTTGTTTAGGAATAAATAACAATTTCAGACCATATAATGTATAGAATTTGTTTCTTAAATACCCCATGCAAAATCCCGAAAATATACTTTATAATTGGCTGTAATTAAACTAAATAACAAATATTTAGTGGCATTATCCTTATGGAATTAAAAAAAATTTGTACATTTATTAACCATTTGGTTAAACTATTTAGTTAATGAAAGATCAGAGCACAGAAGAAAATATATTAAAGGCAGCCATAAGCGTATTCCAAAAGAAGGGTATGGCAGGAGCCCGAATGCAGGAGATCGCGGATGAGGCAAAAATTAACAAGGCCATGCTGCACTACTATTACAAGAGCAAGCAAAAATTGTTCGAGGCGGTTTTTAGGCAGGCCTTTGAAAAGTTTGCCCCCCATATCAACCAGGTCTTTAATTCCGATAAAACGGTTTTTGAAAAAATAACGGAATTTACGGATAGCTATATTTCTTTTGTAATGGAGAATCCATACCTACCCAATTTTCTCATTCAGGAAATAAATAACAATCCGGAGTTTTCCGATTTATTTTTTGGCTCCGAAATAGCACCTAACCCTGCGCGCTTTAAGAAGCAGATAGCGCAGGAAATTGAGATGGGAATTATAAAGCCCATAGACCCTAAACAATTGTTGTTAAACCTTTTTTCCCTGACCGCTTTTTCCTTTGTAGGGACCGGCCTGGTCCGTGGAATATTGGACCTGGATGAAAAAACATTTAAATCCATGATGCAGGAACGTAAAATTTTGATTCCCGAGCTTCTAATTAATTCTATTAAAAAATGAAACATTCATACTCAATTTTAAACGAACGGGGAAAATGACTATTTGAATGTTGCATGTGACCACTGAAAATTAATAAACAAAAACACATGAAAAGACTTTTTTTAATATTAATATTGACCATACCTATGGTTGCAAAGGCCCAGCAGACCCTTAGGCTGGAGGAGTGTTTTGACCTTGTTACCGAGAATTATCCGTTGGCCAAACAATCTGGGTTATTGGAAAATCAGGTACAACTGGATATTGAGGCCTTAAGAACGGGGTATTTGCCCAAACTGGATCTTAATGCCCAGGCCACCTATCAGTCCGACGTAACAAGTTTGCCGATCCAGCTTCCGAATGTAACCATAGAACCTCCCAATAAGGATCAATATCGAGCCACTTTGGATGTAAACCAAATGATTTATAACGGTGGCCTCATCAATGCTTCATCCAAGGTGAAGGAGGCAGCATCAAAGGTAAACCAACAACAGTTGGAGGTGAGCCTATACGGATTAAAAAGTCAGGTCAATTCTATCTACCTTTCGGTCTTATTGCTTCAGGAAAACCAAGCCTTGCTTCAAGCCAAAGAGGAGCAATTAAAAGCGCGTATTGAAGATGTGAGAGCCGGAGTAAAGTACGGCACCTTGTTGGGGTCTTCAGAAAAGACACTTGAAGCAGAACTCCTAAGATTAAAACAACAATACATAGAGTTGAGCTATAATAAATCGGATTTGTTACAACGGCTGTCCTTGCTAATTGGCAGGGAATTATCATCCGATGTGCACCTTGAAAGACCAGCAGTTTTCATATCGGAAACCGAATCCCAACGACCCGAGATTGAGCTTTTCGACCTTCAAAAGGAACAGATCGATTACTCCTCAAAACTGATTTCAAAATCGAACCTTCCTAAATTAAATGCCTTTGCCCAAGGTGGTTACGGCAATCCTGGGCTAAATATGTTGGATAATTCTTTTAATACTTTTTATATGGCAGGTCTAAAACTCAATATGAACATTTTTGACTGGAACAAGACCAAGACCGAGAAACAATCCCTTGAAATAAACAAGGAAATAATAGATACCCAAAAAGAGACCTTTGAATTGAACAACAATTTGGAATTGGTAAAACTCAAGTCCGAAATTGATAAGATCGATGCTCTGATTTCCACGGATAATGAGATTATAGCGTTACGCGAAGATATTTTGAAAACGGCGGAATCACAATTGAACAACGGTGTAATTACGGCATCGGCCTATATTATCGAATTCACGAATTTATATGAGGCAAAAAGCAATTTAAATCTTCATGAGACTCAATTGCTATTGCACAAAATTCAATATGAAATTACGAATGGAAGCTATTACAATAACTGATATATAACAATACCTGAATAAAATGAAACATCCATATTTAATATTGACAAGCCTTCTTATAAGCCTTTTAGGTTCATGCTCCGGCAACGGGGACAAGGCAGATGGTTACGGTAATTTTGAAGCTACGGAAATAACTATTTCCGCCGAGGCCAATGGAAAAATTTTGTTCCTGGATGCGGAGGAAGGCACTGTGCTGGGCCAAAATAAGGTTGTTGGGGTTATAGACACCGTTCAGCTCTCCCTAAAACGAGACCAGTTGTTGGCTTCCAAAAACACTATTTTTTCAAAATCCAGAAACGTGCTATCACAACGCGAAGTTCTTAAGGAACAATTAAAAGTGGCCCAAAATGATAAATCTAGGATAGAGAACCTATTGCAGGCAAAAGCCGCAACTACCAAACAATTGGATGATATTAATGGACAGATCAACATTATTAAAGAGCAGATCAAAAGTGTGGAAACCCAAAATTCGCCCATTATTAATGAGGTAAAAAGTATTGAAATACAAATACGTCAAATTGAGGATCAGATCCATAAAAGCATCATTCAAAACCCTGTGAAGGGCACGGTCCTGGTAAAATATGCCGAACCCAACGAAGTAACTGCTTTTGGTAAACCCTTGTATAAAATAGCTGATCTGGAAGATATGATTTTAAGGGTTTATATCAGTGAAAATCAATTGTCCAACCTCCGCATTGGGCAGGAGGTAAGCGTAAAAATCGATGCAGGTGAGGAGATGAGATCATACCCCGGTGAGATTAGTTGGATTTCAGAATCAGCAGAATTTACCCCCAAGATCATACAGACCAAGGAAGAGCGTGTAAACCTAGTGTATGCGGTAAAGGTTAAGGTTAAAAATGACGGTAGTTTAAAAATAGGGATGCCGGCGGAAATGTGGATCACCTCAAAAACTACTGAAGAATGAAAACGACCTTGATCATAGCGACCATACTTGCAAGCCTTATCGGCATTCTATCCGTAATCTCAGGTTCCATGGTCCTATTGGGGTTACGCTCCGTGGATTATAGGGTATTGGATTGGTTGGTGGTCTACAACGTGGTTCTTGGAATTATATCCATTATGGTAGCCTATCAAATAGGCAAACAACATAGAAAGTGGAAATTAATGATAATCTCGATCCTTCTATTGCACTTATTGGTATTGGGCTATTTATACTTTTTTAATGAAAGCGTAGCGGTAGAAAGCATAAAGGCAATGGCTTTTAGGGTTGGCATATGGGGAGCAATTCTACTTTTGACCCTAATCAAAATTCCAAAAACAACACACAACAATATAAAAATATGAATCATGAAAACGAAGATTATCTTTTTAACGATCCTATCCTTAAGCTTTATAAACTGCAAACAAGCGGTAAAGGAGGATACCAAGTCCCCTGGTACCAATTTAACTAAAACAGCATCGGGAAGTGAACAACAATTAAATACCAATTGGGTAGAGGAAATGTCCCTAAACAATGGAACAAAATGGGAGGCTAATCTGGAAACTACCTCCGGGGTAGCAGATATGGCCAAACTCGTTGCGGAAACCAAAACCATTTCTGTGGAAGACTACAGAAATTTGGGAAATGGTTTAAACGGGGTTAAAAATAACATTGTTAAGGAATGCACCATGACCGGAGCATCGCACGATAATCTGCATGTATTTTTACATCCGTTGATTCAAAAGATTGAACTATTGCAAAAAACTGATGACACCGAAACGGGTGCAAAAATCAAGGAAAGTATAAATGGGCATTTAAAAAGCTATTACACCTATTTTGACTAATATATAACGGTTAATTCTTATTGAACGCTAAGGAAAATGAGCATCATTCTAAACAATATCAGCAAATCGTACAACAAAGTAAAAGCTTTGGATGATATTTCCTTTGAGGTAAAGCCAGGGGAACTGTTTGGTTTGATTGGTCCGGACGGAGCGGGAAAGACAACCCTTTTTCGAATCTTGACCACCTTATTGATTCAGGATGGGGGAAAGGCTTCAGTGGCGGGCTACGATGTCCAAAAACAGTACAAGGATATTAGAAATCATGTGGGCTATATGCCAGGTAGGTTTTCCTTATACCAAGACCTTACCGTTGAAGAGAATCTTAATTTTTTCGCTACTATTTTTGGAACTACTATAGAGGAGAATTATGATTTGATCAAGGACATTTATATCCAAATAGAACCTTTTAAAGCCCGTAGGGCTGGAAAATTATCGGGTGGGATGAAACAAAAACTGGCGCTCTGCTGCGCTTTGATCCATAAACCCAAGGTGTTGTTTTTAGATGAGCCTACTACAGGGGTAGATCCCGTTTCGCGTAAAGAGTTTTGGGAGATGTTAAAACGGTTACAGCAAAAGGACATTACTATTTTGGTCTCTACGCCGTATATGGACGAAGCCGAACTTTGTGATAGGATTGCCTTGATTACCAACGGAAAAATACTGCAGATCAACACACCCGAAGCAATTATTGCTTCGTTCCCAAAGAAAATTTATAAGGTACGTAGTTCCAACACCTATCAATTAATCGAAGACTTAAGAATTTACCCGGATACCTATAGCGCCTATCCCTTTGGAGAATACCTACATTTTACCCCTAAGTCCGAAGTTTTTAGGTCAATGGATCTAACCAAGTATTTGGAGGAAAGACATCATAAGGAGATTGAGGTTAAAGAGACCGTAGCAACTATTGAGGATACCTTTATGGATCTATCAAAAGCACATGAATAGATGACAAAAGATAACATGATACAGGTTCAGAATTTGACCAAAATGTTCGGGGATTTCACCGCAGTCAATAACATCTCTTTTGAGGTGGGAAAAGGAGAGGTTTTTGGATTTTTGGGAGCCAATGGTGCTGGAAAGACAACGGCTATGAAAATGTTGATCGGTATTTCCAAACCTACACATGGTGCCGCCACCGTGGCCGGATATAACGTGCTAACAGAGGCCGAACAGGTAAAAAGGAATATTGGGTACATGAGCCAACGCTTCTCCCTGTACAATGATTTGACCATTAAGGAAAATATTGTCTTTTTTGGGGGGATATATGGCTTGTCATCTGCGGACATCAAAGAAAAATCCCAGGCCATGATCAATGAATTGGGATTGCATGATATGGCCGATTCCCTGGTAGGTTCCCTCCCCTTGGGTTGGAAACAAAAAGTAGCCTTTTCAGTTGCCCTGCTCCACAATCCAAAAATTGTTTTTTTGGATGAACCCACGGGAGGAGTCGACCCCATAACCAGGCGCCAATTTTGGGAAATGATCTATATGGAAGCCAATAGAGGGGTTACCATTTTTGTAACTACCCATTATATGGACGAGGCCGAATATTGTGATCGGGTATCCATCATGGTAGCCGGAAAGATAGAGGCTTTGGACACGCCAAAGAATCTCAAACGTCAGTTTCAAGTAGATTCTATGAACCAGGTATTTCTGAAATTGGCGAGGAATATAGAATAATTAGGGAGAAATGAACAGATTTATAGGATTCATCAAAAAGGAATTTTACCATATTTTAAGGGATAGGCGTTCCCTGTTTATCTTGTTCGGCATGCCCATAGTGCAGGTGATGCTTTTTGGTTTTGCCATTACCAACGAGATCAATAATGTGGATATCGCCATTTTGGATCATTCCAAAGATGTTAATACCAAAGAGATCATAAATAAAATAGCGACTTCGAAATATTTCAGTATCAAAGGGTTTATAAGCCATGAAGATGAGATCGAATCCACTTTTAAAAAAGGGAAGATAAAAGCGGTACTCAATTTTGAAAAGGATTTTGGCAAAAACTTGGTCACCCAAAAAAAAGCTACCGTTCAAATTCTTACCGATGCTACGGACCCCAATACAGCAAATACCATTAGCAATTATGTAGGGTCTATTTTACAGAATTACCAACAGGAATTAAATAAAGGTTTAAACATGCCTTACCAAATAGTGCCAAAAACAAGAATGGTGTTTAATCCGGAACTAAAAAGTGTATATATGTTTGTGCCTGGGGTTATGACCATAATCTTAATGTTGGTATCGGCCATGATGACCTCAATATCCATTACCAAGGAGAAAGAATTGGGAACTATGGAGATTTTGTTGGTGTCTCCCTTAAACCCAATTCAAGTTATTGTGGGCAAGGTAGTTCCATATATTTTGCTTTCCATCATAAACGCTGCAGTTATTATTCTTTTGAGCATTTTTGTTTTTAAAATGCCAGTGCAGGGCAGTCTGTTTTTATTGGGGGCGGAGAGTACCTTATTTATAGTAAATGCCCTGTCGCTCGGGATTTTGATTTCCACAATATCCTCCACACAACAAACGGCAATGATGATTTCTTTAATGGGGCTCATGCTGCCGGTTATATTACTGTCGGGATTTATTTTTCCCATCTCCAGTATGCCTTTGCCCTTGCAATTGATCAGTAATATAATTCCTGCCAAATGGTTTATAATGATTTTAAAAGGAATTATGCTTAAAGGAGTTGGATTGGCCTACGTGTGGAAAGAAACCTTAATATTGATTGGGATGACCATATTTTTTATTGCCTTGAGCGTAAAAAAATATAAAATAAGATTGGAGTGAAAGAAATTTGGCAAGTAGTCAAAGCCTTAAAAATAAATTTAAAGCCCTTGATTACCAATTAATTAAAATTAACGTTTCTGTCTCCTCGAGCGCAGTCGAGAGGTTTTAGACGAATAGATTTTTAAAGTGAGGTCTCGACTGCGCCCGCCTGAATGGAACGGGCAGGCTCGACCGGACAACATAGCTTAGACAACTCACTTTTTTAAATGCGTATTACAAAAAAGAATATGAACATCATCCGCTATATCATCCAAAAGGAATTTAAACAGATCTTTAGAAATAAGGCGATGCTCCCTATTATTTTTGTTTTGCCATTGATCCAACTTATCATCCTATCCAATGCGGCAACTTTTGAAGTGAAAAATATAAAGTTTGCCTTTGTTGATAATGATAAAACTTCCCTTTCACGGGAACTAGTGGAAAAATTTGAAGCTTCCTCTTATTTTAATGTGATGACCGACTTTCCATCGGAAAAACTGGCGAGTAAGGCAATGTTGGAAGGGAAAGTGGATGTGATTTTAGAGATTCCGTCTTATTTTGAAAGGCAATTACTTAAAAATAAAAAAGCGGATCTGTCGGTTATAATCAATGCCATAGATGGTGCCGCTGCCGGAGTAGAAAATGTATATATCAATCAAATTGTACAACAGTTCACTAAAAAGGCACAAGTGGAATTATTCCTGTTTAACAATTTGGGAAACCAGCCGCAGAATATTGAAACCATTCCTTCCTTTTGGTATAATGAAACCTTAAATTATAAAACTTTTATGGTGCCCGGAATATTGGTTCTATTGGTAACAATGATTACCCTATTCCTTTCAGGTATGAACATTGTTCGGGAGAAGGAAATAGGTACTTTGGAGCAAATTAATGTTACCCCAATAAAAAAATACCAGTTTATTATTGGAAAATTATTTCCTTTTTTGGTTTTGGGCATGGTATTGTTGACCGTGGGTTTGATCATCTCTAAACTGTTGTTTCAGATTCCAATTGTTGGAAGCCTAACCTTAATGTATATCTATACCATTATTTACATTTTGGTGATTTTGGGGATGGGCCTCTTTATTTCCAATTTTACCGATACTCAGCAACAGGCCATGTTTATAGCCTGGTTTTTTATGGTCATTTTTATTTTAATGAGCGGTTTGTTCACGCCCATCGAAAGTATGCCGCAATGGGCGCAGTTGTTAACTGAATTCAATCCTATTAAATATTATGTGGAGGTAATGAGAATGGTGATGCTAAAAGGGGCCGGCCTGTCCGATATTTATCCACAAGTATTAAAGACATTCTTATTTGCCATTGCCATGAATGCTTTGGCAGTAATCAGTTATAAAAAAACAAGTTAATGGAAAACAACCACAACCACAACCGATTACAGCCGGAAGAATCCCGTTTTCTATCCGGACCGCTCTCCAGGTTTAAAGAACTGCTTTTCACCTTTAGGGTACAATATAGTTTTATCAGGGCATTTAGGAAAATGCACTTTATAGGTCCCTGCGTAACGGTTTTTGGATCCGCCAGATTTGACAATACCAATCCTTTTTACAAAAAGGCAGAACAGGTTGGAGCTGCATTGGCCAATATGGGATTTACGGTAATGACGGGTGGCGGACCGGGAATTATGGAAGCTGCAAATAAAGGGGCTTATGAGGCGGGAGGTTATTCTGTAGGCTGTAATATAATACTGCCCTTTGAACAAAAACCTAATCCCTATCTGCACAAATGGATCAACATTAGGTATTTTTTTGTACGGAAGTTCCTGTTGATAAAGTACTCCTATGCCTTTGTGGTTATGCCTGGGGGAATGGGTACCTTGGATGAACTCTTCGAATCCATAACCCTGATACAGACCAAGATGATTCAAAATTTCCCCGTGGTCATTTTCGGATCCGAATACCATAAAGAGCTCTGTGAACACATAAGTATTATGGCGGAGAATGAAAGTATAAGTCCTAAAGACATGGAGTTGTTGTTCGTAACCGACTCGGTGGAGGAGATGGCAGAACACATAAAAACCCATGCTATTGAAAGGTTTAAATTAGTTCAAAAACCACAAAGACCTAATTGGTGGTTTGGGGAAAAAGAATAAATGAACAAGTTTGGCTGCATATCGATATTGTTGAACCTCCTTATATGGCAAGCTCCAGCCCAAGGGGTAACGGACAGTTTGCCCCAATTTAATCTTGCCAAAATAGCCCAAGTGAACCAAGGTGATAGTTTTATTACTTTTCCCACGGATATTGGTAATTTGGAACCCTTGATGTTCGAGGCAAACGTTAACCCCAGTTTTGTGGTCCGAAAGCGACAGGATTCCAGATTAATGGCCGTACTTACCGCTCAAATTACGATCCGAATGTATAACGAGGAATCTTATCCGGTGAAGACACCTAGCTACATTCCCCAGATTTCCGCCTATTATGCGGTTAGTGCAAAGAATTCAGCAGAACAGTCTACCCTCTTTGTAAAATTGGGCCACCATTCCAACGGACAGGATGAAAGTTTTTATGATGCCGACGGAAATATCAATCTACAAACCGGAAACTTTGCTACCAATTTTTTTGAAATGGGCTGGTTAAAAACGGCCTACAGCAGTAATTTGAAGGCACAGAAGATATTTAAAACCTCATTGGAAGTGCATCCCAGAAGTTGGATGCTCCAAGAACTTCATGGACAGTATAGTGGATTGCGCTGGCACAATGCTTTTTTGGCCTATAAACTTCCCGTGAAAATGGGTCCAAGGGGGTCTATAAAGGCCAATTTTTCGCTAAAGGCAGAAACCACATGGAGCCTGGACAGCCTATACGATTGGGACACCTTTAACATAAAACGCCTTAATGCGAGTATTACGTTTTACTACCATCCAAAGTTTTTGGAGGATATCGGGTTCTTTGTTCGCTATTACCATGGTATGGATTATTACAACATCTATTTTCAACATCGGTTGGATGTAATCCGTTTCGGTATAATGACAGAATTGCTGCGGTTTTAAACTTAAACGAAAAAGACATGGACAAGAAGCAGATTACGATCAAAAAAAGTTCGGGGGACCTAGAACCGTTTTCTTCAAGAAAACTGAAAGATTCTTTAAGAAACTGTGAGGTATCCAATAATGAAATCGATTCCATTATCTCGCAGGTAACCCCGGAATTATATGACGGCATATCATCCGAAGAGGTCCATAATAAAGTATTTCCCATATTAAAAAAATATCACGAGATTTCTGCTTCCAAATACAGTTTAAAAAGAGGCATTTTCGAACTGGGACCTACAGGATTTCCCTTTGAACGTTTAATGGCTGCGCTTTTGGTGGAAAAGGGATATCAGACTAAGGTCAGCGTTGTCCTGAACGGGAAATGTGTAACCCATGAAATAGATGTTTTGGCCGAGAAGGACGGGAATACCTATGCCATAGAATGCAAGTTCCATTCCGATCCAAGGGGCGTTAGCAATGTAAAGGTGCCTTTATACATCAATTCAAGATTTTTGGACGTGCAACAACAATGGAATTCAGACACTTTGAAAACGACCCATTTAAAGCAAGGCTGGTTGGTTACTAATACCCGATTTACGATAGATGCCATAAACTACGGTAAATGCATAGGGCTGACCTTATTGAGTTGGGATTACCCTAAAAACAACGGAATGAAAGCCAATATAGATGCTTACGGACTATATCCAATCACCGTACTTACTACTTTGACCAAAAAAGAAAAGAATCAGTTGATCGCAAAAAATATTATTTTGGTGAAAGAACTTGTTAAGGAACCCTATCATTTAAAGAAGATGGAACTAAGCCCAGGAAAAATCAATAAAATACTTTTAGAAGCGGGTCAATTATGCCGTACAAAATTATAGGTTATGGAAAAGGAAACAAACAGTTTGGACAAGGTAGATCTACGAAAAGGGAAACGCCATAAATATGATGCCCGTGGCGTACAAACACTTTTTAAAACGCTTTCTAGAAACCATTACAATCTGCTAAAAATGGTGGATAACAAGGCTCGGATCGTTTTGACCGTGAATTCCATAATAACATCCCTGTTATTGGGCATCCGGTTCATCGATGCAGGAAGTAGGGTGGTAAACATAAATACAGGGACTAAAATATTGGTCATCAGCAGTATGTTGTCTATGATATTCGCTTTGTTGTGTATGTTGCCCCATCGGTATTTTGGCAAAAAATATAGAAAAAGTGGTTACAAGGGCACCTTGTACGCCGAGAATTTTTCATCCCTATCCTTAAACGAGTTTAAACAGGAATTTGAACGAATCATGGTAAGTGGCCAGAACGTTTATGATGAAATGATCATTGATCTTTATTTTTTAGGCAAAATTATTTCTATGAAACAAAAACTTGTGACCATATCCGTGGGCATGTTTTTATTGGGCTTAATTGCAACCATTATTTATACGCTGACCACAGCGATTTGATAATCTTCCTTTTCCAATTAAATTCCCTATTCCCTCTGTAACAATTGTTGCTGTGAAAGTGATTTTAAAGTCTCAAATTTATAATCACAAGAATATTTAATATGCTGATAATAATCATGTTAAGTGTTCGGGTAACTCGCTAAATTTATCTTTAAATAAATCCAATCGCAATGTCAAAAATAGTCATTCTCGGTGCTGGAATCTCTGGTCATGTGGCCGCAGCGCACCTCCGTAGAAAACTCCCCAAAGAACACGAAGTTTTAGTGATCTCCCCCAATAGCAATTACCAATGGATCCCTTCCAATATTTGGATAGGAATTGGAAGAATGGAACCAAAGGATATTATCTTTCCGCTTGCTCCACTTTATAAAAAAAAGAATATAGGCTATAAACAGGCAAAGGTAGTCACCTTTCATCCCGAAGGGGATACCGAAGTGGAAAAACCGTTTGTTATGGTGGAATATGTTACGGAAGACCAAAAAGGGAAACAGGAAAAAGTTACCTACGATTATCTTATCAATGCAACAGGACCCAAACTGGCCTTTGATATGACCGAGGGTCTGGTCCCAGGCACCAACAAGGCCTATTCTGTTTGCACCTACCATCACGCCAACCAAGCTTGGAAGGCTCTTGACGATTTAATACAACAGATGAAGCAGGGTAAAAAAGCCAAAATATTGATTGGTACCGGCCATGCCAAGTCGACTTGCCAAGGTGCTGCTTTTGAGTATATTTTAAATGTAGAGCAGGAATTAAGGCGACATAAGGTCCGGGATATGGCAGAATTGGTCTGGATTGCCAATGAGCCACAATTGGGAGACTTTGGAATGGATGGGATGCTTTTGAGCTATGGCAACAATATTATGAAGTCTAGCGAAATGGTAGAAATGGTTTTTGATGATCGCGGCATAAAATGGATCATTGGTGCCGGTGTTAATAAAATTGAAGACGGGGTGGCACATTATGAAACCTTGGATGGCGAATACCATAAGGAAACTTACGATTTTGCCATGCTTATCCCTGCTTTTTCGGGCCATGGCTTTAAAGCCTTTGATAAAAACAACCAGGATATTACGGAAAAATTGTTCAAAGGCTTTATGATTGTCGATGCCGATTACAGTCCTAAGCCTTATGAGGAATGGTCTGTTCAGGATTGGCCAGAGACCTATCAGAATCCTTCATACGCCAATATTTTTGCTCCAGGAATTGCCTTTGCACCCCCACATGCCATTTCAAAACCCAGGGTGAGTAAAAACGGAACAGCTATTTCCCCATCACCACCTAGGACCGGGATGCCATCTGGCATAACCGCAAAGTTGGTGGCCGACAATATTATAGATACCATAAAGAACGGCAAATCCTCTCTAAATCACCGCGGATCCATGGGCAACATGGGTGCCGCATGTATAGCCTCTGCTGGTTATGGCATGACCAAGGGAAGCGGTATTAGCATAACCACTTTCCCAATAGTTCCCGACTACAATAAGTACCCCGATACCCAAGGACGACAATTGGGGAAAACCTTTGGGGAAATTGGTTTGGCGGGTCATTGGCTTAAATTGGCCTTGCACTATGCCTTTCTCTATAAAGCCAAAATGAAGCCTTTTTGGTGGTTGATTCCGGAATAATAGCTGTTCCCAATAACGATAGGGACGCCATATGGCAATTACAAATACCCATTAATCCAAAAATTAAGAATATGACACGTAGAATATCAAAATCCAAACGCTTCTATATGATGAACCCTTTTGTTCAATTTTTTAAATTCATTTGGTTGAGCATAAAAATAATGTTGATCGTAGCAGGTGGTCATGGAGGTACTAGAAAGGCGAATTGAATTATCCAAGACAATAAAGTGTTTTCCACAGAACAGTGAAAAGCAATCTGATCAGGGCAAAGGATTATTGTCACCTTGTAATTTATCTTTTCCCTAGTAGAAATTTAGAACACCCTCCAAAATAAATTTAGACTTCCTTTATGTTTCAAATTCCATGGCCTGTGTAACTTAAGTGGCTGTGCATCTGTTTAATATGTTGGATATTGCTTATGTAACGTAAATCTATTAGCAATGAAACTTTTTAAACAAATAAGAACCAATTTATTCATTTTTGGCTTACCGTTCCTTTTGGCACTGTTCTCCTGTAATAATGATGATTCATCCGTTGCGGATGTGGATAATACAAACCTCACTAATGAAGACAGTGCTGCATTACTGTTTATGTTGGAAGAGGAAAAGCTTGCAAGGGATACCTATACCTATTTGGAGGATTTATGGGAAATAAATCAATTTTCAAATATTAAGAAAAGTGAACAAAGTCATATGAATGCCGTTATTGGTCTTTTGGACCAGTATAATATTTCCTATACTCTTTTATCCTATGGGGAGTTTAATAACCCGGACATTCAAAAACTTTATGATCAGTTTATTGATTACGGTAGTGAAAATGAAGCAAATGCCTTGGAGGTCGGTGCCAATATCGAAGATTTGGATATTGTGGATTTGGCCAATTATATAGACGCCACGACCAATATTGCCATCACAAATGTATTTGAAAGCCTACAATGTGGTAGCCGCAACCATCTGAGGAGCTTTGTCAGTGCCATTGAACTTTCGGGGAATACTTATGAGCCCCAGTATTTAACCCAAGAAGACTATACCCTAATAATCAATGATAGTCGGGAACAGTGTGGTCCGTAAAGGATTATATTAAACAGACTTCCAAAAAAAGAACTGAATTATTTGGCCGACCCAATTTTGAGCACAGTTCATATATATATTATGCATGTTGGCTGTCTTATAATATTACTGGACCATAACAACTGTAGTTAGATCTTCTTATGTAACAATTGTTACACATCACAGGTTGTAACTTATTGATATAAAATACATTAACTGACTTAAATCATTTTCAGTCCCTGGAATAGAAGGTACATTTAACCATATTAATTTATAAAAACACAAATCATGAAAAGAATAATTTTTACAATGGTATTTATTGCATTTGGATCAATAATGCTTAATGCACAGGATCAAGATCAATTGCGGGATAGGGATCAAGATCGATTAATGCTGGTAGATGGTGACGTGCTACAAATTAGAGATCGCGACCAAATAAGGTTACAAGATCCCATAACATTAAATGATGGAACGGTAGTAAATCCTGATGGTTCTTATGTAACAAGGGATCGGGATCGTCTGCGTTTAAAGGATGGCGAATGTTTGGACAATGATGGTATTAAATACCGCAATGAGTACCAATACAGATACAAAGTAAAACAGGAGAACAAAGGTCTTAGTGAGGCTCAAATGCAGGAACGTAACCAAAATAGGTTTCAGATCATGCAAATAGGTGGGGAAGTATATCAAATTAGAAATCAAGAACAAAAACGTCTTCAGCAGCAATTAAATCTCGGCGACGGAATATCAGTTAATCCTGATGGAACCTACCAAAGCCAAGACCGTAAACAGCTTCGATTGCAAGATGGGGAATGTTTAAATATGGATGGTACTATGTTTAAGAATTCATATTTACATCGTAAAATGATGGTTCAAAAAAATATGAAAGTCAACAAAAATATGAATATGAAAAGCGGAGTTAAGAAACCAATGACCCAGAAAAAGAATAAAGGCAATAATTAAGGAATAAGAATGGGAGGTAGGAATTTTATAATTCCTACCTCCCATTTCTACTAAAGAACTTAAACTTATATCTAATGAAATTCCGGCTAATTATATATACATTAATATTCTTTGCTCTTCCTACCTGGATGATATCCCAAAACAATAAGAAATCTATCCAAGAAAAATCCAATGACAATGAATCTTACGTTCTAACCGATGTTAGCTACCTAAATGATGCTGTATTTATGGGAAGGCGGGATTCAATTGCAGCCCCATATATTTTTCCATCCATTGGCTATTACGATAGGACAGGGTTTTTTGCGGATGCCTCGGTATCATATTTGACCGCGTCCAACGAAAATAGGGTGGATCTTTTTTTAATTAGTTCAGGGTTTATATTCAACTCATCAAAGATTAGTGGAGGAATATCAGGAACCGCTTATTTTTTTAATGAGGACAGTTACAATGTTAGGTCCGAAATTATTGGCGATATTACCGGTATTTTAAGTTATGACCTAAAGTTTTTGGAAATTGCACTTTCAGCAAGTACATATTTCAATAAAGAAAGTTCAGTGGATATTTTTACTGGACTAAAATTAGATCGAACTTTTTATACCCTCGGGAACAAGCTATTGCTGAATCCGGGTATTTCCCTTTATGCCGGATCACAATATTTCTATCAGGAATATTACAGCAGTAGTCGTTTAGGCAACAGAAAGGGAAAAGGAAAAGGAACCATAGTTACAGAACCATCTACTTCCACCGTGGTGGAAATAAAGGAAGCATCAGAGTTTAATCTCTTAAACCTGGAGTTAAGTCTTCCCGTGCAGTTTTATCACAAGCAATTTATTTTTTCATTTACCCCTTCTTTATCTTTTCCCCAAAGCAATGCCACTATTAGCACCGAGGATATTATAATAAAGGAAGATCTAAAAAATACATTCTATTGGACCATTGGCATTAGCTATTGGTTTTATACCAAAAAAGGAAACTAAAATTGGTTATCCCAATTGTATCAATCCCTTGGTAACATTGGTTACTGTGCAATCCTTTTTCTCCCCCTAATTTTGTCCTAAATAAATTGAAACATGAAGAATATCATATACATACTATCATTTTTGGGAACTATGTTCTTTGTTCAGGCACAGGAAAGAGTGTTGATCAGCAAGGAGGAAGTGTTGACCAAAGTGAGGGAAAACAACAATACCCTAAAAATGTCCCAACAGGATGTGTTGGCCGCCAAAGGAGATTTTAATCAGTCCAATGCGGTGATATTGCCCAATATAAGCGTTTCCCATACCGCTATGGCCACCACCAACCCTTTGATGGCATTTGGTTCCAAATTGAACCAGGAAATTTTGACCCAGGCGGATTTTGACCCCCTTTTATTAAACAATCCCAGTCAGATCGAGGATTATGCCACGCGTATTGTAGTACAGCAACCTTTGGTAAATATGGATGGAATTTTTCAACGGAAGGCTGCAAAAGCCAAATTAAATGCTGTGGAGTTAAAAGCCGATAGGACAAATGATTATATGGACTTGGAGGTAGAAAAGGCATATATGCAGTTACAATTGGCATACAAGTCCGTAAAGGTTTTGGAGGAGGCGAAAAAGGCAGCTTTGGAAAATAAACGTTTGGCGGATAATAGTTTTAAGCAGGGATATCTTCAAAAATCGGATGTCCTAGCAGTTGAGGTTAGGGTTACCGAAATAGAGAATCAGTTACAGTATGCCAAGAGCAATGTCCATAATGTCTCCAATTACCTGTCGGTTTTGATGAACGATGACAGTTATATCCTTTTACAACCATCGGATTCCTTGACCCTTGTGGTCAGTGATATTAATACGGAAGGATTGCCAGAGAATAGAAAGGATTTACAAGCCATGTCCTTGTCCAGTGAGGCATACCAACAAATGTACAGGGCAGATAAAATGAGTTTCCTTCCTAGCTTAAATGCGTTTGGGACCTATGAATTGCACGATGATCAAGTTTTTCAGGGAAATGCCAATGGATACCTGATCGGGGCAGAATTAAAATGGAACATTTTTGAAGGCAGCAAACGTTTTGGAAAGGTCCAAAAAAGTAGGGCCGAATTTGAAAAATCCAAACTGGAACTGCATCAATATAAAGCAGAGAGTCAGGTAGAATTGAATAGGGCCATGCGTTTGCTTCAAGATGCCAAAAACAATTTGGAGCTTACATCCTTGGCATTGCAACAGTCGGAAGAATCCCTCCGCATACGTACGAATAGGTTTAAACAAGGCTTGGAGAAAACAACCGACCTATTAAATACCGAAACCCAATTTTCCCAGAAGAAATTGGAATATTACACCACTATTTTCAATTATAATTACGCCTTGGCCTATGTTAAGTTTTTAACCAAGGAATAATAGCATATAGTTAATCAATATAAGAAACCATAAAAAGGAATATTTACATCCAGCACTAAAATTAAAAGAAAACATGCAAACAAAATTATACATAGCAGCACTCATCACCCTAGTCATAACTATTTCCAGTTGTGGGAGCGATGATAAAAAAATTGTGGCGGACAATTCTCCTGCCGTGGCCGTTGAAGTGAGCACGGTTTCCGAAGAGAACGGCAGTCCGTTCCTTTCCGCTAGCGGAAAGATTGAGGCGGTGAACAGTGCCAACATCAGTACCCGAATGATGGGATATGTTGATAAAATTTACGTGCAGGTCGGGGATAAAGTTAGTAAGGGACAGCAATTGATAAGTATTAACAATGCAGATATATCCGCCAAATTGGCCCAGGTAAATGCCGGTATTACCGAAGCAACGGCTGCTTTTACCAATGCAGAAAAGGATTATAAAAGGTATACGGCCTTGTTTAACGAGAACAGTGCCTCCCAAAAGGAACTGGACGATATTACGGCCAACTACAACATGGCCAAGGCCAGATTGGAAGGGGCCAAACAAATGAAGAACGAGGTTAACGCACAGTTTTCCTATAGCAATATACGTGCTCCTTTTAACGGAGTGGTCACCAACAAATTTATAAAGGTTGGGGATATGGCAAATCCAGGGATGCCCTTAATGGAGGTAGAAAGTCCGGGCAATTTTCAGGTATTGGCCATGGTACCGGAATCGGAAATTCTACAGATCAAGTCGGGTTCGGAAGTGGAAGTTTTGATCAAGACCCTGAACGAATCCTTTAAGGGAACGGTGGATGAAGTGAGTACATCTGCCAAAAATACTGGAGGACAATATATGGTTAAGGTAATATTGGACGAATCAAAGTCCAATCTACTTTCTGGAATGTACGCCACTGTGCAATTCCCAACTGCTAAAAAAGCAAATACCAATAGAGTGCTTATTCCTATAGAGGCGGTAGTGCACAACGGTCAATTATCCGGGGTGTATACGGTTAGTGAGAGCAATACGGCACTTTTACGCTGGTTGCGGTTGGGCAGGACTTATGGCGATAGTGTAGAGGTATTGTCAGGACTTTCCGCCGAGGAACAATATATAATTTCGGCCGAGGGGAAATTGTTCAATGGGGCCAAAATAAGTATCCAATAACTGAAGATTAAAAAAACGGATTTGCGTTAGGGATTGCAGTAGTTACCCCAGGTCTTTTTAGCGTATTTAGGCTAAAAAGGAGCTGGAGTAAAATCGGAAAGCCCGACCTGAGCATTCCTGCATGATCTTCCTGCAAGGTCCGCACTCCTGCAAGGTTTTTAAAACCTTGTAGGTATAAGAAAAGACCTTGCCGATATGATTGTCATGCGAAGGAAACGCCCAAATACAAAAACAATAAGAAAAAGATGAAAGAAGGATTAGCAGGCAAAATTGCCAAAGCGTTTATAGGTTCCAAGTTAACGGTCCTTTTAATGATCGTATTCATGGTCATTGGGGTGTACAGTTCGTTCTTGATTCCACGGGAGGAAGAACCACAGATAGATGTGCCCATGGCCGATATTTTTGTAGGTTACCCCGGGGCGAGTCCCACCGAAGTTGAGAGCAGGGTTACCAAACCCCTTGAAAAGTTAATTTCCAATATTAAAGGGGTAGAATATGTTTATTCTACTTCCATGGAGGAGCAGGGGATGGTTATAGTGCAGTTCTATGTAGGTGAGGATATTGAACGTTCGTTTGTTAAACTCCAGAACGAGATTAATAAACATATGGATGAAATGCCGCAAGGTGTTACCTTCCCTTTGATAAAAACCAGGGCTATAGATGATGTTCCCATGTTGGGACTTACCTTATGGAGCGAAAATTACGACGATTACCAACTAAAGAAAATTGCCCAGGAACTTACGGATGAAATTGAAAAGGTAAACGATGTGTCCGCCACCCAAAGAATTGGTGGTCGAAATCGTCAATTAAGGGTGGTGTTGGACAAGGATAAATTGGCGGAAAGCGGATTGGATTTTCTGTCCGTTGCCCAAATGATCCAGGCCAATAACCAACAAATTAGCGGAGGTACCTTTGATAAGAATGATACCGAATTTATGGTAACCACAGGTAAGTTCCTGGAAACTGCTACCGATGTGGAAAATTTGGTGGTAGGGGTACAACAGAACCGTCCCATTTATTTGAAGCAAATTGCCAGTATACAGGATGGACCCGAAATTCCCAAGGAATACGTATCCCTAGGTTTTGGTAAGGGAAGTGAAAAAGGGGAAACCTATAAGTCCGAATATCCTGCCGTAACCATTTCCATTGCCAAGCGCAAGGGTGCGGACGCCATGAATATTTCGGATATTATTTTAGAGAAAGTAGATCATTTAAAAAAGAATCTTATCCCGGATGATGTGCATGTGGAGGTGACCCGAAACTACGGGGAAACAGCTTCCCATAAGGTATCGGAATTATTAATGCACCTTATTGGGGCCATAATAGCGGTAACCTTTGTAGTAATGTTGGCCATGGGATGGCGTGGAGGATTGGTAGTGTTTCTTTCGGTACCAATAACCTTTGCCTTAACCCTGTTGAGTTACTATTTGCTGGACTATACCTTGAACCGTATCACTTTGTTTGCATTGGTTTTTGTAACGGGTATTGTGGTGGATGACTCCATTATTATTGCGGAAAACATGCACCGGCATTTTAAAATGAAACGCTTGCCTTTTAAACAGGCTGCCTTGTATGCCATTAATGAAGTGGGTAACCCTACTATATTGGCCACTTTTACCGTAATTGCTTCCGTATTGCCCATGGCTTTTGTCTCCGGTCTAATGGGGCCTTATATGTCACCAATGCCAATTGGAGCTTCTATTGCCATGTTGTTGTCCCTTTTTGTGGCCTTGACGATTACGCCTTATTTAGGGTATATATTTCTTAGGGAGAAGGATAAAAAAGGAGAGGAAAAGGTAGAGAAACCTTTGGAGGAAACTTTTATCTATAGGATGTACCATAAGTTTGAGAATCCTTTGATAGAAAATAAAAAGAAACGCTGGTTGTTTTTGGGAATTACCTTCTTGTTGCTATTGGGTTCCATAGGCATGTTCTTTACCAAATCGGTGGCGGTAAAAATGTTGCCGTTCGACAATAAGAACGAATTTCAGGTGGTCATAGACATGCCCGAAGGTACTACTTTGGAACGTACTGGAGTGGTGGCCAGGGAGATTGCCCAATACCTGAACACTCGTCCGGAAGTGGTAAACTACCAAAGTTATGTAGGCACTTCTGCACCAATAACCTTCAACGGTCTTGTACGTCATTACGATATGCGGGGAGGAAGTAATATGGCCGATATTCAGGTGAATTTATTGGATAAGGGAGACCGAACTGCTCAAAGTCATGAGATAGCCAGTTTATTACGTCCAGAGATTCAACGTATTGGTGATAAGTTTAATGCCAATGTTAAGATTGTTGAGGTGCCACCTGGACCTCCAGTGCTATCTACCATTGTTGGGGAAATATATGGCCCTGATTATGATACACAGATGGACATTGCGGACCAGGTACAGCAGATTTTGAAAAACACCCCGGATGTGGTGGATGTAGATTGGATGGTAGAAGCCGACCAGATAGAATATGAGCTTATCATAGACAAGGAAAAGGCAATGCTTTATGGTGTTGCACCCGCGCAAATTGCCCAAACTATGAATATGGCCCTATCCGAGAGGGCGGTTACCAATCTATATGATGAAAATGCTTCCAACCAAATTGGTTTGATATTGGCCCTGGAGGAAAAGGAAAAATCCACTATCCAGGATATTACCCAATTGAAGGTGAAATCCCAACAAGGAAATGGCAATATGGTGCCAATTGCAGATTTGGTAACTATAGAGCAAACTACCAGGGCCAAGAGCATTTATAGAAAAAACCAAAAGAGGGTGGTCTATGTCCTTGCCGATATGGCCGGGGAACTGGAAAGTCCGGTGTATGCTATTTTAGGGATGACCGATAAGTTAAAGGCCATGAATTTGCCCAAAGGATATTCCATTGATGAACTCTACATAAAGCAACCCGATTTTGAGGATAATTACACCGTAAAATGGGATGGGGAATGGCAGATTACCTTGGAGGTATTCCGGGATCTTGGATTGGCCTTCCTAGGAGTAATTTTCATCATATACATATTGATCGTGGGGTGGTTCCAGAATTTTAAGGCCCCGGTAGTAATGATGGTAGCTATACCACTTTCCTTGATCGGGATTGTTTTGGGGCATTGGATGTTGGATGCGTTTTTTACAGCAACTTCCTTCATTGGAATGATTGCCCTAGCGGGAATTATGGTACGGAATTCCGTGTTGTTGATCGATTTTATTAATCTGCGATTGGCGGAAGGGATTCCTTTAAAGTTGGCCGTAATAGAGGCCGGTGCCGTAAGGACTACTCCTATTCTATTAACAGCGGGAACCGTGGTAATTGGGGCGTTTGTAATCCTATTCGATCCTATTTTCCAAGGGCTGGCCATTTCCCTGATGGGAGGTACCATTGTCTCTACCGTGCTTACACTGTTGGTAGTTCCTTTGGTGTACTATATGATAGAACGGAAGAACTATAAATAATAAGGACGGGTCTCTGAGCGGAGTTAAAGCGAGCCCTCTAGGGGATTAATTTGGTCAATACCGATTTTGGGGATAAAGGCCCAATTCATAATAACGGAATTTTAAAATATAAAGTAATGAAACTACTCATAGTAACCGTTGTAGAGGAATACGCTAAGGAAATTCTACAACTCTTTAAAAAGGCCAATATTGAGAGCTTTAGCGGCTCCGATATTGATGGATATAAAAATCCTGCCCAAGTGCTCATGGCTTCAAACTGGTTCCCTAGTGAAAAAGGAGGTGTGGAATCTGCCATGTTTTTTTCCTTTACCTCCGAGGAAAATATTGATATTTTATTTGAACTTATTTTATCGTTCAATAATAATTTGGAAACCAACAATCCTATAAGGGCTGCAGTGGTTCCCATAGAAAAGTATATTTAATAACCTTTAAAAAATAGTATTATGATTAATAGATATATCAGGGCAATTGCCGGGGCTTTTGTAGTTATTAGTGTTGTATTGGCTGTATATGTAAACATAAACTGGTTGTGGTTTACCGTTTTTGTTGGGGTAAACCTTTTCCAATCTGCTTTTACCCAATGGTGCCTTATGGAAAAGATTTTGTTCAAATTGGGAGTAAAAAAGGAAGGGGATAGCTGTACCGTATAAGGGTCATAAAGAGTAGTGGGCTTAGCCATAACTATTAGACAAAAAAAATGCCCCGGGAAACCGGGGCATTTTAAAACTAACTCAAAACTCAATAAATAAAACTCAATCTTTATTACCAAGGCTTAGTAACTCCTTGTAGAATCCATGGTTTGGACCATGGAGTGTCGTTTTCGAATTTTCCGGGAACATCGTTCGTGTGAGTGGTTGTTTCCAATGAAGATAATGCTGCATTGTAATTGGCTTCATTAATATTCCTTTCTTCATCAGGATACTGAAAACGAACCGGAATTACTGACGATAGGGCAAAAGGACCTGTCTGTAGATCTGGAAGGCCAGTACGTCTCCAATCCAAGTAGGATTCAGAAGCGGTAGCAAAGTTGGCAATCCATTTTTGTTCCATGATTTGCGCCAAAGTACCATTATAGGCGACATCAGTATTGGTTATATAACTATCATATTCTCCACCAATTCCCCATGTTTCCAAGGAAGCTTCCACCCCTTTGTTGTAGTTGCCTTCTGCATCTGAGCCCCAACCTTTTAGAGCAGCTTCCGCTTTTAAGAAACAAACTTCTGCATAGGACAGAACCCTAGCTTTTAGGAATTCACCACTAGCGTCTTTAAACTGATCGTTCATTAGTGAAACATGTACGTTGCCTCCACCTTGTACTGGGTTAGGGTTCAAGTTATAAGTATATGGCTCTGATCCTTGATACGATACTGGGATACCCACATAGGTACTACTAGTATCTATTAAACTTAATCCAGCCAAACGATCGGCTTTCCAAGTAGTTTTGTCATATATCTTTAAACCATTATCAGCAAGAGTTTCTTCATTGATATAACGTACTCCATCTACTACTACATCATCTGCTCCTCCAGGAACGTCTGCGGCAGCTACAACTTTAATTGGAATTGCAACAGGTGCAAACCAAATGTCAGCTCTTGGGTCATTAAGTTCCCGTAATCTATCGGTAAAAGTAGTACAAGGCTTAACACGATTGAAGCTGGATGCTCCTCCTGTTGAGCTGTTACTTGGCTGAGCAGTAGCATCAGAGGTACCTATATAGGCCAAAGCACACTCCTCATCCACACTGCTGATCAAAGGTTTCGCCAATGTGGCTGTTACACCTGCTTGCGCATAAGATGGGTCTTTCTCTGACAATCGCATGTAATACCGCAGGGCCAAGGAGTTGGCATATTTCATCCATTTTTCTGCATCGCCTCCAAAGAAAATATCTTGGCTGGCACCAAAAGCCTCTAGGTTACCCATATTGCTGGATATTGAAGCTGCAGCAGCCACAAAATCAGCAATAGCCCCTTTATACACTGCTTCTTGAGAATCGTAAGTTGGTAGAATAACATCCTCGTCAGCTTGTACCGCATCAGAATAAGGTACGTCACCGTAGTAATCTGCCAAAGTAACAAAGTTCTGCGCCATTAATATTTGGGCAATAGCTTCATGTAAAGTATAACCTAATTCCTGAGACCGTTGTAGTGCTAATTTAGCACTACGCAAGTTTCCGTAGTAGGTGTTCCATCCACTTCCATCCCAGTCGTAATTGTTGTTACCCCATGAATCTTTTTGGGTGTATTGCACAAAGGCAGATAGTTCTCCACTATAGCCTTTATTACCCACGTCCAAAGCAGTATTCACCATCACTTGCGTTAATAGAAAACTTGGATTGCCTTGGCTAGGATCTACCCCGTTGGGGTTTTGGTTAATTTCTGTAAGGTCATTGTCGCACGAAGTAGTGGACACTAGACAAACTACGAGAAATAGTTTAAATATCTTATTTATTTTACTCATGATTTTTTGTTTTTTGTTTAAAGTGCCTAATTAGAAACTTACGTTAAGTTTGAAACCTACTGGAATGGTAAATGGGCTTATGTTAAAGCGTTCAATACCTTGCTTAAATTGGATACCACTTCCTCCTTGTGTACTTGATTCGTGCTGGAAAGCCATCTCAGGGTCGATTCCTATATCGGCCTTGGTCCATAGGATAATATTTCGGCTAAATAAAGATATATTTAGATTTTGAAGCCCTATTTGCTTAATATGTTTACTTGGCACGGAATAAGTAAGTGAAATTTCTCTTAATTTTAAGAAATCAGAATCAAAAGTTGCATTTCTAGTAAAATCCCATCCGTAGTGATCTTGGTATCTTGTAATTACAGTTCCAGGACCACCTAAGTTTTCGGCTGTAGCTATGAAGTTGCCATCATCGTCATAATCCCCTTGTACCCCTGGCATAAATACACCATCGTTCAATGTAATTCCACCTTCTGTTAATGGATACCCACCATCCGCTGCTGTAGGTCCACCTACTAACACATAGAATTCACCATCTTCTGATAAGAATTGGTCTGCATTCTCTCTTAAATAGGCAGGAACATCGGAAATGTCATTAAAATTATGCAATTTATCAATCCATCGTTGGGTATGTAAATCAGATTCTCCGTATCTGTGAGTTTGCGAAACAAACTGTCCGCCTTTTCTCCAGTCAAAATTCATGGAGATGCTCCAGTTCTTGTAGGATGCAGATGTTGTCATCCCTAAAGTGAAATCTGGGTTAAAGTTTCCAATAATTGGGGCAACCCTGTTTCCGTCTGCATCTTCCCTAGTACGATCACTGTTTTCAAAACCAGAATCGTCAATAATTGGCCAACCATTGTAGGGAGAGTTAGGATCATCAACACGCACTAGAGCGGCATCAAAAATATTTCCTATTTCTTCACCAACCCAAGTAATAGCACCACCACGGGCATCGGTCCACAACGTAATGGAATTCATACCTTCAGCTAATTCAATCACTTTGGTTCGGTTTCTGTTAAATACGAAGCCCATATCCCAACGCCAATCTTTGGAGTCTATTATGGTAGCATTTAAACCAGCCTCTACACCAGTACTTCTCAATAGACCGGCATTGGTGTTTTTAGAGCTATATCCTGAGGAAATAGGTAGAGCAATACCAAAAATTTGATTTTCGTTATCGGCAGTGTAATATGTGAAATCCATACTTAGCCTATTGTTAAAGAAGGCCAAATCAGCTCCTCCTTCCCAAGATTTAATACTTTCTGGTTTTAAATCTGGGTTAAGAAGCGTAGAACCTACGGATAACAAAGATCCTGATCCCCAAGAGGTACCACCACTTAAAGTAGGTTGTAGGTTGTATGCCCCAGTATCGTTACCTACTTCAGCATAACCTGCACGAAGTTTAAATAAGGATACCCCATTGCCAAAACCAAGAAGCCTATTAACCAATAAACTGGTTGATACGGAAGGGTAAAAATAGGAATTGTTATTATCTGGCAAGGTACTGGACCAATCATTTCTTCCTGTAACGTCTACATAGAACATATCTTTAATACCAATACTAGCCATTCCATACAAACTGTTTACTTGTTTTTCGTAACTGTTATAAGAGTAAACTAAATTGTCGTTGGCAATATTGGATAAGGTGAATAAACCTGGTGTTAAAAGTCCAGATCCTCTACTTATTGTGGAATTCAACAAATTGTTTCCTTTTATAACCCTTTTGTTACCACCTCCAGATACTGAGAAATCCCATCCATCCAATCTTTTGGCATAAGTTAATAAGAAATCGACATTTGTTTCATTTGTGAAGATTTTGTTGATACCGTAGGCCCCATTCATGTCTCCAGTATATCCTTTAGACAATTTGGTTTCCCGTACCTCGTTAATTTCATCCATGTTGTAACGAACCATACCCGTTAGATCATCGGTGATTTTCCACTCTCCTTTTACATTACCATAAAACCTGTTTCTTTCAAAACCATTGTTATTCTCGTAAGCTAAGAAATAAGGGTTGTTCCATTCAGTTTCTGTTGGATCGTCCCCAAAATTATAAGGTGAATTTTGGAAGATGCCTTCGTATCCTGGCAACCAATAATCCTTCATTTGGCGCACATCAATATGCGGGTTCAATTCGTAAACTGCCTGCATTGCGTTGGCACCACGGTTACCAACAGGTCTGTTGTCCGCACCAGATTTTGTATAATTAAGACTAGTACTAACCGTAAATTTATCGTTTAACTTTAATGATGAATTTAAACTGATGCTATGTCTGTTTAAATCCGTATTAGGGATGTTTCCCTTGTTCTTTAAATCCGAATAGGACAACCTGTAATTAATTCTTTCCGTATTGTCCTGGATAGAGATGTTATTGGTTGTTGTAATGGCCGTTTGAAAGAAATTCTTTGGGTTGTTGTACGACTTCAATTCCCTTGGTACTGGAACACCACTAGCAATTTCAGAAGCACTATAAGGCCATTGAATTGCCATGATGCCTTTGTCCAGTTCAGGACCTGCCCATGCTGAAGCAGTTTCGCCGATAACAATTGCACCATAGGAATTTGCCGGGAAATTATCTTCGGTATAAGGTCTAGAACCTGTAGCAAACCTAGTATGAGTATCTAAGAAACGACTAGGAATATCAAAAACAGTACTGGAATTAATAGTTACTCCCATTCCTTTTTTCGATTTTCCAGACTTGGTTGTAATTAATATAACCCCGTTACCTGCCCTAGAACCATAAAGTGCTGCTGCACTGGCACCTTTTAGAACCGTAACACTGGCAATATCGTCTGCATTGATATCAGAAATGGCATTACCGTAATCCACTTTGTTATCTCTACCTATCTCTGTAATGTTGTTAGCTGTATTAATTACAGGAGAACCATCAATTACAAATAATGGTTGGTTGTCACTGGATAATGAAGCTGCACCCCTAACATTAATATTTACAGTAGAACCTGCACCACCAGTAGAGTTGATATTCACCCCGGACACTTTACCCGAAAGAGCGTTTAGAACGTTCTCTTGTGGCACATTGTCCAAAGCATCACCGCCTACCTCGCTAACAGAATACCCTAGAGATTTCTTTTCCCTAGTAATACCAAGTGCAGTTACTACAACTTCTTCCAATTGTTCGGATGAGGTTGCCAAAGTAACATTGAGAGTAGATTGGTTTCCAACAGCTACTTCCTTTGTTTCCATTCCCAAATAGGAAAATACCAAAACAGAACTACTGTTAGGAACAGTAATACTGTAAATTCCATCAAAATCCGAGGTTACACCAGTAGTAGTTCCCTTAACCACCACGGACACCCCTGGGAGCAATTCGCCATCATCACTGCTGACGACTCCCGTTACTCCTTGTTGTGCCAACATGATTCCTGAAACCATACTGAACAAAAGGAAAGTCAAAAATTTCAAGCTTCTTTTTTTCATATTCATTTATATTAATTGGTTGAGTAATTAGCATTTCGTTAACAAAACTATTGTAAAATAATCGACAAAAAGCATAGTATTTTATTAGATACTTATGGAATATTACCTCTATAGGGGTCAATATTATGATAATGATAATTTTAGGTTAATATATGTTTGCTTTTGGGCAAGAATATTTCGTTAACGTAAACTTCACATTTTGGAACTTAAATATTTTGAGACGGTTTTACAGTTAAAATGGGTATTGGTTTAATATATAAGGTAGTGGTTGGTCCTATCAATATTAGTGGAGTGATATTTCATTCATTGCAAAAACTGCTATAATTTTAACTTAATTATCAAGAAATAAGTCAAAAAACTAGGTCTTATGTCAATATACCATGCAAATGCAATAAGATTTACTTATTCAATCACCTCTATTTGGATTTAATTTGTAGGTAATTAACCAAAATGCCAAACGATGTTAGCAGGTATAGATTATTTTATAGTAATAGCTTATATAATAGGAATGTTGTTATTAGGGCTATATTTCAAAAAATTTGTCAATAGTTCAGAAGACTATTTCCTAGGAGGCAAAAGTTTACCCTTTTGGGCTATTGGTATGTCTATCGTTGTGTCGGACATAGGGGCATTAGATTTTGTGGGTGTGTCCGGTCAAGCCTATCGATATGGTATTTCTGTCGGCAACTTTGATTGGGTAGGTTCTGTTCCTGCCATGTTGTTGGCGGCATTTATTTTTATTCCATATTTCTGGCGAGGGGGGATGTATACTATACCTGAATACCTTGGAAGAAGGTATAACCAAAAGGTAAGGACTATAGCTTCGGTTACCTGGATCCTGTTTTTTGCCTTGGATCTGGGGGTTCTTTTTTGGGCCAGTGCGGTGTTATTAAATGTTCTTATGGGGTGGCCCATCTGGATTTCGATAGTTGCCACTGCGGGTGTGGTTGGTCTATACACTTATTTTGGGGGTATTACCGCTGTAATTATGACCGATGTAGTACAGTTCGTTATAATGTTCATAGGAGGTTTTGCCCTAGTTTTTCTTAGTCTTTACGAAGTAGGAGGTTGGGATAATATGGTAGATAAAATTGCAACAATGGGACCAGAGTATCGCAATCATTTCGATATTATTCAACCTCAGGATACGAAATCGCCCTTTCCATGGACCGGCATATTATTCGGCCTAACCTTTGTTATGGCCAATGCTTATATGATAGGGAACCAGTCTATTGTGCAGCGCTGCCTTACTGCCAAGAACGAATGGCACGCAAAGGCGAGTATGATTTTTGGTTCTGCCCTTAAAATGTTTATTCCAATTTTGGTTTTGTTTCCTGGGCTTATGGCAGTGGTGGTTCATCCTGGCTTGGCCGATGGGGACCAAGCACTTCCAATGATGATCAAATCCATTCTGCCTCCTGGCTTGGTAGGACTTATGTTCGCCGCATTTTTTGCTGGGCTTATGTCCAGTGTGGATTCGTTGTTGAATTCAACGGCAACCTTGTTTACAAAAGATATCTACGAGCCGTTTATTAAAAAAGGGGCGGATGACAAACATTATTTAAAGGTTGGGCAGATTACGACCTTGGTGCTGTTGCTTATTGGAGTTGCAACTTCGCCTATTAGTAGTGATTTCCCTGGAATTTACGTGGCCATACAAACCTTTATGTCTTATTTCCAAGGACCAATATTCGCCATTCTCCTATTGGGTATATTCTGGAAACGAACAACGGAATGGGGAGGACTTTCGGCGTTGGTCATAGGTATTGGATTTGCCGTTTATCTTAATGTATTTAAGGAGCAATTCTTTACCATAGAAGATCCCTTTCTCTATATTTCCTGGTGGTCCTTCCTATTAGGATTTATAATTAATGTAGTAGTTAGTTTGCTTACCAAGAAGCACACCGAAGAACAACTTAAAGGCTTGGTGTTTAGTTCTAAAATTTTAGTGGAAAATAAAAAACTGTAATATGTTCAATTTTGACTGGCTTTCCGGTGTTTCACAAGAAACTGCAAAAATGATATTTCTTTCTTTGTATGCGCTAATAGGTATATTGGTGCTGTTATTGCCCACAGAGTATGTTTACGAGGGCATTGCCAAGGAAGATCGGCACTGGTGGAACAATTTAAAACTATGGTCTATTGCCGTACTATGTATTTTGGCATCGATCTATAATCATTTTTAACCCCTTAATAAAAAAGTATGGAGACAAATGAAATAAATGCGGGATTAAAGGCCGCTCAAATTAACAATGCTCTTGGATTTTTCATTATGGCTTTTGGGGTTATTGTACTTTTTGCAATGATCTATACCGAAACCTTTGTAGAACATATGACCGACATGGTTGCTGGTTTAATACTAATATCTATTGGCGGGGGAATGATGTGGAAGGCAAAAAGTACCATAAAGAAATTAAAATCCAAGAAGGAACAATAAAACATATACAATGCATAAGTCCTTCCAGATAAAGTTATCGGATAATTGGAGAATCCAGAGTTCAAATAAAGTTTCGGAAAAGGGGAGTGAAATCTCGACTAAGGCCGAAATTTCGGAAAATTGGTTTCCTACAGTAGTTCCTTCAACGGTTTTGAGCACTTTGGTAGCCAACAAGGTTTACGAAAACCCCTTTTTTGGGGAGAATTTAAAGACCATCCCAACAGAACAGTTTAAAGTATCCTGGTGGTACACTACCGGTTTTGAACTTACAAAGGAGCAATCCAATGGGTTTGGCAGTTTAAAATTTGATGGTATAAACTATAAGGCCAATGTTTGGTTAAATGGTGAACTCATTGCCGATGCCTCCACTATAGATGGGGCATATCGTATTACTTCTTTTGATGTAAGTTCACATATCAAAAGTGGGTCCAACATTTTGGCCATTGAGGTAATTCCACCTCAACCTGGCGACTTTAGTATAGGCTTTGTAGATTGGAATCCTTCCCCACCAGATGGGGATATGGGTGTTTTTAGGCCTGTAACCCTTCATTTACATGGTGGGGTACAAATTGAAAAACCCTTTGTGCAGACCAAGGTAAATCTTGAAACCTTGAAAGAGGCCGATATAACGGTTTCGGCAGAATTGACCAATTACTCCAATACTACAATTTCTGGAGAATTAGTGGGGACCATAGGTGCTGTGGTATTCAAGAAAAACATAAGCTTGGAACCAAAGAAGAAAGAGCTGATCACCTTTGATAGTAAGGAGTTTGTGGGTCTTAATTTTAAGGAACCAAAACTTTGGTGGCCCGTTAATTTGGGGAATCCGGATCTCTACGATCTGGATTTGAAATTTGTGGCCAAGGAGGAGGTTTTGGATGAAGCCCAGCTGAGATTTGGAATTCGCGATATACAGGATTATTGGTTAAATGAAATACACCGCGGTTATAAGGTAAATGGACAAAAGGTATTGATCAAAGGTGCCGGTTGGACGGATGATTTGCTTTTAATGGATACCGATGAAAGCATTGAAGCCCAAGTGAAGTATGTAAAACAAATGAATCTGAATTGTATTCGTTTGGAAGGCTTCTGGGGCAAGGACCACAAATTGTACGACCTCTGTGATGAACATGGAATATTGTTAATGGTAGGTTGGAGCTGTCATTGGGAACATGAGATCCATATGGGTGTACCGGTCAATGAGCGCTTTGGAGGCGTTTATAAGCCAGAGCATATTTCCCATGTGGCCCAAGCCTGGGAGGATCAGGTGATATGGTTGCGCAACCATCCCAGTATCTTTGTTTGGACCGTTGCCAGTGACAAGGTGCCGATTACGGAATTGGAACAAAAATATATAGACACTTTCGCCAAATATGACCCCACAAGGCCTTATTTAAATTCTACAGGTGGAGTGGGAAGCGATCAACATGTTATAGGCAGTGAGGATGTTATTAGCGAGATCAGTGGGTCTTCCGGCGTAAAAATGTTGGGTCCGTATGCCTATACTGCCCCAGTTTATTGGTTCACAGATACCAAATTTGGTGGTGCCTATGGATTTAATACGGAAACTGGTCCTGGAGCCCAAATACCACAATTGGAAAGTTTAAAAAAAATGATTCCTCAGGAGCAATTATGGCCCATGGGGGAAGCCTGGAACTACCATTGCGGACGGTATGAGTTTGCCGATCTCAGTAGATTTAACAAGGCTATTGAGGAAAAATATGGGGCCCCAAGTTCTTTGGAAGAGTTCGACAAAAAGGCCCAGGCCATGAATTATGAGCTTATGCGGCCTATGTTCGAAGCTTTTCAGGTCAATAAAAAGAAATCTACGGGTATTGTCCAATGGATGCTGAATGCGGCATGGCCAAAGATGTATTGGCAGTTGTACGACTATTACCTAAACCCAACAGCTGCTTTTTACGCTACCCAAAAGGCATGTTTGCCCTTGAGCCTTATTTACAATTATGGGGACAAACATATTTATGCCATAAATGACCACCTTAGGTCGGTAGAAAATTTAACTGCCCACATTAGGGTATATTCCATTGGTTCGAAAATTTTGTTTGAGGAAAAGATTGCCCTAACCGTGGATGCGGATTCATCTAAATCTATTTTGGCATTGGGAGAACTGAAAGGGCTCACAACTACTTATTTTGTAGATCTTCGTTTGTTGGATAAAAAAGGAGAAGAGATCAGCAATAATTTTTATTGGCTTTCTACCAAAGAAGAGGTGTTGGACTATGAGGCCGATTTGGGACCATTTGCTTTTCACACCCCCAGTAAGGTATATGCAGACTTCACTCAGTTGAATGAATTGCCTAAAACCCAGTTGGAGCAGTCACATTATTTTGAGCTGGACGGAGAACAACAAAATATCAAGGTAGAGCTTAAGAACAACAGTGATCATATAGCATTTTTGGTCAACTTAAAGGTGGTGGATAAAAATACCGGAGAACTTATTCTGCCCATATTCTGGGAAGATAATTTCATCAACTTACTACCAGGGGAAGAACGTATGGTCTGTGCCAATTTTAAAGGAACTTCCGAGGCTGCACTGAAGGTGGAGGGATGGAATTTGTAATAGTCCCAAGAAAGAGTTCCTTTTCTAGATTTGATTAGCAGACTTTTAATAACTGTCATTATGAGAATTTGGACAAAATATTTATTTGCTATACCCCTTCTAATATCGGCCGGGTCCTGTAAGGAAAAGCTGAAGGAAAATGGATCGGAAATATCTGGAAAGCATCCTGCCATAAGCCTTGAAGAGTATATATATCCCATAGGCCAAGGGCTAACTCCCCAATGTCACGCCCCAACTATTGATATTAGCAATGGTACACTGGTGGCTTCCTGGTTCGGGGGAACGGAAGAAAAAAACAATGACGTGGGTATTTGGGTTTCTAGAAAAATTGGGGACAAATGGACAACCCCGGTTGAAGTAGCCAATGGCGTGGAGGAAGATGGAATTCGATATCCTTGTTGGAATCCAGTTCTTTTTAAACCCCAAAATAAGCCTTTGATACTCTTTTATAAAGTGGGCCCAGATCCGTTATATTGGTGGGGAATGTATAAAACATCTGAGGATGACGGTCTTAATTGGTCTGCCCCTTTGAGACTTCCCGAAGGAATATTGGGACCTATTAAAAATAGACCCATTACACTGTCCAATGGGGATATTTTATCTCCTTCAAGTACCGAGAGCGAGACAGAGGGCCATAAAATTTACTTGGAAAGGAGTATGGATTTTGGCAAAACATGGACCAAAACGGCCCCTTTGAACGATGGCAAAAAATTTAAGGCCATCCAACCGGCTATCTTAGATCACGGTAAAGACACCATTCAATTGTTAAGTAGAACTTATCAGGGGGCAATAGGACAAAATTGGTCCTATGACGGGGGACTTAGCTGGACTGAAATGACTGCTACGGATCTTCCCAATCCTGACTCGGGGATTGATGCCCTTACCCTAAAAGATGGTCGGCATGTATTGATCTATAATCCTACCACCATTGAATCCGAGGATAGGGTTCCCTTGAGCGTAGGCCTATCCCAGGACGGTAAAACATGGAAGAGAGTGTTGGATTTGGAACCCTTAACGGCAACAACAGACAAAAAGGGAGAGGAATATTCGTACCCCACCCTGATTCAAAACCCTGACGGAATGATACATATAGTGTATACATGGAATAGAAAGACCGTGAAACACGTAGTATTGGACCCTGAAAAATTATAAAAGAAATCACTTTATAACAATCATTGACAATGAAAAAACTAGCAATAAATGGCGGCATACCTAGTCGAGATACTAATAAGAATCCGTGGCCTAAATGGCCGGTTTGGGGGAAAGAAGAGGAAGTTGCTCTGATAGAGGTCCTGAATAGTGGGGTTTGGTCCTATAATGGACCAAAGGAAATGGAGTTCAATAAACTATTTGCGGAATATACAGGGGTAAAACATTCTATATGTGTTGTAAACGGTACCATAACCATGCAAATTGCGCTGGAAGCCTTGGGTATAGGCGTTGGTGACGAGGTTATTGTCCCTGGCCTAACGTGGCAAGCTACTGCTGCCACCGTAATCGACGTAAATGCTACTCCCATATTGGTAGATATTTGTGAGGATACCTGGTGTATAGATCCAAAAGAAATTGAAAAGGCCATAACTCCAAGAACAAAGGCTATTATGCCAGTACATTTGTATGGTGCCTTTGCGGATATGGATGCGATTATGGCCATTGCCAAAAAACATAATCTTTATGTAATTGAGGATTGTGCCCACAAGCACGGAGGGGAATGGAAAGGTAAAAAAGCAGGAAGTATCGGTAATGTAGGTAGTTTCAGTTTTCAATTATCAAAACATTTAACTGCTGGTGAAGGGGGGTCTATTACTACAAATGATACCGATTTAGCCGAGAAAATGGATGCCCTTAGAAATGTTGGTCGCAGACCTGAAGGAGATTCGCTTATTGGTGCGGACAAAGGGATAGGCGATTATGGTGATGACGGTAATTTTATACAGTCCGGGAACTACAGGATTACCGAATTTCAAGCAGCTATACTGGTAGAGGGTTTAAAAAGATTGCCGGAACAAAATGCAAATAGAGATGCCAATGGGGTATATTTAAATACTCTTCTAACGGAAATAGAAGGGGTTACGCCATTAAAAAGAGATGATAGGGAAACCAAAAAGGCTTATTTCAATTTTGCCTTTCGATACGACTCGAACAAGTTTAAGAATTTGCCAATAGAGAAGTTCCGGTCTGCCCTGGAGGCGGAGTTGGGGATAATAGTAGATGCTTGTTATGAGCCTTTAAATAATTGCTCATTATACGTGCCGCACACAAAACCTTCCAGGCATAAATTGAACGATGCATATTGGAAGGCCATTGATCCCAAAAGGTTTTCATTACCGGTCTGCGAACGTATTTTTAAGGAAGAATCGGTCTGTGTTCACCACAAGGTGTTAATGGGAACAAGAGCGGATATGGATTTGGTTGCCGAGGCCATTAAGAAGGTTTATACCTATGCCGAGGAATTGATGGATTAAGGCAATAGGGCAGCCGTCCCAAAGACAATATCCCATAATAAGAAATATATTACACGGATGAAATTAGTGATACGTCTTTTTATTCTTTGCTCTTGGAATAGCCTTGTTTATTCTCAAGATTCCATGGTTGTTCCAAAAGATCATAGCATGCCACAAAATGGCATTTGTGCCCATAGGGGAGCCAATGAAACCCACCCGGAGAATACTTTGGCGGCATTTGCGGAGGCCATTCGGTTAGGTGCACAGATGATCGAATTCGATGTCCAAATGACCAAGGACAATCAATTGGTGATTATGCACGATGAAAAGGTAAACAGAACTACCAATGGCCGCGGGCTGGTTGGGAGTCTTAGCCTGAAAAAAATTAAAAAACTGGATGCGGGGAAATGGAAATCCAGAAGGTTTAAACGTGAACGGGTTCCCACCTTAAAGGAGGCACTGGATATTATGCCGAAAAATATCTGGCTTAATATCCATCTAAAAGGGGATGAGCAATTGGGGGCCGCAACTGCAGAGGCCGTGATTGCTGCCAATAGAATCCACCAGGCTGTTATTGCTTGTAATAATGAGGCTTCCAAAGGGGTAAGGCAGGTAAATCCCAATATTATGATGTGCAACATGGAACGATTATCCACTCGCGCTGAATATATTGATGAAACCATCAAAAAAGGCTTCGCATTTCTTCAAATAAAAAGCAGTAGGGACGATGAAAATATGTTGGCAGATTTGAAGAAGCTGAAGGAAAATGGGATTAAGGTTAATTATTTTCATTCAGAAGAAGAAGGTCGTGTGAAGGAATTATTGGACGCAGGGGTCAATTTTATTTTGACAGATCGATTGTCGGATATGCTGGATGCTTTTTCAAAAGCGAATTAGTTACTAAGTTATAAATATCATGAACATAGATCAATTAATATTGAAGAATCCAAATAAAGTATGGTAACCAAATGAGAAGATATTTAATTCTGTTCGCTGTTTTATTCATTTTTTCCTGTGCTGAAACCAAAAAGGAAGAACAACAGAACCAGACCTCTGTTGAAGATGTAATGGATAATGTAATCACCAGATTATATGAAAAAGTAGATTCCAAGGACTATGATTCCATTGACGATACTTTTATGCTTCAGTTTCTGACCGATAGCGAGAAAACAACACTGGCAACCCGTTACCAATATTTTAAGGTTAATGTACCAGTAACGGTTTCTTTGATGAGACATCTGGATCATGAAGTACCGTTTTGGCTTAAGGAAAGTGGTTTTGTAAAGACTAATGAACTCGTAAAAAATGAAGTCTATGAATATGAAGTATGGCAAAAGGATTTTGATGAGGGTTGGGTTAATCTCGGAATCCCGGGGTTCGACATGGATAGAGTCGTCTATTTTATTGCAGTAGGTCCAAAGAATAGCAATGAGGAACTTACAATTAGCGAACGCTATCCTGAGGAATATTCTTTGGAAGTGTTTAAAAAGGGGGCTTTTACATACCATGACTGGTCCGACCTTAAAATTACGGAACTGCCCAAAGAACTTGAAGGTCAGGTATTGTTCACAACGGTTAGGGGAAGGGCCAGGGAAGCACATGTAGAAGGCGCTTTTCGAAAAACAATATTCCCATCTTCCAGTCAACCCGATCAGATTATGCTTACCTGGAGTGCAGATCCTACAAATTCTATGGATGTACAATGGAGAACCAAAACTACCGTAAAAGATGGAACTGTTCAGTATTGGAAGAAAAATACATCCGACACTATTTCCTTAAATGCCTCGGTATCGGGCATGGAAGATAGAATGTTGTTCAATGATAGGTATATAAACCGATTTACAGCCAATCTGAACAATTTGGAGGCCGGAGGCAACTATGAGTATCGCGTAGGTTCAGCAGAAGCGCAGTCATGGTCTTCCGTTAGAAGCTTTAAGACCGAAGCCAAGGATGCCGATGAGTTCTCGTTTATTTGGTTTGGAGATACGCATAGGGATCCCAATTGGGCAGAAATGCTCAACGATGCTAACCTCCGACATCCTGAAACTGCATTTTATTCAATTGCAGGTGATATTGTAACCACAGGACTTTACCGTACCGAATGGGACATGTTTTTTGGATATTCGAAAGATGTGTTCTCCCATAAGCCCTTAATGCCCGTCCCTGGAAATCATGATCGGCAGGATGGTTTGGGCGCTTGGATGTATTATCAACTTTTTAGTTTGCCTAAAAATGGACCTGAAAGCGTGGATCCGGAAAGCACTTACGCTTTTGAATATGGCAACGCTTTATTTTTGATGATCGATTCAACCCAACCCAATGAAGCACAGACCCAATGGATAGAGAATCAATTGAAAAATTCCAATGCCACTTGGAAATTCGTCATGTTACATTTCCCACCGTATAATTTTGAAGAACCTTATTTGGATATTCAGCAAGAATGGGGCGGTCTTTTTGATACCTACCATGTTGATATGGTCATGGCTGGTCATATTCATTATTATATGCGTTCAAAGCCGATTAATAATGGCAAGGTTGTGGACTCGTTTAAAGACGGGACTGTATATGCAGTATCTATCGGGACCAATGGAAATCATGACGATATAGGCGAAGAACCTTATGCTAAAAAGAGGTTCAAAGAAGGTCAATTTTATCAATATATGACATTAACAGATAAAACTTTGAAATACACTACCTACAACAAAGTAGGAGAAATTGTGGATGAGTTTTTAATAAATAAATAACTATGAAATGAGCATAAACTCTTTTAAGCATACCATACTGATACGATTAAAATAAGTTTATGTGAAACCGAAAGGTTCACGAACACAAAAAATAATAAGGACGTGAGTAAAACGAAGTGGTTACATCTGTTTGTAAATTTTGTAATTACTTCTTTTTTAATCAATTATAAAATTTTAAACATATGACAACCAGAATAGCCCTTATAGGCGCAGGATTTATATCGGATTATCATGCGCGTGGACTACAAACCCTAGCCAATGTTGAAATTGTGGCCGTGGTGTCCAAAAACCTTGAAAATGCCCAAAAATTTGCTCTTAAGTATAATATCAAAGAAGCGCTGAACGATATTTCGTCCCTTGTAGAAAGAGATGATTTGGATGCCGTAATTATAAGCACTCCCAATCAATTTCATGCTCCCTATGCCATAGAGTTTTTACAAAATGGCAAGGATGTTTTTCTTGAAAAACCTATGGGAATGAGCGGGGATGAAGGCAGACAAATAGCTGAGGTTGCCAAAAAACATAACCAATTGGTAATGGTTGGGCATATGTGGCGTTTTGATACCGATACCCGTTATATAAAGGACACCGTGGCCTCGGGAACAATAGGAAAAGTATTTAAGACCAAAGGTTATGGTATACATGAAAATTGGGGGCCCTCGGGCTGGTTTACCAAAAAGGAATTGGCAGGGGGCGGAGCCTTGGCAGACATGGGTGTCCATGCCATTGATGCTGTAAGGTATATTTTGGGAGACCCAAAACCCGCTAAGGTATATGCCAGAATTTCTACAGAATTTGGAGATTATGATGTGGACGATACAGGTATTTTGGTCATTACTTGGGACAATGGCACTGAAAGCATTATAGAAAGTGGATGGTGGCACCCCCATATGGACGGACCTGAAGCCAGTACCAGCCTGTTCGGGACCAAGGGTTATGCCAATCTGTTTCCTACATTTTTAAAAATGAAGGAAGGGGAAGGTTCGGTAACCACTGTACCCGAGCTTCCAAAAAGGGAAGATCACTGCGACCAAATAATCTATACCCGTCAAATGGAGTATTTTGTGGACTGTATAAAAACTAGACAACAACCAGTTCCGGGACTTGTAGAAGGACAAATGGTGCTGGACATTGTAGATGCGGCCTATAAATCCGCCAAAACGGGTGAGGTAGTGAATTTAATTTAGTACCCATAGTATTCAAAACTATTAAAAATGACTCTCATTGACTTAAAGGATAATATTGAAAACATCATTTTTGACCTGGATGGTACCCTTTGGGATCCCATGCCCATGAGTATCAAGGCATGGCATACGGCACTGAATGGTTTCGACTGTATTAAAAATCCGATTTCCAAGGAAGATATACAGGGTATTCTGGGAATGCAGCACGACCTGGTAGGAAAGAAACTGTTTCCATATCTTTCCAAAGAACAGCAAGACGAGGTCATGAACAGTTGCTATGTACAGGAGGTAAATGACATTAAGGAGTTCGGAGGGGTTTTGTACCATGGATTGGAAGAAACCTTGAAGATACTGGGGAGTAAGTACGATCTGTATATAGTCAGTAATTGTCAGGCTGGTTATATCGAGGCCTTTTATGAATACCATGGTTTGGGTGCCTATTTTAAAGATTTTGAATGTTCAGGAAATACGGGTAAGTCCAAGGCCGAAAATGTAAAAATGGTCATTGAAAGAAATACACTTTCCAAACCCATCTATATTGGGGATACCTTAGGGGATTATACCGCTGCCGAAGGGAACCGAATACCATTTGTTTTTGCCAAATACGGATTTGGCGATGTGCCCAATCCGGAACATAATATCAATAAAATTACCGATTTAAGGGATTTGCTTTAATCCAAACATATCTGGTTGAAATGTTAGTGATTCCGCTTCGATCCTCCCTTGTTTAAGACATGGTCACTTTGATAGAATCCCCTATTGGCAGGAATCCCGCAGGCAACGGTTTTATAAAAGTTTCATCAGTTTTATTAATAGCTTGGAAATTATATACCCAATTAATGTTTTGGCTTAGTTAGTTGTGTGATTTTTCCCTATTGGTCGAAATGACTGTAGTAATCACTTCGACAGAGTCCCTTTTTGGGGACGACGAGAAGTCGTACAAGCTAGGTTTTCATTTTTGGAATCTCAATACTTTTTTTGAATAAAGAGGTTGCTTCATGGTAAGTTTTCAAAACTTCGTTGAGCTACTAGTGTGATTTGTTTCTATTTGGTACCGATGATGAAGTAGCTCAAAGGCACAAGGGGAAAGAGATAATCCAGTAGCCATAATGGGCACACAATGACGACAGCAGTGGCTCCTTCCCTTGGATAAGGGAAGGGTGGATCTTCCGCTGGGTGCGGAGGAGACGGAAGGGATTGATAGCCCAGGTCTTTGGGAGGGGACAATAGATAAGGTATGGGTTTACGGCTCGAGATTTCAAACTCCCCTTTTTGCCCCACCAAGGAGCGTGGCAATTCATTCCCCTCTTCGTTACATAAGGGGAGTTATTAGCCTTTTTAGGGTACAATTAATATCTACCCATGCAATTTAAATAGTTGATTCTAATGCTTTGGATCCGTATATTTGAATTTCCCTCTAAAATTTTGACAATGTTTTTTAGCAGAATAAAGGTTCTGATTTTAATTTGTACGCTGGGCGGTTTAGGTATTTCCTGTGACAGATCACAACAGTTCTCTGAACCTCTGCCTAAGGTGGTGGATTTTAATTTTCATGTAAAACCCATATTGGTACAGAATTGTTATTTGTGCCATGGCCCCGACCCAAGTAGTAGAAAAGCGGAATTACGATTGGATACCTACGAAGGTGCCACCGCTGCCCTAAAAGAAGGGGGGCATGCCATTGTGCCGGGGAAGGCTTCCAAAAGCCATATGGTACAGCGGATTTATAATGAAGACCCTGGTATGGTAATGCCTCCACCGGAGACCAATCTAAAACTTACCGAGAGGGAGAAGGCCTTATTGAACAAGTGGATAGATCAGGGAGCCGAATGGAAAGATCACTGGTCCTTTATTAAGCCGGAGACGAAAATTGCGTTATCGGACCCCAAGGCCATCGATTTTATAATAGAAAAGAAACTGGATGAAAAAGGGTTGGAGAAAGTACCTCTTGCCAATAAAAACTCACTTATCCGAAGAGTATCCTATTTACTTACCGGCTTACCCCCAAACCCTAAAGAGGTTCAAGAATTTATTTCTGACACCAGTAGTGTGGCTTACGAAAAGCTGGTAGATCGTTATCTAAATTCACCGGCCTATGGAGAAAGATGGGCAAGACATTGGATGGATTTGGTGCGGTATGCGGAAACAAAGGGGCACGAGTTTGATTATGCCATAACGGGTGCGTGGAAATATAGGGACTACTTGATCAGGGCATTTAACGAAGATGTGCCCTATGATCAATTCCTAAAGGAGCACATTGCAGGGGATTTATTGCCAACTACTAGGGAAAATAAGGAAACTGGAGTTTCGGAATCTAGGCTGGGCACTACTTTCTATGTTATGGGTGAAGGTACCCATAGCCCAGTGGATGTGCGGCAGGACGAGGCAGATCGCATTGATAACATGATAGACGTTACCACCAAGACTTTTCAGGGGTTAACGGTTTCCTGTGCAAAATGTCACGACCATAAATTTGACCCCATAACTGCGGCGGATTATTACGCCCTGTATGGGGTAATGGAGAGCACAAGGTTTTCTCCCGTTCCTGCCGATCTAAGTAAGGATAAGAAATTGGCGGCCAAGGAAATAGAAAATCTTAATTCCTATATGCGGAAGTTGGTGGCCGGAAAATGGGACACTGCCAAAAACAGTTATGAAAATACTGATCAGGCCCAGAATACAGCGATAAACACAAATGAAGAAGCCTATTCCGTCATCGGCGATTTTAGAGGCCGCGATTTTGATGGTTGGACAAGTGATGGATTTGCTTTTGGGCAGAAGACAACCCTGGGGAATCCCATAGTGGATCCGGCCACAGGAAAATTGCTTGGCTTGGATGAAGGAAAAGCTTCTAGCAGGGCAATGGGGATGGGCATTTTTGGGGCTTTACGGTCCCCCAATATTATCTTGGACAAAGATTTTGTTGGTGTTAGGGCACTTGGTAAAAACAGTAGCATCAGAATTATAATAGACAATTTTCAATTGATTCAAAACCCAATTTATGGCGGAATAGACCAAAAGGTGAATACAGGGGAATGGAATAATTTAGTTTTTAATGTAGCGGCCTGGAAGGGTAGAAAGGCATATATTGAAATCTTGCCGGGAACTTATGAACGCCACAAGTATAGCCTACAGGAGGATGCTTTTATTGAAGTTCAATACGCCGTGACTTACGATGGGGAATGGCCTTCGGATTTGGAAGAGAATTTTACCACACAACAACCACAGGAAAATTGGGCATCCCTGGATATATCTCCAACAAAGGTTACAAGGCTTAATAATGATCTGAAGAAGGGTAAATTACCTTCACATTTCCCTGAATTGAAATCGGTTTTGGATAGTAGCCAACAGCTGGCCAAAAGTCTAAAAACCGAATCCTTTGTTAATGGGATATACGATGGTTACGGAATTGATAGCCCCGTTTTCAATAGAGGTAATTATAAGGAGCCCTCGGAAGAACATATTCCTAGGAGATTTTTATCGGTATTGTCATTGGGCGATTCCATATTTAAATCTGAAGGAAGTGGACGTATGGAGTTGGCAGAGGTAATGTTGAATGAAGATAATCCCTTGACTTCTCGCGTAATGGTAAACCGGATTTGGCACCATTTGTTCGGCAAGGGAATTGTGGAGACTGTTGATAATTTTGGTCTTCAAGGAAAATTACCATCCCACCCGGAACTGTTGGATTACCTGGCGGTTAAGTTTCAGAAGGAGGGTTGGTCCGTTAAAAAATTGATCAGGGCAATTGTTACCTCAGAAACTTTTAAAAGAAGTACTGTGAGAAGTGATGCTCTAGCAAATACGGATCCCAACAATATTTATTTGGCTTCTTTTCCCGTAAGAAGATTGGAGGCAGAAGCTATCCGAGATGGAATATTGGCTGTTTCCGAAAGTTTGGATTCCACCATGTACGGAACACCTGTGGCCACCCATTTAACGGCGTTTATGCAGGGACGCGGTAGGCCGGGGAAATCGGGACCTCTAGATGGGGAAGGGCGAAGGAGTATTTATTTGGAAGTAAGGAGAAATTTCTTGGAGCCTATGATGACGACCTTTGATCGTCCTATTCCCTTTAGTACTTTTGGTAGTAGGAACGTTACTAATGTGCCTTCACAATCCTTGATTTTAATGAACGACCCATTGGTTGCACAACAGGCCGAAATTATGGCCGGGAAATTGATGGAAAAGGAACTGGTAGGTTTTGAGGAAAAAGTACAGTGGATCTATATGCAGACTTTTTCACGTTTGGCAAGTTCGGATGAACTAAAAAAAGCTTCTGATTTTTTCGAGATGCTCCGGACTATGGAAGAGAAAGAGGCAAGTAAGGAGAATCAGGAAATGGAACTCTGGAAAGAGTATTGTCATAGTATTTTTAATTTAAAAGAATTTATATACCTTATCTAATGGGCCATCATCACAATACTAAACCAAGAGTTATTTCCCGTCGGGAAATGTTGGGGCTATCGGCTGGGGGCTTCGGTTCATTGGCATTAATGAGTCTGTTTGGCACTATGCCCTTGGCCTGCAAAAGGCCCGGATCTTTTGATTCAGCTTCCAATCTTTATTTGGGACCACATTATTTGCCCAAGGCGAAAAATGTCATCTTCCTCTATATGGATGGGGGTGTATCACAAGTAGACTCCTTTGACCCCAAACCCCGCCTAGCCAAGGAGAACGGAGAGGATCCCAGAAAGAAATTTAAGGTAGATGCGACCCAGTTCGACAATGTGGGCAAGATATTAAAAAGCCCTTGGGATTTTAAACAATATGGGGAATGTGGTATGCCAGTAAGTGATCTGTTTCCACATATTGCCACCTGCGTAGACGACATTGCTTTAATTCGATCCATGGTTTCCAATTTTCCGGAACATACCAATGCCAATTATTTTTTACATACGGGTAGTGGTTTGCAGGGTCGCCCAAGTATGGGTGCTTGGATGAATTATGGATTAGGGAGCGAGAATAAAAATATACCTGGCTATGTTGTTTTGGACGGAGGGCTGGTTCCTCCGGGTGGATTGGATAATTTTAAAAATGGGTTTTTGCCGGCATCCTACCAGGCTTCTGTTTTTAAGGCTGGTCCAGAACCTGTAGCCAATATCAATCCAAGGGAAGGCGTTAAAAATCTTCAGGAGGAAAAACTCCAATTTATTAAACAATTGGATCATAGTTTAATTGGGAAAATTGGAGAGGCCGATGCCGTGGAATCTGCTATTTCCAATTATGAACTTGCCTATAAAATGCAATCCTCCATCCCGGAACTTACCGAGTTTAAGGAGGAAACCGAGGCCACTAAAAAATTGTACGGTATGGATTCGGATGACCCTAATTTGAGGGGATATGCCTCTCAATGTATCTTGGCCAGAAGGCTGATAGAGCGGGGCGTTAGATTTGTAGAACTTACTTGTCCCAACGTTGGTCCAGGTGTTGACAGGTGGGACCAGCACAGTAATTTAAAAAAAGGTCATGAAAAAAATGCCCATGCGGTAGATCAACCCATAGCTGGACTCCTTAAGGATCTTAAATCGCGAGGTTTGTTGGAGGAAACATTGGTGGTCTGGACCGGAGAGTTTGGCCGTACCCCTTTTGCACAGGGATCTGACGGGCGTGACCATAATCCGTCCGCCTTTAGTATGTGGATGGCCGGAGCAGGAGTAAAGGGAGGAACTATTTTTGGCAAGACCGATGAATATGGCTATCGGGTAATAGAAAACGAAGTAACCGTGCATGACCTACATGCCACGATTATGCATTTGCTGGGAATAGATCACAAGCAACTGACCTTCCGTTTTGGAGGTCGTGATATGAGATTGACAGATGTTCATGGTAATGTGGTAAAGGATATTTTAACCTAAATAAAATTTTAATTGGAATACACGCATATGAATATTTTTAGCAAAGGACTACTGTTTTTAATGATGTCGCCCCTGTTTTTGGTAGGTCAGGCTACTGTCTTATCACCCCAAAATCAGTCGATAAATAAAAATGAAATTAAACATTCATTCTTTGTAGCGGGACCTAATTTTACTGGGATTATTGGGGAAAATGGAGAGGAACTCTGGGATTCCGGGAAAAAAAGTGCCAGGGATGGCTATGTCTTAAAGAATGGCAATATCCTTATTTGTTGGGGAGATGAAGTGCGAGAGTATAACAAGAAAAAAAAGGTAATTTTCACCTATACTAGAGCTGAGAAATCCATGGAATTGGGAACCGCAGTTCGTTTATCCAATGGCAACACCATGATTACCGAATCCGGATCGGATCCAAGAATAGTTGAGGTTAATAAAAAGGGAAAAGTGGTAAGCAGCATACCACTTAAACCTGATACGGACAATGTACATATGCAGACTAGGATGGCCAGAAAATTATCCAATGGCAATTATTTAGTACCACATTTATTGGCCTTTGCGGTTAAGGAATACCAACCGGATGGGAAAGTGGTAAATGTTTTTCATACGGATTTGGAAGATTTGGGAGGAAGGGAAGCTGAAAATTGGCCTTTTACCGCCATTCGTTTGGATAATGGAAATACCCTGGTTACTTTAACTCATGGGAATAAGGCGGTAGAATTTGATTCCAATGGCAAGGTAGTCTGGAAAGTATCCAATTCTGATTTGCAAGAAGCACCTTTTGTTGATCCCTGCGGGGCACAAAGGTTACCCAACGGCAATACGGTGATTGCCAGTTACGGGGCTCAAAAGGGAATTAAATTGTTTGAGTTGGCACCTGATAAATCTATGGTATGGAATTATGAAGGGCATAGGGTGCACCACTTTCAAATATTGACCACCAATGGAAAACCCATAAAAGGCACTCCACTTAAATAGTATAAATGGGATTTATCTTCTTGATGAATGGTGGTATTTTGGATAACCCGCCAGATGTAGTATTGTTTTTTGGGCGGTTTCATCCTGTAGTTGTGCATCTTCCCATTGGCTTCCTAATTATGGCCATTTTGGCACAGCTGGCTACGCGTTGGCCCAAATTCAAGCCTTTGGAGATGTATCTCCCGCTGATGTGGCTTATGGGAGCATTTAGTGCACTATTGGCTGTGGTTTTTGGTTATTTCCTTTCCCTAAGTGGTGGTTACGATGAGGATACCCTCTTCTGGCATCAGTGGGGTGGAATTGCCGTAATGCTATTGTCTTTTGGGTGTTACTTTATCAATAAGAAATGGAGTAATTCACTCTCCATTTCCAAATGGATATTGGTTTTTATAGTCGGACTTTTACTTATGTTTACTGGGCACATGGGTGGTAACCTGACCCATGGTTCTACTTATTTACTGGAATACGCACCAAATCCCGTAAGGAATATGGCAGGATTGCCTTCCAAGGTGGAGCCGCGTGAAAAAGTCACGGTATTGGATTCCGCAGATGTCTTTCTGGATTTGGTGCTGCCAATGATGCAAACAAAATGTGTTAGCTGTCATAACGAGGGGAAAAATAAAGGAGGTCTTTTGCTTACCTCCTATGCGAATATGATGCTTGGAGGAGAAAGTGAAAATACCATTATCCCAAGTGATGCCTTAAAGAGCGAATTGGTTCGAAGGATTACCCTGCCAACAGAACATGACGATTTTATGCCATCTGAAGGAAAGTTGCCGCTTACGGATCAAGAAGTGTTGCTGATTAAATGGTGGATTAAAATTGGAGCTCCACCGAATGGTTTTGTAACCGAATTGGATATGGAAAAGGCAGTAAGTTCTTTGGTCAGTAATTATTTAGGATTGGATAAGAACAATCTTTTCAATAAAAAGGTCCCACCTCCCAATCGGTCCATCGTTGATTCCTTGATTCGACATGGCTTTGTAATCAATCCTTTAATGAAGGACAATTATTTTTTGGAGGCCAATTTTAGTTTAAGTGAATATGACCTTAAAGCTTCGGATTTGGACGCCCTTTTGGAATTAAAGGAGCAATTGGTTTGGCTTAACCTAGGAAATTCTCACCTCAAGGATCCATATCTTGAAAAAATTGGATTATTGCAAAACCTGGTAAAGTTGGACCTTAGGGGAAATGAAATTACCGATGACGGGATAAAACACTTATCTAAATTGGAGAATTTGGAATCGCTTAACCTTTATGGAACAAAAGTTTCAAAAGGTGTCCTGGACCTTGTGCCTAAATTAACTAGGTTAAAGAAAATCTATCTCTGGCAGTCCGAAGTATCTAAAGAAACCATAACTCAATTGAAGGAACAGAACCCGGGTCTCACCGTAATTTTTGAACGGGATTAAGTTTTTCACTTTAATCAAATAAGAAGGGGTTAGTTATTGTGTAGATCCATTCATTTAAAGTATGTTTCATTTACTGATTCTAGACTTCCTAAATTTGTTTTAAGTATTTGTATCATTTTTCGACTAAGCCTTACTATTACATCAAGTAAATACCGGAAAAATGGAGGATAACATCAATAATAATTTAAGGAACACAAAATTCTCAGTTTTGGATTTGGTCCCTGTAGCGCAGGGCTCAACGCCATTACAGTCTATACAAAAAAGCTTGGAACTGGCACAACATGTAGAAACTTTGGGCTTTGAAAGATTTTGGATTTCCGAACACCACAATATGGAAAGTTTGGTTAGTTCGGCCACGCCAATTTTAATAGGACATATTGCCCAAGGAACCAAAACCATTAGGGTAGGCTCCGGAGGAATTATGTTGCCCAATCACGCTCCCTTAATTGTAGCGGAACAATTTGGTACCCTAGAGACACTTTATCCAGGGAGAATTGACCTAGGCTTGGGAAGGGCGCCAGGAACAGATCAACTAACGGCTAAGGCATTAAGAAGAAATCGAACGGAAACCGTACACGATTTTCCAAATGACATAACGGAATTACAGACGTATTTTTCCAAGGAGAATAGAAATGCTGCCGTAAGGGCCATTCCTGGGGAGGGATTAAACATTCCCTTGTATTTATTGGGCTCCAGTACCTTTAGCGCTCAATTGGCGGGATCAAAAGGATTGCCATATGCTTTTGCCAGTCATTTTGCCCCTGCCCACTTGCATGAAGCCCTTAGATTATACCATCAGAATTTTGAGCCTTCAGAACAATGCAATGCTCCCTATACTATTGCCTGTGTTAACGTCATTGCCGCAGAAACCGATGAAAAGGCTAGGCATTTGGAGACAAGCCTTCAGCAATTAGCTTTGGGAATTATTAGAAATACTAGAAAACCGTTGCCGCCTCCGGTGAAGAGTATGGATGGTATATGGCATGAGATGGAAAAAGCTCAAATACAAAATATGATGCACTATAGTTTTGTTGGGTCTAAAGAAACCATAAAAGCACAACTTTCGGATTTTGTGGCAAATACCCGGGTCAACGAAATAATGGCGGTATCCCATATCTATGACCATAATGACCGCTTAAGATCTTATGAAATTTTGAGTAGCATTTAAAATGGGACTAAATTGCTGATCACATTATGTCTGGATGATAAATTTTAGCTAATTTGTAGTTTATTAGATATGTCATAAATGTGGAAGAGGATACATTTAGTAATATTATTCATCGGGCTAATGTTGGCCTGCAAATCTGAAATACATAGTCAGGACAAAGTGCTTAAGGTCAAGGAAATTAAATATAACGGACAAGTTGGTTTGGAGCAGGTGTCCCAACTTTTGGAAAAGCATGTAGAATTAGAGCATGTGGATTTAATTAATTGGGATAAGTTTTCTTACCGCCCCGATGTTGCCTTTAGGATTGCCCACAGCAATAATGCTATTTGGCTAAAATATTATGTCAAGGAAAAAAACATTCTGGCCAGTGTTGGGGACACCAATGGACCTGTGGCACGGGACAGTTGTGTGGAATTTTTTTTAGACCCCTTAGGGAACGGGAATTATTATAATTTTGAATTCAATTGTATTGGCACCGTTCATTTGGCTTATGGACCTGGAAGAGGGCAGCGTCAATTTGTGGATCCAAATACTATAAGGAATTTGATCGAGGTACAAAGCTCTTTGGGTGCACAAACTTTCACCGAAAGAACGGGTGATTTCACTTGGGAAATGACCATAATAATACCTGCTGAGGTTTTAACCCATAATTCCGAAATTAAATTAAAGGGTTTACAAAGCACTGCAAATTTTTATAAGTGTGGCGACGCTACTTCCCAACGCCATTATTTAACTTGGAATCCGGTAGGAACCGAAAAGCCGGATTATCACAGGCCCGAATTTTTTGGCAAACTTATTTTTCAATAAACAATAACTGGGTGATTCTAAGTCACTTCGGGAATAAGATATTTTAGAGGGGTAATTTTTGTAATCTTTCAATAGAAATTACGCTTTTCTTTCAATTGGGCAATATAATTGTTAAATATTGGAAATAAAATGGGTACTTTCTCTAAAGTATTATTAAATTTAAGATGTGTTCGAACACATATTATAGAGTTAACGGCAGGATCTGCATGCAGGCTGAGGATATTATTATCGGGTAAAACAACAATTTCAATCCATATAATATTTGGGAATTAAAAGGGATTGGTGAAAATTACCCACGATGGAGAGTCAATCAGAGGTTTATTAAATATATAGTCAATGCCCATTTCCACGCGTATCAAAAAATTACTTTTTTGTGTTGTGCCTATTTTGACTCTAGTGCAATGTGAGTTACAACAAGCTAACGGAGGTCTTTTTTTACCTGAAGGTTTTAAGGCGGTCGTGGTCGTGGATAGTATAGAGGAAAGGGTTCGGCATATGGCGGTGACAGATGAAGGCATACTATATGGCAAACTTAGAAATTCCAATGACAAAGGAGGTATAGTTGTACTTCAAGATAAAAATAATGATGGCAGGGCAGATGTGATAGAAAAATTTGGGGCGTACCGTACGCTTCAAAAATGGAGTTATTCTACGGCCATGAGGATATATAATGGCTATCTATATTTTAGTTCTGAATTGGTCATTTATCGCTATAAATTAAAACCGGGAACTTTAATACCTGAAGGGGAAATGGAAATAGTCATGACCGATGACCATGAGCATGGTAAGCACGAACATATAGGTAAGCCCATTGCTTTTGATAACAAGGGTCATATGTATGTTCCTTTTGGTGCCCCTTCCAATGCTTGTCAAAACCCTAAAAGAACCCCTGGGGCTCCAGGCATGGACCCATGTCCACAATTGGAGGACCATGGAGGTGTTTGGCGTTTTGATGCCAACAAGCTGGGTCAGACCCAAAAGGATGGGTACAAATATGCTTCGGGGATACGCAGTGTTGTTGCTATGGATTGGAATTCGGAGGACGAAAATTTATATATCGTTATGCACGGTCGGGACGATTTGCTGAGACTATTTCCAAATATCTATTCCGGTTGGGAAAGTGCCTTGCTCCCTTCCGAGGAATTTATAAAGGTGACTGAAGGTTCAAATTTTGGTTGGCCTTATTGTTATTATGATCAAATTCAGGAAAAAAAGGTGCTGGCACCGGAATATGGAGGTGATGGTAAAATTATTGGGAGATGTAAGGATTTCGATGACCCCATATTGGGATTTCCAGGGCATTGGGCACCAAATGATTTGGTTTTTTATGATGGGGATAAGTTGCCAAAAAGATATAAAAACGGGGCTTTTATAGCCTTCCATGGGTCAACTAATAGAGCTCCTTATCCGCAATCCGGATACTTTGTAGGATTTGTTCCCTTTAAGGGCGGAAAACCTTCAGGCGATTGGGAAATTTTTGCGGATGGTTTTGCAGGGGTAGATCCCATTGTTAGTGTTAAAGATGCTGAATACAGGCCTATGGGTATTGCCTTTGGTGCAGACGATAGTATGTACATTTCAGATTCGGTAAAGGGAAGGATATGGAAGATAGTTTTTGAGGGTGATAAAGATAATTTTGGCCGGGAACAATTAGCGGAAATGGAAAAAAGAAAACTATTGTCCCACCTTAGAACACCAGATGAAATCAAGGATAATCTTATAGCGGGGAAATATACAGGAGGTGAAAAGATTTATTACACCTACTGCAGTACCTGTCATCAACAGGATGGTAGAGGGGCAACGGGTAGATTTCCACCTTTGACAGGAACGGAATGGGTAACCGGCGATAAGGAAAGACTAATAAATATTGTTTTAAAAGGAATGGAAGGTTCTATGGAGGTGAACGGAGAGGTGTACAATGGGGTAATGCCGCAGCACAGTTTTTTAAGTGATGAGGAAGTGGCCGATGTCCTGACCTATATCAGGACCAATTTTGGGAACGATGCGGGGGAGGTAAAAGCAGAAGAAGTGAAGAAGCTAAGAAGCAGTTTATAGAATTTATATACTAGGTGTTTAGATCAACTAATACTTTTTAAAAATGAAAAATATGCTAAAAAAACGGATTTGGGTTATTATTTTAACGCTAGCGGCAACTACGACCTTGACCGCTCAGAGTTACGACATCTTGGTTAAAGGTGGGCATGTGGTAGACACAAAAAATAATTTGGACCAAGTGATGGACGTAGCCATAAAAGATGGAAAAATTGCAAAAGTCGATTCCAAAATTCCAGAAAACCAGGCCAAAACGGTGATTGATGCAAAAGGGCTAATAGTGGCTCCCGGGCTCCTTGATATTCATGGGCACAATTTTTTTGGGACCGAGGAAGATGCGTATTTAAGTAATAGTTTTACAGCCTTGCCGCCAGACGGGTTTACCTTTAGAAGTGGCGTTACCACTATTGTTGATGTAGGTGGCGCTGGGTGGAAGAATTTTAGAACGTTTAAGGCACAGACGATCGATCATTCAAAAACAAGGGTATTGTCTTTCCTAAATATTATTGGATCGGGGATGAAAGGAGGCGCTATTGAACAAAATATAGAGGATATGAACCCTAAAATGACCGCTTATGTTGCCATGCAGCACAAGGGGACCATAGTGGGGGTAAAATTGGCCCATTATAGCGGTTTTGATTGGGAGCCGGTAAATAGGGTGGTTGCAGCGGGTAACATGGCAGATATTCCGGTTATGATCGATTTTGGTGGCAGTGAACCCGAGTTGTCTTTGGAAACCCTGCTCATGGAAAAATTGCGTCCTGGTGACATCTTTACCCATGCCTATGCCCATGTAAAAGGGAGAACTCCTGTGGTCGACGAAAATGGCAAGGTAAGCAAGTATGTCTTTGAGGCTCAAAATCGAGGGATTATTTTTGATGTTGGCCATGGTGGTGGCAGCTTGGTGTTTGAGCAAGCTATTCCGGCCATAAAACAAGGTTTTTTACCTAATTCCATAAGTACGGATCTGCATACGGGAAGTATGAACGGGGGAATGAAGGATATCCTCAATATAATGTCGAAATTTATCAATATGGGTATGTCGGTAAAGCAGGTAATTGAATGTGCCACCTGGAATCCGGCGCAATATATTAAACGCACGGATCTGGGGCACCTGACTGTTGGGGCCGTGGCGGACCTAACAATTCTAAACCTAAGAAAAGGGAACTTTGGGTTTATTGATACACAGGGGAAAAAAATGATGGGCGATAAAAAATTGGAATGTGAGCTAACCCTAAGGGAGGGGGATGTGGTTTGGGACCTTAATGGTATTTCCAGACCAATATGGAATGCCAAGTAAACCGGCCTACCGGAAATTGGCCAGAGAAATTGCATTATTGTTGACTTGGATTAATCTAAAAAAAAATGAATTATGCTAAGTAGGAGAAAATTATTAAAAACCTTATCCAGTGTGCCAGTGGTGGGCGGATTGGTAGGTACGGGACTATTAGCGCCACAATTGCTGAGTGCCGCAGTAACCAAACCGGCAACTCGGAATTTTTTCAAGGAGTTGGGGCTCCGTACATTTATAAATGCTGCGGGAACCTATACTTCTATGACCGGGTCATTAATGTCCGAAGAGGTTACCTCGGCTATTGTATTCGGAGCTACGGAATATGTAGATTTGGATGAGCTTCAGGACAAGGTTGGGGAAAGGATAGCGGAATTGTTGGAATGTGAATATGCCACGGTTTCCTCTGGTGCTTTCGGGGCCATGTCCATAGGGCTTGCTGGGGTCATATCTGGAATGGATTCCGATATAGCTGCCCAACTTCCAGATACTACTGGATTAAAAAATGAGGTAATAATACAGGAAGGCCATAATATTGGTTATACTCATGCCCTTTTAAACGTAGGCGCTAAATTGGTCGTAGTAAAAACAAAGAAGGAAATGGAAAAGGCCATTAATAAAAATACGGCCATGCTTTGGTTTTTAAATGCCAATACGGATAATGGGGAAGTGAAGTATGACGAGTTTATTGCCTTGGGTAAAAAGCATAAAATCCCAACTTTTATAGATTGTGCCGCGGATGTGCCGCCTGTTGAGAATCTCTTTAAGTTTACCAAAATGGGGTTCGATTTAGTGGCATTTTCAGGTGGAAAAGGAATTAGAGGGCCTCAGAGTGCGGGATTATTGCTGGGCAAAAGAGATCTCATTAAAGCGGCAAGAATACATACCCCTCCCCGCGGAAGTACTATTGGTAGGGGGATGAAAGTAAACAAGGAAGAAGTTCTGGGAATGTTGGTGGCCTTGGAAATGTATTTGGCCAAAGATCATGAAAAAGAATGGGAGCTTTGGGAAAATCAAATCAAATTAATTAGCGACAGTGCCTTATCCGTAAAAGGAGTGCAGACAGAGATACATGTACCACCTTATGCCAACCATGTCCCTTCCCTACGTATTAAATGGGATAGCAATTTGGTTAAGATAAGTCCAGAGGAAGCCAGGAAAAAGTTAATGGAAGGTCACCCTGCCATAGCTACGGTGGGCGACAAGGAAACTATAGGTATAACTACCTGGATGATGGATCCGGGACAAGAGAGAATAGTAGCCAAACGCCTTAAGGAAGTGTTGGAGAATGTATAATAACCATAAATTAGATTTAAAAGCAAGCGTATGAATTTCAAGTATTTTTTAGTCCCTTTAATGATCATAATGACCATTTCCTGCAACACAAAAAAGGAAGATGTAGCGCCATCTGTTGAAAAGGAAACACCAGTAATTCCAGCGGACTATGACCCAGAGAAAAAACTTAAGGAACTGGGTATAACTTTAATGGAAGCCAGTGCTCCGGTAGCCAATTATGTAAATGCCGTTCGTTCTGGAAATCTAATTTTTCTTTCGGGAAAAGGGCCACTCCAGAGTAATGGGGAAAATATTGAGGGCAAGGTCGGGACAGATTTAACCATAGAGGAGGGTTATGAGGCCGCCCGAATTACTGGGATTAATCAATTATCTGTCTTAAAATCGGAATTGGGAAATTTAAATAAGGTAGTAAGGGTGGTCAAGGTCTTAGGTATGGTAAATGCAGGGCCGGATTTTCCCGATCATCCCAAAGTGATCAATGGATATTCAGATCTAATGGTGGCCGTATTTGGAGAAAGGGGAAAACATGCCCGTGCTGCTGTAGGTATGGGATCACTTCCAGGAAATATCGCCGTAGAGATCGAAATGATCGTAGAAGTAATGCCAGATTGAATTTGATGTCGAATATTCTGTATTACCTCTTTTCTACCTTCAAAAAGTAAACCGCCGTGGACGCTGGTCAACAACTGCTGGATTTGCATGTAGGAGCCGGAAGTGATTTCCTTTTGTAGCCAACGCTCTATGGATGCTTATGAATTCCCCTTCCCAGCTTTGGAAGGGGAATATTGTTATGTTTATTTATGATAGTTTTGTGGTAAGGTCCGCAACCAAAAGGTTGGGCTAAACCCAAATTTAAAATCTTTAACAGATGAAAAAACTCCTAATCAAAAATATGGTTTGTGATAGATGTAAAACCCTTTTGGCACAGGAGTTTTCCAAGCTTGGGATTGCCATGGTATCAATAAAATTAGGAGAGATCGTTTATGAGGAAAATGCGGATAATGAGGAAGAAATAATAGAAGGCATATTGAAAAATAACGGCTTCGAATTGGTTAAGGATACATCAGATATGATCATTGAAAACATTAAAATCGAATTAATTAATACGATCAATAATGGAGAAAATGATATAGCAGGGAACATGTCCACCTACTTGTCCAAAAAATTAAATAAAAATTACTCCATCCTAAGTAAAATGTTCAGTAAAAAGGAAGGTGTAACCATTGAGAAATACTACATCGATCTTAAAATTGAAAGGGCAAAGGAACTCATCCAGATGAACGAACTCAATTTTTCTGAAATTGGGTATACCTTAAATTATAGGAACAGTAGCCATTTGGCCTCGCAGTTTAAGTCGGTCACAGGCATGTCTATGGGAGAGTATAAAAAGTTACAACAATGGGATAGAAAACCGCTGGACAAAATTATGTAAGGATTCTCCATAATTGTAAAAAGTGTTCCGTGTCAATATGACTATTTTTACTTACGAATTAAAAATGCTTGGATATGAGACACACCTATAAGATACACGGTATGACCTGCAATGGATGTAGGTCGCATGTAGAGAACACCTTAAATGCAGTGGAAGGCGTTACCCAGGCAACGGTAAATTTGGAAAAAGCCGAAGCTGTAATTGACATGGACGGGCATATACCTCTATCTACTTTCAAAAAGGCCCTTGAAGATGATGGCGGCGCCTATGGCATTTCTATGCCAGGGGAGGAACACGAGCATCATCTACCTAAGAAACAAAAGCCCAATGGTAAGGGTACAGGGACCTTTTATTGCCCTATGCATTGTGAGGGGGATAAGACCTATGATCAACCGGGGGATTGTCCGGTTTGTGGAATGGATCTGGTGGAAGAGGTAAAGGCGAATATTGGGGGTGATACCCAATATACCTGTCCCATGCACCCTGAGGTTATCCAGGATGAACCAGGTTCCTGTCCGATCTGTGGAATGGACCTGGTGCCATTAAAGGCAGATATTTCGGCAGAGGAAAAAAACTATAATAAATTATTGAAGAAATTTTGGATAGCCCTTGCCTTTACGCTCCCCATTTTTCTTATTGCTATGTCCGAGATGGTACCCAATAACCCGTTGTATACTCTTTTGGAAATGAAATATTGGAATTGGATCCAGTTTGGACTTTCCCTTCCTGTGGTATTTTATGCTACTTGGATGTTTTTTGAAAGGGCATATCGCTCAATAAAGACATGGAATTTAAATATGTTTACCCTTATTGGTATAGGATCTGGGGTTGCTTGGCTATTTAGTGTGTTCGGGATGCTTTTTCCCGATATTTTCCCTTCCCAATTTAAAACCCATCACGGTACTGTACACGTTTATTTTGAAGCCGCTACGGTAATATTGACCCTGGTTTTGTTGGGACAGCTTTTAGAGGCCCGGGCCCATAGTAAGACCAACAATGCGGTGAAAGAGCTGTTAAAATTGGCGCCCAATAAGGCTATCAAACTGGTAGATGGGAAGGAAGAGGTCATTGCCATCGATAAAATTAAAATAGGGGATTTACTCAGGGTTAAGCCGGGGGATAAAATTCCTGTTGATGGGGTCATCCATGAGGGCATGAGCTCAGTGGACGAGTCCATGATTACCGGAGAACCCATTCCAGTAGACAAAAAAGAAGGTGACCATGTTAGTTCCGGAACTATAAATGGAAACCAATCCTTTGTGATGAAGGCAGAAAAAGTGGGTTCGGACACTTTGTTGGCACAAATTATAGACATGGTCAATAAGGCCAGTCGAAGTCAGGCTCCAATTCAGAAATTGGCGGATAGGATTTCAGGATATTTTGTTCCCGTTGTGGTATTGGTTTCAGTTATTACTTTCATCGTTTGGGCTATTTTTGGTCCAGAACCCAAATATGTCTATGCCTTGGTAAATGCTATTGCCGTATTGATCATAGCATGTCCTTGTGCCTTGGGCTTGGCCACACCAATGTCTGTTATGGTAGGAATAGGGAAAGGGGCGCAATCCGGGGTATTGGTCAAAAATGCGGAGGCCTTGGAGAAAATGAATAAAATTGACACTCTAATTATTGATAAGACCGGAACAATTACAGCAGGAAAACCATCTGTGGAAAAAGTAGTGGTTACCTCGGGTGAATACCCTGAGGAAAAAGTGTTGCAATATATTGTATCGCTCAATCAAATGAGCAAACATCCGTTGGCGGAGGCGACGGTTGCATACGGGAAGGAACAAGGAGCGGAAATATTGAAGGTGTCAGAATTTAATTCGGTCACAGGGAAAGGCGTAACAGGAATTGTCAATGGGAAAAAGTTGGCATTGGGGAATGATAGCATGATGGAGGAAGTCAAAGCCACAATGTCGGAAGAGTTAATCAATAAGGTAAAAATGCAACAGCAACTTGGTAAAACGGTTTCCATGATTTCTGTAGATAGTACAGCGGTTGGATTTGTTGTAATTACAGATAAAATAAAAGAAACCAGCAAAAAGGCGATTGCAGAATTGCAATCCTTGGGAATATCGGTAATGATGTTGACAGGGGATAACTATGATACTGCAAAGGCTGTGGCGGAGGAACTTGATCTTACCGATTTTAAAGCTGGGATGCTACCTCAGGATAAGTTAAATGAAGTGGAAAGCTTACAAAAACAGGGCAAAAAAGTTGCGGTTGCAGGAGATGGCATCAATGATGCACCTGCCTTGGCAAAGAGTGAGGTTGGTATTGCCATGGGAACAGGCACCGATGTGGCTATTGAAAGTGCCTCGATCACTTTGGTAAAAGGAGATTTACAAGGAATTGTAAAAGCGAGGAACCTAAGTGTAAAAGTGATGGGAAATATTAAGCAAAACCTATTTTTTGCACTTGTGTATAATACGCTTGGCGTACCTATTGCTGCTGGTGTTCTATATCCATTTTTTGGGCTACTTTTATCACCCATGATTGCAGCTTTGGCCATGAGTTTTAGCTCGGTTTCCGTAATCGCCAATGCCCTTAGATTGAGAAATGCCGATATTTCATGACCCGAGGCCGAGCCTTTCCTGAAAATTGACAAAATATGCCGTGGTTTATTATTTTAATCTTTACATAATGCTCTAATAACTTTAAAAAATTCATTTCAACTTAAAAAGGGGCGAATATTGTCTTTTAATATTTATCTTTTGAGAAATTTTAGACCAAACTACCAACACTTTTGAAGTTAGTAAAAAAAGATATTTCGTTTTTGCTATATGGGGCATTTGCCTCCTTTGGCACTTATTTCTGCATGTATGCTTTTCGCAAGCCCTTTACTGTAGCTACATTTGAAGACCTTTCGTTTGCGGGGGTAGATTACAAGATAATTCTGATAATTGCGCAGGTACTTGGGTATATGCTATCTAAATTTATAGGGATTAAAGTAATTTCAGAGCTTCAGCCCAACAAGAGAATATATTATCTCCTGGGACTAATTCTTGCTGCCGAGGCAAGTCTACTATTGTTCGCCATAACTCCGTCTCCTTATAATATAGTATTCATGTTCTTAAATGGCCTTCCTTTAGGGATGGTATGGGGAATTGTTTTTTCATATTTGGAAGGTAGAAAGTTTACTGAATTTTTAGGTGTGGCTTTATGTTCCAGCTTTATAGTATCCAGTGGCGCGGTAAAATCGGTTGGTCTTTTGGTTATGGAAAATTGGCAGGTATCCCAATTTTGGATGCCTTCCGTTACCGGTGGGGTTTTTTTAGCCCCTTTTGTATTTTTTGCTTGGTTGTTGAATAAAATGCCCCAACCTACGGAGGAGGATAAGGAACTTAGAACAGAACGGAAACCAATGACAGGAAAGGATAGAAAAAGGGTTTTTCTTGCCTTCCTGTTTCCAATTATAATTTTGGTTTTTTTCTACACTTTCTTAACGGCATTGCGCGATTTCAGGGATAATTTTTCTAGGGAAATTTGGGATGCCTTAGGTTTCCAGGGAGATGCTGCCATATATACCATATCCGAACTGCCTATAGCTATACTGGTATTGGTGATCATAGGTTTTTTAGGAGTGATCAAAAATAATTATAAGGCCTTTGTTTCCTATCACTACCTATTGCTTTTTGGTACTATTGCCATTGGTCTTTCTACCCTGTTGTTTCAAATGGCCTTAATTTCACCTATTCTTTGGATGATCAGTGTAGGCTTTGGGCTCTATATATGTTATGTACCTTTTAACTGTATTTTTTTCGATCGTATGATTGCCACTTTTCGGATAAAGGGAAATGCTGGTTACCTTATATATATTGCAGATGCCTTTGGTTATTTAGGTAGCATGGGAGTACTTCTTTATAAGAATTTTGGTCATAGCAAGCTTTCTTGGCTCAATTTCTTTATGGCCAGCACTTATTTAATCGCTGTTTTGGGGACTATTATTACTCTAGTTTCACTTTTCTACTTCAAAAGGAAATACAGAAAGAATTTATTAGTGGAAAAGTCGGAAATACAATTGGCCGAAGTGTAATTTTTCTCCAGTTTATTCCGCATCACTCTTCACATTTCTTCTAGAGGTGCACTTTTCTTAGGCGGGTCTTAAGTACTATTTTGTTGGTTTCTTGTCCAATTTTCGCTGTTAACGTTGTTTTAACAATTAAGCCCATTTCATTGCAATCTTTTAATATTAATTGAGGGTTTAGTTAACCTATGCCTAGGATATTTGCGCTCACTAAATAATTAAAAAAATCACAAACTAAACAGAATGAACAAAACAAGTATTGTTATGGTATTTGCCTTTTTTGCATGTATCATGGGCCATTCCCAGGGAATATTTACGGGAAAGGTTTTGGATGAAAACAATGCGCCTTTACCAGGGGCGTCAGTAGTCATTAAAGGTAGTTCCAAGGGTGTGGCTACCGATTTTGACGGAAATTTTCAAATTGAGTTGAATTCGGTAAGCGATATTCTCCTCGTTTCCTATATAGGATATATACCAACTGAACTTGCCACCTCTGGTAAAACATCAGCGGAAATAGTACTTCTTCCCGATTCGGAAAAATTAAATGAGGTGGTTGTAACGGCTTTGGGTATTACCAGGGCGGAGAAGAAGATCGGTTATGCCACCCAGAAAATGGATGTGGAGATCATAGAGGAAATAAATGCCCCCAATGTGGGGAATCTATTTACCGGTCAGGTAGCGGGACTCAGCGTAAGCAATCCCACTGGACTATTTCAAAAGCCCTCGTTTTCCCTAAGGGGCAAATCGCCCCTGATCGTAATTGACGGGATACCTGTCGAGACCGATTTTTATGATGTTTCCGCCAACAACATCGCCAATGTAAACGTCCTGAAAGGAACAACGGCTTCTGCACTTTATGGGTCCAGGGGAAGGAACGGTGCCATATTGATCACGACCAAGAACGCCAATGTAGACGGTTTGGAAATTTCGGTTTCCCATAATACAATGGTATCCGCAGGCTTCACTGTTTTTCCGGAAACCCAAACGGAATATGGTAACGGATCCAATGGAAAATATGAATTCTGGGACGGTAAGGACGGAGGTATTTCCGATGGGGATATGATCTGGGGTCCCAAGTTTGAGCCTGGGGTTATGGTCTCCCAATGGAACAGCCCGATATTGGATAACGTTACCGGGGAAACCATTCCTTGGTGGGGGGATGTCTATGGCACCCAATATGACGATAAATCCCGTTATTCCAGGGTGCCGACGCCTTGGGAATATCACAATAACCTAAAGGATTTCATGGGGACCGGGTATATTTCCAGTACGGATTTTTCCATATCGAGCAAATCCGAAAAAGGGTCGTTCCGTTTGTCGGGAAATTATTCCGACCAAAAGGATAGGGTCCCCAATTCGGGCCTTAAGACAGGGGGCCTGACTTTTAAATCTACCACCAACCTTTCCAAATCACTTACCTTGGACAGTAAATTATCCTATAACAAGGTGTATTCCCCCAACTACCCAAGGCATGGTTACGGACCAAAGAACCACATGTATACCATTCTAATTTGGATGGGGGACGATGTCAATGGCAAGGAACTTCAGGAACATATGTACGTTCCCGGACAGGAAGGCTATAGGCAGGCCAATTTTAACTATGCCTGGTACAACAACGTTTATTTTGCGGCCAATGAACTGAACCAGAAATACGATGCCGATCTGATCAATGCCCAGATGGTACTTAAGTACAATATAGCCGAAGGCCTTAACCTTCAGGGAAGGGGCTCGGCCGTGGTGCAGGATATTTTTGAGGACAGACAGAGCCCCAAGACCTATTTGAATTACGGCGATGCCAGGGAAGGGGACTATAAGACGTGGAACTCCAAAAGGTTGACCGTAGACTACGATATTTTGGCCTCCTATACCAGATCTTTGACCGAGGATATCTCCTTCGACGTGAACGCCGGTGCCTCTACCTTTTATAGAAAATACCAGCAGGAGTACAACTCCACTGACGGACTAGTGGTCCCTTTTGTGTACAGCCTTAACAATACCAGTGGCAATGTGGCCGCAACTACTTATGTCGAGGAAAGGGCGACCAATAGTGTCTATGCCACTTTGGGAGTGGATCTTTACGATGCGGTGTTTTTGACCGCTGCTGCCAGGAACGACTGGTCCTCTACATTGCCCAAGGAAAACCGTTCTTACTTCTACCCATCGGTTTCCTTGAGTACGGTGGTGTCCAATTTTGTAACCATGCCGGAGGCCGTGGACTATTTAAAGCTCTATGGGTCATGGGCACAGGTTTCCAGTGACCTGAACCCTTATAGCACGGAATCCTATTACACCAATAGCGGTGTTTTTGGAGGGAATATAAAATTGCAGTACCCCAATGGCCTTGTAAATTCCAATATAGAGCCCGAAAGTTCCGATTCGTTCGAGCTTGGTCTAAGTTCTGCCTTTTTAAAGAACAGGGTTGCCCTGGACCTTACCTATTACAATGTGGTGGACAGCAACCAGATCATTGATCTGCCAATCTCGAACACATCGGGATTTGAGAACAGAAAGGTAAATGGCAACGAATATACTACCAATGGTCTGGAAGTGGTGCTCAATGCCAAACCGATCCTTACGGAGGACTTTAGTTGGAACGTTACCGCGAACTGGAGCAGAAAGGTCCAGAAAATCACGGAAATATATGGGGACAATACCACTTATAACAATCTAAGGCTGAACGATAGGGCGGACAGCTACTATGCAACGGTGTGGCAGAAGTCTGCGGACGGGGATCTGATCCTGGGTACCAATGGATTGCCTATCAGGGATAATTTCCCACAACTTTTGGGACATAACGATCAGGATTGGACCCTAGGGCTTCAGAATAGTTTTAAGTATAAGAACCTGACCGTGAATGTTGGTATAGACGGCGGATGGGGCGGTCTGATCCGTTCCCTGACCGTTGAGAAGATGTGGTGGGGCGGTAAGCACCCCAATTCTACCGAATATAGGGATGCGGAATACGCGGCCGGAGTACCGGTATATGTACCGGACGGGGTACAGGTTACGGGCGGCGACCTGGTGCAGGACGTAAATGGGGATGTTATTTCCGATACCAGGACCTACACCCAGAATACCACTGCGGTGAGCTGGCAGACCTGGTCACAGAACTACCCGTACAGGGCTGCCGTGACCTACAAGGAAAACGAGAAGTTTGCCAATATTTTCGATCGGAGCTTCTTTAAGTTAAGGACCCTTTCCTTTAAATATGATCTCACCGAACTGACCAATATCAACGGCGTTAAGAATCTTGATGTAACCCTTAGCGGCTATAACCTATTGGTATGGAAGAAGGCAGATATCATTGATCCGGATTTTGGGAACGACAATAATTTACAGGATCCTTCCACTAGGTACATCGGTATAGGCGTTAATGTTAAATTTTAGTAAAAGACACACAATGAAAAAAATAGGAATTTTATTCGGATTAACAGTATTGATGGCTCTTACTGGCTGTCAAGATCTGACAGAATTGAACGACAACCCTAATAATGTCAGTGAAACGCACCCGCAATTGTTATTGACCAATATAGCAAGCAATGCCTTTGAGGTGGATGGTACCGGGGCCTTGTACGCATCCCGTATTTTGGTGCAGACCGATGGGGAGAACAGTGGCCAATATTACAACTGGGACCGTGCCAGCTTTGACGACTATAATATGTTGGGGGAGGTCACCAAAATGATGGAGGAGGCAGAGCGTATAGAAAGCGATGAATATATGGCCTTGGCCAAATTTTTCAGGGCATACTACTTCTATAACCTGACCCTTACATTTGGCGATATTCCCTATAGCGAAGCCCTTAAAGGGGAGACCGGGGAGCAGTATCTGCCCAAGTATGATACCCAAAAAGAAGTTTTTGTCGGGATATTAAAGGAACTGTCGGAAGCCAATGATCTTTTGGAGGGGAATACCAATATTATTGCCGGGGATATTATTTTTGGCGGGAATACCACCAAATGGCAAAAATTGGTCAATTCCTTTAGGCTAAAGGTCCTTATGACCCTTTCCAAAAAGGTGGGCGACGCGGATTTGAACCTAATAAGTTCCTTTGCCGGTATATACAATAATGGGCCCATAATGGAATCTAACGAGGACAATGGCCAGTTGGTCTTTTTGGACGAGGAAGGGAGTAGGTATACGGAATTCAACTCCAGTGGTTATGGATCGGGAATGTACATGTCCTCTACCTTTATCGAAATGCTCCAGGACAGACAGGACCCTAGGCTGTTCATTTATTGCGGACAGACCAAAAATGCCAAGGAGGCAGGATTGGCCATTGATGATTTTATGGCCTACGAGGGAGGGGATCCCTTGGCACCTTATGCAGAGGTAAACGACAAGGCGGCCGCAGGCGATGTCTCCAAGGTAAACCTGAGATATACCACGGACCCTACTACCGAGCCGCACAACTTAATGGGATATTGGGAACTGGAGTTTATATTGGCCGAAGCATCCGTTCGTGGGTGGATCGCTACCGATGCCAAGGAACATTATGAAAATGCGGTAAAATCATCTTTCGAATTTTATAATACCTATGCCAAGAATTTTGAAACCTATGTAGAGCCTTCGGATGCCGACAACTATCTTTTGGGGGCAGAGGTGGTGTTTGATAATAGCTTGGCCACTGAGGAGAAAATGGAGCTCATTCTGACCCAGAAATATTTTACTTCCTTTTTGCAAACGGGCTGGAGGGCATATTTTGATCACTTAAGGACAGGTTACCCTGCATTCGCACAATTACCGGGAGCCACCCCTCCAACCCGATGGATCTACCCTAATTCCGAGTACAACAACAATACTGCAAATGTAGCTACAGCCATTGAAAGTCAGTTTGGAGCTGGGAACGATAAGATTCGTGAAATAACCTGGTGGTTGGAATAATTTTCGGCACCAAATAGGTTTTGGGGGCATATTGCCGATATTGATTGGCAAAACAAAACCCAAGCCCATATATATTTTGTCCAAGGCCATAGTGGAAAACCGCTATGGCCTTGCCTTTTTAGTTAACTAAGCAGCTGTAAGTGTATAGGGAGGGAGTATACTTTCTATGGCATTGGCAATTATAAATTTTTAAATAGAAATTGTAGTTATAGTTACAAAAATTTAATATTATTAACTATTTAACTTAACTTAGTCACATGATATTTACACTTCTTCATTAATCAAAAATTAAAACCAATCTAAATGAGCAAAGCCAATTTTGTACTTAAAAGCACCTTGTTTTCGGCTATTTCGGGCATCTTGCAAAAAGTTTTCGCTAAAGAATTATTGCTTAAAATAATTGCATTGATAATTATTTTCGGTTCATTTTGGTCCTGTGCCAAAAAAAATCATGAAAATTCTCCCATAGTAAAGCATGTGGTGGTTATTGGTTTTGATGGATTAAGTCCCAATGGATTAAAAAATGCAACAACCCCAACCTTTGATAAGATTATAAGTGAAGGGGCTGCCAGTATGCATGCCAGGGCGGTTCTGCCTACAAGTTCCAGTACCAACTGGGCTTCCATGATTATGGGTGCCGGTCCTGAGCAACATGGTATTACTTCCAACAGCTGGGAGAAAAACAATTTTGTATTGCCCACGATTACGCAAAGTGAGGATTTTCTTTTTCCAAGCATCTTTCAATTGATAGATGACCAAAAGGAAAGTGCGGAAATAGGAGCAATTTATCATTGGTCGGGATTTGGAAGACTGTTTGAAAAAGGGGCCGTGGACTATGATATAAATCCAGAGTCCGAAGACCAAACGGCAGCCTTGGCCAGTGCTTATATAAAAGAAAAAAAGCCCACCTTCACTTTTATCCATTTTGACCATGTAGATCATGGTGGACACGAATACGGTCACGGGAGCCCTGAATACTATAAATCCGTGGAAAAGGCGGACGCCATGCTGGCAGAAGTAATGGCAGCTATCAAGGCATCTGGAATGGCCGATGAAACATTGGTTATCATAAGCGCAGATCATGGTGGACTGGGAAAAGGTCATGGAGGTGAATCTTTACAGGAAATAGAAATTCCTTTTATCCTTTGGGGAAAATCGGTCAAGAAGAACCATGTGCTTAAATATCCAGTTTATCAATATGACAATGCGGCAACGGTCGCTTTTGCTTTGGGAATAAAAACACCTATGGCCTGGATTGGCAAACCAGTAAAAAATGCTTTTGAAGGCTTTGATCTTAACGATGATTATCCCACTACGATAAGGGTTGAGCAACCGGCTATTCTACCTGTTGCCAAACTCAATAAAAAGGCTGGGGGCCTATTTGATGACACCGCGACCATTATTATGGAAAACACAAACGGTACTGGTGAGATAAGGTATACCTTGGATGGTTCCATGCCCACTGCAAATTCCACTTTATATACCGACCCGGTCGAGACAACAGAAAATGTTGTTGTTAAAAGTGCTATTTTTAGAAATGGAAAAATTGCCAGTACGGTATCGGAGGCCTTTTTTAGAATAAAAAACAAGACAATGGCCCCTCCCATTTCTTATGAGGTTTTTTATTTGGAAAACTTGACCAGCATTCCCAGTCTGGAAAATAGAAAACCGGATGCCAAGGGAACTTGTTTTGAAATTACTTCTGACGAGGTAAAGGAAGAAATTAGAAGCAACACAGTGGTAAGATTCAGCACCACCATTCAGGTCGAAAAGGAGGATAGATTTACCTTTTATACCAATTCTGACGATGGTAGTAAATTGTGGGTAAATAATGAATTGGTAGTGGATAATGATGGAGATCATGGGGTGATTGAAAAGAATGGCAGTATTTCCTTAAAGCCGGGAACCTACCCTTTGCAAGTGGTATGGTTTAATGGAGGTGGTAGTGGTTGGTTGAACGTGGATTATCAAACTAAGACCATTCCTAAACAAGTGCTATCTACATCAATATTAAAGTAATTGGAAATAACGGTAAAAGGTTTATCAATGAAGTTCATATTTCTTCTTTTGTCCATGATGCTGGTAACGGCCCAAGACAAAGGAGGGCAATTACCCGCGTGGGAAGAGGGGATGTTGGATATTCATCATATAAATACAGGTAGGGGGGATGCCGCTTTTTTTGTTTTTCCAGATGCGACCACGCTCTTGGTGGATGCAGGTGACATGTCCGAAACCCATCCTAGAACATTATCTGCCAGAAATGCAGTACAAAAACCCGATAATTCCAAAACTGCGCCCCAATGGATTGTGGATTATATTCATCAGTTTTTTCCAAAAAATAAAACCTTGCAACTGGATTACGGACTAATTACACATTACCATGACGATCATTTCGGGGAGATGGATGTTAAAAGGAAACGACACCCAAAAGGAAAGTATGGCTTAACAGGAATGATGGAAGTAGGGAGTTTATTGCCTATTAAAACCCATTTGGACCGCGGAAGTAATTATCCAATCGATTTAAAGAATACAGCAGTACAAAAGAAAATAAAAGCGAACGATTCTTATAGTATTATAGAAACATTGCAGGAGTATTGGAATTATATGGATTATCACATCAAGGAAGATGGGATGATTTACGAAGCCTTAAAGCCTGGGGCTATAAATCAAATCCATCTAAAACAATCCCCCAATAAATATCCCCATTTTGAAATTCGTAATATTGCTGTTAATGGCGATATATGGACTGGTGAAAACGAGGATTATTATTCTTTCTTTACCAAAGGGGATTATCCCGGTGAAAATCCTTTAAGCACATGTCTAAAAATTACCTATGGCCGGTTCGATTATTTTACCGGAGGAGATATTAGTGGTATCGATACCTTGGGACAAATGGACTTAAATTCCTTGGAATCGCACGTGGCACCAGTGATTGGTCCTGTGGATGTTGCCACCTTGAACCATCATGGCAACAGGGATTCCCAAAATGTATTCTTTGTAAGAACACTTAGACCAAGGGTATGGATCCAACAAAATTGGTCATCGGACCACCCAGGGGAGGAAGTGCTACGAAGAATAACTTCCAAGTCCTTATATCCTGGAGAGCGGGATTTGTTTTCAACGGTTATGTTACAACCTCTTAAAGATGTGATAGGCGATAGGTTGGATCAATATAAAAGTCAGAACGGTCATATTGTGGTCCGGGTGTATAACCAAGGAAGTCAATATGATATCTATATCCTGAACGAAAACACAAAAGAACGAGAAATAATAGCAAAATACGGACCTTATGAAGCAAGATAATTCAGGTATTGGTGCCCAGAACAAAAAGACCGAAGGAGATATTAATTTTACTCCGGCACGTGCTGCTTGGATGGACTCTGAGATTAGCGAGGAAACCAAACAAATTTTGGAACGGGATGCCAGATATTTCCTTCATCAATCCATGTCCACTCCTTGTCTGGATGTTTTACAAAGTTGTGAGGGACCCTATATTGAGAACATATCAGGAAAAAAATACCTGGATTTCCATGGCAATAATGTGCACCAAGTTGGCTACGCCAATCCAAATCTAATTGAAAAAATTATTGAGCAATTAAAAGTTTTGCCTTTTTCCCCAAGACGTTATACCAACATTCCTGCCATTGATTTTGCTGAAAAATTGGCCTCTTTGATGCCATCCGATCTTAACAGGGTGCTCTTGACTCCTAATGGAAGTTCTTCCATAGGAATTGCCCTAAAATTATCGAGGGCCGTCACGGGCAGATTTAAGGTGGTTTCTTTTTGGGATTCTTTTCACGGGGCTTCCTTGGATGCCATCAGCGTGGGTGGGGAAGCCGTTTTTAGGGAGTCCATGGGGCCATTAATGCCAGGAGTGGAGCGTATTCCACCACCTGTTACCTACCGTGGAATTTTTGAAGACAATGAGGATAAATGTTTGGAATATTTGGAATATGTGTTTTCCAAGGAAGGCGATATTGGGGCTTTTATTGCCGAAACTATTAGGAATACGGATGTTCAATTGCCCTCCAAAGCATTTTGGAAGAAGGCCAGGGAGCTTTGCACCAAATATGGGGTATTACTTATTTTGGATGAAATTCCAATAGCTCTTGGCAGAACAGGTAAGATGTTTGTTTTTGAACATTATGGAATAGAACCGGATATATTGTGTATTGGAAAGGGATTGGGGGGTGGAATATTTCCTCAGGCTGCAATTATCACTAGGGACGAATACAACAAGTTCGGGGATATCTCGCTGGGACACTATACCCATGAAAAAAGTCCGTTAGGTGCCGTAGCAGGACTTGGTACCATTGCCTTTTTGGAAAATGAAAAAATATTGGACAAGGTCAAGGCAGATGAAAAATACCTTAAAACGTCACTGGGCGCATTACAGTTAAAATATCCCCTTATTGGTGATGTCAGGGGTATGGGATTGTTGTGGGGTGTAGAATTGGTGAAGGACAAGAAAACCAAGGAAAAGGCGATAGATGAGGCGGAGGTGGTCATGTACGAATGTTTAAAACGAGGCCTTAGCTTTAAGGTTTCTGCGGGTAACGTTCTGCAATTGTCACCCGCACTTACCATAAGTAGAAAAGAACTGGATTCGGCCTTAAATATTCTGGATGAAAGTTTGGCCATTGTACATTCGTAATTAAAAATACATAGATCTAGACATGAAGATTAAAGTAATATTGTTTTTTGCCATGGCATTCCATGTATTGGGAGGTGCCCAAAATGCAAAGAAAGAATTTTTAATTCAACCCTATCTTCAGGATGCAGAGCCCAATTCCATTAAAATTATGTGGGAAACATCGGTGGGTGAGGAAAGCATGGTTGAATGGGGATCAACGCCAAAACTAGGCAAAAAGACCAAGGGTATTGCTTTTGACATCAATTTTAGTGAATCTAGAATTCACGAAGTTAAATTGGAAGGATTAAAGCGCTTTACCGAATATTACTATCGCGTGAAAACAGGAAAAATAGTGTCGGACATTTTTCAATTTAAAACCCCTCCCTTTGCCAGTGACCATGAGTCCTTTAAAATTGTGGCTATGAGCGATATGCAAATAGACCACAATAATCCCAATAAGTTTTCGGAAGTAGTCAATGATGGCATATTGCAATATTTGGAAAAAGAGTTCGGGGGCAAACTTCCCAATAATTTGGCCATGGTGATGATACCTGGTGATTTGGTGGAGAATGGCACCAAATATTATCAATGGAAAGATCATTTTTTTAATCCTGCTGAAAGATTATTTGCGGAGGTGCCGGTCTACCCAGTATTGGGGAACCACGAAAAAAATTCGGTATTTTATTTTAAGTATTTCAGTCTGCCGGAAAACGGCACGCCGGCCTATGCGGAACACTGGTGGTTCAAGGACTATGGCAATACCAGGATTATAGGGCTCAATTCCAACGATGGCTATAATAACAGTAGGGATCAGTATGAGTGGTTGCAAAAGCTATTGGATGAAACTGCACAGAACGATGAGGTAGATTTTGTTTTTGCTCAATTGCACCATCCCCACAAATCGGAACTTTGGATTCCCGGAGAAGAGGATTTTACAGGAAAGGTGGTAGCTCTTTTGGAAGCCTTTACCACTAAGACAGGGAAGCCCAGTATCCACTTTTTTGGACATACCCACGGTTATTCCAGAGGTCATTCCAAAGATCATAAACACTTATGGATCAATGTTGCCTCTGCAGGAGGGGCCATTGACAATTGGGGGGAATTTGAAGGCAGGGATTACGATGAATTTACGGTAACCCAGGACGAGTATGGTTTTGTGATGGTGGAAGTTGATGCCAGTCCGGAAGACCCTAAGTTTACCATTAAGAGAATTAGTCAGGGGAACGAAGAGTTGGAGCGAAAAAATGAACTTAGGGACAGTCTGGTCATTTATAAAAACGAAAGAAAGCCTGGAGCGCCCAGTGTTATCTCACCCAATAACGAAACGGTTGATTTTACAGGTACTACACTAAAAGCCGGGGATTTTAATAGCAGCTTCAGCAATGCATTCCATGCGGCTTCCCATTGGCAGATTGCAGAGAGCAACGACTTTGAAAAGCCAATTTTTGACAGCTGGAAACAATTCGAAAATTGGTACTACAAGGAAAATAGGCAAAAGGATGATGACCTTACCGATGAAAAAACCAATAAGTTAAAACCCAACACTACCTATTACTGGAGGGTCCGTTACCGGGATCAAAATTTAAATTGGAGCGACTGGTCAACTACCGCTACATTTGAGACTAATTAATGTTAAAAATGGGTATTATAGGACTATCTTTTTAGATCAAATTTCAAATTAAGGATAAATTAGGTCACAAACGCGGAGAAAAAAATATTGGTATTTGAATTAATTCATAATTGCATAGTTTTTGTAACTTTATTATAAAATGATTATATGGGCACGGCAGAATTAAACAAAACCAAAAAAGAGCTTGTAGGATGGATTCAAGCGTTGACCGATGATTCTATTTTAAGTCTCCTTAATTCTGTTAAATTGTCTAGTGAGGACAAATCTGCAGACTGGTGGGAAGAACTTACAGAAACGGATAGGATTAATATCCTAAGGGGCATCAAGGATTATCAGCAAGGTGAAAGTGTGGAATCCAGTGAATTCTGGGAAGGTTTAAACAATGGATAAACCTTATAGGGTTGAATGGACAAAAAGGTCATTGCACAATGCCATTTCCATTAAACATTGCCCGATTCAAAAGTTCACTGTAAAGGAGGTCGCCAAATTTGAAGGTTTACTTCGGCAATTTGAATTAACGGTTTCGAATTTCCCTACATTATATCCTGAATCAAAAAGTTAAAAACTTTTAAGGCGAGCAGTTATTCATAAAAATACAACTGTTTATTATATTTTCAACAAAGACCAAGTAACGGTTATAGCTATGAAGGACAATCGGCAAAGGAAGGCCCTTTGATATTCCGATTAAAATTCACGACTCTGCCGGATTGATCTTTAAAAGAGTAAGATTACACCTCCGATAAAGAAAGCGTTTCTATCTCCATTTTAAAACCTTCCAATGTTTTTAAACCTTGTGTCAATTCTGTTAGAACAGAGTCCTTTACGTTTTCAAATTGTCCTTTAAGGCTGCCAAATAATTGTTGGTAATAGGTGATACCCTCATTTAAATTATGGGTAAAGGTCAACAGGTATTTTTCCTGTTTTTTATTCATGGATTCCCTGGACTCCTCAATCTTATTTTTAAGATAATCAAGGTAAATCCCCAATTCCTTAACAAACATATGGGGTCTATCGGTTCTCTCAATAACATTGCCACGTCCGTATATATGGTCCACCATTTCCTTTAATGTCATTATTTTGGAATAATAAGCCATATTGGGTCCGGGGCAGATAGATACGCCTGATCCTTCTGTTTTAGTATCCAGGCCATAGGCCAATAAGGCAGAGGTACCTAAACCTACACAGGTACATGATTTCTCTGTTATTTTATTCAATCTTCCGGTATATTCTTTTTCCGATAGATCCAGATCATCCAGTTCCTTAATTTTTAAATTTTGGTATTGCCTTGAGGCAGTACATAGCCCTTTGTCAGAGTAATCCTTGTTTAAGGCTACAAATTTCTTTGGACAGGAGCTTCCTGGCCGATCCTTATCTATGTTTTTTTGTTTTTCCATATCCTTGGTGTTTCCACGAAGGTTGTGGAACGGTACTCCCAATGGGGATATATCGCTCAGGTACAAATCCTCTTCTTTTGCGGCGACCAATTTCTCCAAGGTGGACTTGTCTACGGTAGTGGCCTCCGGAACCAATAAAAATGGGGTCCCCCAACCTACAGAATCCACTTTGTAATGATCCATAAGAAATTGGTGTTCCTCAGCAGTACCAACACCACCCTGGGCGGTGATTTTTAAGGATAGATTCTGTTTGGGTACTTGTCGGCCTTTGTTGGCCAGTGCCGGAATTAAAATGTCGTGGATTTCATCTATGTAAGCTTGTCTGTTGTCCCTGAACTCGGCCATAATAGGGCCCATTAAATAACCATCTGTAGCAAAGGCATGCCCACCACAATTTAACCCGGATTCTATCCTATACTCTGATACCCAAATTCCTTTCTTTGCCAAAAATTTGCCTTGGATCAAAGCAGATCTATAATCACTGACTTTTAAGACTATCTTCTTTTTAATATTTCCGTTTTCATCAGGGAAAAAATCATCGAAATTTTCCAGGTAACTATAAAGTCGGGGGTTCATCCCAGCAGAAAGAATAACGGAGGAATATAGTTCGCTCATAGCATATCCACGCAAGGCTGCATGAGCATCATTAAATTCAGTGGGCAGCTTGTCATTTTTTGTATAATTGTCCTTGTCCACCTTGGTCATAATATTGACATCGATGCTGCCCATGGACAAATTCTCCTTTAACCATTTTTTAATTTCAGCAGATTTGAAATCGTTTGAAGTAAGTTTTTCAAATTCTTCCTTTAGATGGGAAGCATTTGGCAGGAGGCCTAAATATTCCTTTATTTCATGCGCAGAATTTTTTAGGTCCTCAAATTTTTTGTGTGCTGCATCATTGATCAAGTTGAGATAACTGGTAATTCTTTTGGCCCTAAAATCTTCCAATTTATCTGAAATTTCCTGGTATGGTAGTTCAAATTTTTCACAGTACATTTTCCTTAATTTTTCAATCAGGATATCATCTACCAAAGAAATAACAGAATCTATGCCAAGGTGGGAAACTTTTAGGGGGGTATCTATGGTAAATCCGATTCCCATTACCGGAATATGAAAGCTATGTTTTTTCATACGTTTAAATATTTTTATTTGTTGGACCCTTAGGGTGTTACTTCTAAAATATAAATCAGAGCTATCTATTTATGGGATAACTACTTATCATGGTAAAGTCCAAATATGAATCGACAAATTTTAGGAGAAATGCGTTCTTAGAATATGATAATTATCAGGAAATGCATAAAATATTTAGGGGACAATTAGGGTGTTGGGAAATACGCTTATCCTTTGGAGGTAGAGGCTTTTATTTTTGGTAATGTTAGCTTGAAGTTTAGTTAACTTCTAGACGGGTTTTTAATACGATTTTTGTTTCGAAAAGTTTGAGTTAGTATTAGTTTGAGTTAGTCTAGTTGAAGAGCTGGTGCATTGCACCAGCTTTTTTTGCTTATTATCGGAAAAGAATTAGGAAGGCCCCAATAGCGGTTAGGATCAAAATCATCTTACGATAGAATTGTTCTTTTATGATTTTTACCAAGCGCACGCCAACAATAATTCCCAAAATTATTCCGGGAACCAATTTTAGATTAATTATTAGGGTCTCAGGAGTAATGGTCTTCCATATAAAAATATGAAAGGGCAGTTTAAATATGTTCACTATAAAAAAGAGCCAGGCCGCGGTTCCAATAAATTCGTTCTTTGGCAGCCTCATGGCCAAAAAATAAATGTTGGAAAAGGCTCCGGCCAAATTACCTATCATGGTGGTAATACCCGCCATGGTTCCTATAAAACCGGCAAATGCCCAATGGGTAGGTACGTTTTTGGATTTTTTTCTGTCCCACCAATACATCATTATAACCGTTCCCAAAATTATAACGGACATGCTGATTTTAAAGGTGGTTTCCGGCAAATCCTTTCCTACGGCTGTGCCAATGAGTATGCCAAGAATCATCCAAGGTAAAAAGGCAACTATATACTTCCACTGGGCATGTCTGTTGTAATAAATCACGGCAAAGGCATCACCTACAACAAGTAGGGGTACTATCAATCCAGTCGATTCCTTGGCCCCAAAGGCCAATGCCATTAAAGTAACATTGATTATAGCGATTCCCTTAATCCCAGCTTTCGAAATTCCTATCACAAATGCGGCAGTTAAGGCAAGTACCCATGCCGTTATGGTTAAATCTGGTGTTGTTAAGAGTATCATACGTTACATTTGGCGAACAAAGGGCAAAAGTATCCCAAAAAAATTTATCTTTAGATCTTAATTCTCAAACCTAAGCCAAACTGATGGAATTAAGTACCCTCGATTACAGTTTTATTGTCGTTTTTTTCTCAATTGTTTTATTTATCGGAATTTATGTATCCAAGAAATCCGGGGCCAGTTCTTCGGAATATTTTCTTTCGGGTAGAACCATGCCTTGGTGGCTGTTGGGCCTCTCTATGGTGGCCACGACCTTTTCTACGGATACGCCCAATTTGGTGACGGATATTGTTCGTACCAACGGAGTTTCCGGAAACTGGGTTTGGTGGGCTTTTCTATTGACAGGTTTACTTACCGTCTTTGTATATGCCAAACTTTGGAGGAAATCCAATGTAAATACGGATTTGGAATTTTATGAACTGCGCTATGGGGGTAAACCGGCAAGCTTTTTAAGAAAATTTAGAGCCGTTTATTTAGGAGTGATATTTAATGTGATTACCATGTCTGCCGTTACTTTGGCAGCAATTAAGATAGGTGGTATTATGTTGGGCTTGGAACCATGGGTAACCGTGGTAAGTGCTGGATTGATTACCGTGACCTTTAGCGCCTTGGGCGGATTTAAAGGAGTGGTTTATACAGATTTTCTACTGTTCTTTGTAGCTATGGGCGGTGCTATTGGAGCGGCCTACTATTTGGTGAATATTCCGGAAGTAGGAGGTATAACAGCATTGATGGCCAATGAACATGTTGTGGATAAACTTGCTATTGTGCCCGACTTTACCAATACCAATGCTTTGATCACACTATTTATAATCCCTCTGGCAGTACAATGGTGGAGTTCTTGGTATCCCGGTGCGGAACCAGGTGGAGGGGGCTATATTGCCCAGCGTATGTTGGCGGCCAAAAATGAAAATCATGCAATAGGTGCTACTTTCTTTTTTAACATTATGCACTATGCTTTGCGTCCATGGCCATGGATTTTGGTAGCCTTGGCATCCTTGGTAGTATATCCTGACATTGCCAGTATACATGAGGCCTTCCCAAATGTTGCGGTAGATAAATTAGGTCATGATTTGGCTTATTCGGCTATGTTGACCAAATTACCCAGTGGATTATTGGGATTGGTATTGGCTTCCCTTATTGCGGCTTATATGAGTACTATTTCTACCCAGTTAAACTGGGGATCGTCCTATATAGTTTATGACTTTTACAAACAACAGATAAACCCCAATGCCTCCGAGAAAAGGTTGGTGGCCGTTGGTAGATTGTCCACGGTGGTGTTAATGGTTTTCAGTGCGGCCTTGGCTTTGCTTTTGCAAAATGCCTTGCAGTTGTTTGAAGTACTATTGGTATTTGGTGCGGGAACTGGACTGATCTTTATTTTGAGATGGTTCTGGTGGCGCATCAACGCATGGAGTGAGATAACTGCCATGTTTGCTTCGGGAATTGTCTCTATTATCTTAAAATTAACAGCTGTGGGACCTTTCTTATTTGCTGCTGAAACCGGTGTATTCCCGGATTGGGCGGAATATCCCTTTGTGGTCGTGGTTACTACGGTTATTTGGTTGACGGCAACATATATGACCCAGCCAGAATCAAAACAGGTATTGCAGGATTTTTACAAAAAAATTCAGCCGGGTGGACCAGGTTGGTCCAAAGTGATCAAGGAGGCGAAAGATGAAAATGTAGAGATTGTGAACACCAAAGAAAAATGGAGTGTTCCTGCCGGTATCACCGCCATGTTGCTAGGTTGTGTCCTGATCTACTCCTGTATGTTTGCAACTGGGTATTGGATATATGGAAAAACCACCAGTGCACTAATTCTAACAGCTGTCGCCATAGTGTCCGGATTTTTGTTGGCTCGGGCTTGGAATAAGATGAAGGATCATATTCTGTAGGTGAAGGTCCTATAAAAGGTAAGCAGGCACAAAACTAGGAATGAATATACAGAACAGAATAGTTTCCGTGGATATCTTTAGGGGACTTACCATTGTCCTTATGATTTTGGTAAATAATCCCGGAACATGGTCCCATGTATACGCTCCTTTCTTGCATGCTCCATGGCACGGATATACCCCCACAGATCTTGTATTTCCCTTTTTCTTGTTCATCGTGGGCTGTTCCATTGTTTTTGCGTATCAACACAAACCGGTAGATGCCAGTACCTATAAAAAAATAGCCATAAGAGCCTTGAAATTAATAGGCCTGGGTCTTTTCTTGGGAGCGTTTACCATTCACTTTCCCTTCTTTAAGGATTTCGAAAACATTCGATTTCCAGGGGTGCTACAGCGTATTGGTGTGGTGTTTTTCTTTGCCTCAATTTTATTTATCAATTTCAATTGGAAAACACTGGTTGGTATTTGTGCTTTTCTTTTGATTGGGTATTGGTTGGTAATGGGCTTTGTGCCGGTCAACGGTATGGCGCCTACCTTTGAGCGTGCACCGAACAATTTGGCCAATTATTTGGATGTCCTTGTATTTGGGAGCCACAGCTATAAGGCAGATTATGATCCAGAAGGTTTGTTAAGTACTTTGCCGTCTATAGCTTCAGCATTACTAGGAATTTTTACAGGTCTTATCTTACGCTCCAAAAGAGCTAAAAAGGAAATACTGCTTGTTGGAATGGGATTTTTAATGTTGGTCGTAGGTTATGTTTGGGATCTGTTTTTCCCCATAAACAAGGCGCTATGGAGTAGTAGTTTTGTAATGGTAACGGTTGGTTGGGCCAATATTATTTTGGGCCTAATATATTATTTTTCAGATGTAAAGGGAATTAAGTTTGGCAGTATATTTAAATATGCAGGGGCAAATGCCATTGTCCTATATTTTCTTTCCAGTTTTATCAGTAAGATCATGGGTTTGGTAAAGGTAGATGGGGATACTTCCCTAAAAGCCTGGCTTTTTAATACTGTTTATGTACAGGATTTTTTGGCAATGGAAACCTCTTCATTGTTGTATGGGCTCTCATTGGTCTCTTTTTATGTGTTACTGGGGTATATTCTTTACAGAAAAAAGATATTTATAAAGGTCTAATTCAGTCCTTTTGGAATGCCCATTTAATAAATTGTGGCAGCGCCGAGCCCCAAGTGAATAAATCATGCTTTCCTCCTTCAATTTCTTTATAGCAAATGTCCCCGGGATAGGAATACCCTTTTAACTGCAATTCGTTTATTACATCCAAGGTGTCATCTATTACATCTATAACACCATTGTTGTTTCGGTCATCGGTTTCTTCCTCCGTACCGCATTGAAAAAAGTATTGCAGAGGTGCACGGTGCTTAGAATTCTTGATCATGTCCAAAGTAATCCTGCTCCTATCCTCCATATCGTGTTTTTGGTATGCTTTTCTGCGCCACCAAAAGGAACCGCTAAAAACTCCTACTTTACCGAAAAATTTGGAATTGTTGAATACAATGTCAAAGGCGGAAAGGCCTCCTAAGGAAAAGCCACAATAGACCCAGTTTTGTACAGGAGGGGAAACTTTAAATTCCTTGCCTAAGAAGGGAATCAATTCCTCTATGATAAATTTGGAATATTGCAAGGCCTTGTTGCCCCTACCTTTAAAATCCGCAGAAATAGAAGTGCCATACTCATAAAGTCTATTGTGATCGGCTTCTATACCTACAAAAATAAACGGATTGGTTTCCTTGTCCTTATAGGCATCGGACAATGTTTTTTCTAAATTTAATCCCACATAATCCTGGCCATCATTCATTAACAGTACAGAAAATGGCGTTGGGGACTCCCTGTAGTTTGGAGGGGCAACCAGTCTAAAGGCCACGCTTCTCTCTAAATTGAAGGAAAAAACACTACCTTTTAAACTAATGTAATCGCTCGTAAACTGCATATATAAAACTTCAAATCTTGCAAGTATAACGATTCTTGAAAATAATATTGTACTGTAAATAGGGATTTAATCACGCTGGCAATGTTTATATATGAACAAAGATGGGATACTTCTACTATTCAAGTCCTTCTGGGTAGACATTTTTTATCTCATTATAGAGATCAATACTAGGTTTTTCCTTGGCCGAGAAGTAAATTTTTTCTCCATTCGTTTTTGTAAAAAGGAGGTATGCTTTACTTTCCGAGTTCAATATCAATTTCACTTTCTCCCCTTCCTTGGTTTTAAAATATCCCTTCTTGACACTTCCAAGGGCAAATCCATTGGTTTTTGATGTTATTTTAGGTAAATGGTCTACCAGGGCTACCGATTGTATTTCCGATGCATTTAGGATTTCCCCATAACTGCCCTTAAATTGGACAGAATCCGGTGCAATGACTATTTGATTTTCCTTAAAACCCATGGCTAGGAGCCCAAATACAAGAATTAAGGTCGCCACTAGAACATAAAGACCAATTTTATTCCATTTGCTACTGGATCCTTTCCAGTATTTATTGCTTTCCCTCATGAAATAAATGTAGGCTAGAATGGGATAAACACCTATGAAAATTCCGCTTGCGCTTTCCCCAATGGCAAAGTGCAATAAGAGGCCTATGGCAATAAAGCTAACTCCCAAAAACAGGTGGAACTTTTTAAAATAGGGGATGTACGATTTTATATCCACCTTTGTTCTTTCGGCTTCACTCATGGTGTTGTAGCCAGAAAGAAGATATTTTGAATTGTTTTCCGTTACGAGGAACGCCATGGCTATAAATAGAAGGCCAGTTCCAATGATTATATAAAGCATAAGTTTTAAACCCTATAATGTTCTAGTTGTTTAAATTAGCATAATTTTTATAATAATTGGTCTTGGTAAACGGGAAATTCTAAAACGATAACAGCATTATTAACCTCTGATTTCCAACAATCTGGAAACGTACTTACCAATTACATCAAACTCTAGATTAACCCGTGTCCCAATAGTGTAACTTCCAAATCGGGTATGTTCATAAGTGTAGGGGATTATGGCTACACTAAAACTGTTTTTTTGGGAATCCACGACCGTTAAACTGGTTCCGTCTATGGTTATGGATCCTTTTTCTATGGTAACGTTATTTTGCTTTGGATCATAACTGAAGGTAAAAAACCAACTACCATCCTTTTCTTTAATATCGATACATTCCCCTGTTTGGTCCACATGGCCCTGTACAATATGCCCGTCCAACCTGGCTCCAAGCACCATGGCACGTTCCAAGTTTACAAGATCTCCTTCATTAAGATCGTTTAAATTGGTTTTTTCCAAGGTTTCCTCTATGGCGGTTACGGTATACTGATCATCGGCAATTTTTACGACTGTAAGACATACGCCATTATGTGCAACACTTTGGTCTATTTTTAGTTCTTGGGTAATCTTAGATCTTAAGGTAATATGAAGATTGCCTCCCTCTTTTTCCAATTTTTTTACTTCTCCCAAAGTTTCAATAATCCCAGTAAACATGTCTCGTTTTAATTAAGTAGTTTTGTGTTGTAAATTTAGGGGTTTATTTCATATTAAACGAAAAGACAAAATGCAGGAAACTGGAAATATAAAATTGGGGATATCCATTGGGGATTTAAATGGGATTGGGTGCGAAGTGGTGCTTAAGACATTTGAAGATTCCCGAATGTTGGATTTCTGCACACCAGTTATTTTTGCATCCAACAAAACCATCTCCCACCAAAAATCGGAGTTGGGACTGGATATAAATTATAATGGTATCCAAGATGCCTCCAAGGCCATAGATGGCAAGATAAACGTGGTAAACGTTTGGAGGGAAACCCCCAATGTTAATTTTGGGGAGCCAACTCCAGAGAGTGGAAAATACGCCATACAGTCCTTAAGGGCTGCAGTAGAGGCGCTTAAGAATAATGAGATAGACGTTTTGGTTACGGCACCGATTAATAAGAACAACATACAGGCGGAGGATTTTAAATTTCCGGGACATACAGATTATCTAGCCCAGGAATTGGAAGGGGAAAGCTTAATGTTTATGGTGACAGATGGTTTAAGGGTGGGCTTGCTTACCGATCATGTAGCGGTAAAGGATGTTGCAGCCCATATTACACCTCAATTGATACGCTCTAAAATTACCACTATTTCCAACTCCTTAAAGATGGATTTTGGTATTAGGAAACCAAAAATTGCACTTTTGGGAATTAATCCGCACAGCGGTGATAATGGCGTAATTGGGAAAGAAGATGACGAGATTTTAAAGCCGGTAATCAAGGAAATGTCCGAAAAGGGACATTTGGTTTTTGGACCTTATTCTGCGGATAGTTTTTTTGGGTCTGACAATTACAAGAATTTCGATGCTATTTTGGCGGCCTATCATGACCAGGGACTTATACCTTTTAAAACTTTGTCCTTTGGGAAAGGGGTAAACTTTACCGCAGGCCTTAGTAAGGTGCGCACTTCGCCAGACCATGGTACGGCCTATGAAATTGCAGGTAAGGGGGTTGCGGACAATAGTTCCTTTAAAGAGGCCGTATTTACCGCCCTACATATATTTAAAAATAGAAAGGAATATAAGGAATTAACAGGGAATCCTTTAAAAAAGCATAAGCTAAAAAGGCAGGGATAGCGTTTCCATAATATTAGGAAGCTACTCGGCTTTGGATCATTGAATTAAGTGAATTTTACCGGAATATATTTATTTCGTTCTATTTGTTGGCTTTTTACAAAATAATAGTATCTTTGCACCCGCCTTTATTGCGGCGGGTACGTTAAAACCAGTGTGGATCATGATGCAGCATAAGGAGTTTATTATTCCTTTTTCGGGACTGAAACAGGGAAAACACGAGTTTGAGTACACCATAGAGAATAAGTTCTTTGAATCTTTTGAGTATGATGAGTTCAACGGTGCGAATATTAAATTGGACGTTACCTTGAATAAAATGAGTACCATGATGGAGTTGGAAATGAAGGCACGGGGAACAGTAAATGTTAATTGTGACCTCACCAGCGAACCTTATGACCAAAAAATAAAGGCCGATTTGGAATTGGTGGTTAAGTTTGGTGATGAGTACAACAACGACAATGATGAGATATTGATTATTCCACACAGTGAATACCAAATCAATATTGCCCAATATGTCTATGAGATGTTGGTGTTGGCCGTACCTCTTAAAAAGGTTCACCCTGGGGTGTTGGACGGCAGCTTAAAATCAGATGTGTTGGACAAGCTGGAAGAACTCCAACCAAAAGATACAAAGGAAAACAAAGAAGATATTGATCCCAGATGGGACGCTTTAAAAAAATTATTAACGGATAAATAAGTTTCATAATGGCACATCCTAAAAGAAAAATTTCCAAAACCAGAAGAGACAAGAGAAGAACGCATTATAAGGCGGTAGCTCCTACTGTAGCACAAGATCCAACTACTGGAGAAATGCATTTGTTTCACAGAGCTCATTGGCATGAAGGTAAATTATACTACCGTGGAGAGGTTTTGATTGACAAAACTGAAGAAGCAGTAGCATAATTTAGGCTAGAACAATATAATTTGGACTCCCACTTCTTAAGAGTGGGAGTTTTTTTATGAAGGCGATGTAAATTTCAAAAACAAGGTATTTTTGGACTTAAAGTCATATAAAATCACTAATTTTCACAAATTTTCAATTGTTTTTGGAGGTTTATTGATAAAAATCAAATTTAGATGAGCAAAACAACGGCAGCAATTACCGCTGTAGGGTCTTATGTACCAGACTTTGTAATGACGAATAAGATTTTGGAGACTTTGGTAGATACCAATGATGAGTGGATTACGACAAGGACGGGTATCAAGGAAAGGAGAATCCTAAAGGGTGAGGGCCTGGGAACATCATATCTTGCCATAAGAGCTGCGGAGCAACTTCTGGAAAAACGGAAATTGGATCCCAAGGAGATCGAATTGATTATTGTTGCAACTGCAACTCCAGATATGATGGTTGCCGCAACAGCTGCTTATGTGGCTTCGGAAATTGGGGCAACTAATGCTTTCGCCTATGATTTGCAGGCTGCATGTTCCAGTTTTTTATATGGAATGTCCACTGCGGCCAGTTATATAGAATCCGGGAGATATAAAAAGGTATTGCTTATCGGGGCCGATAAAATGTCCTCTATTATAGACTATACCGATAGAACCACCTGTATAATTTTTGGGGATGGTGCCGGCGCGGCGCTTTTTGAGCCAAATAACGAAGGTCTAGGTCTACAGGACGAATATTTAAGATCGGATGGTGTAGGAAGAAATTTCCTTAAAATGGATGCCGGAGGCTCCTTGCTTCCCGCCTCCGAGGAAACCGTTAAGAATAGACAACATTTTATTTATCAGGATGGGAAGTCGGTCTTTAAATTTGCAGTTACCAATATGGCCGATTCTGCCGCCAAGATAATGGAGCGAAATAATTTGTCTCATAATGATGTAAGTTGGTTAGTACCCCATCAGGCCAACAAAAGAATCATCGATGCCACTTCCAATAGAATGGGACTCGACGATTCCAAGGTAATGATGAATATACAGAGGTACGGAAACACTACTTCCGCGACCCTCCCACTTTTGCTGAGCGACTATGAAAGCCAGCTTAAAAAAGGTGATAATTTGGTTTTTGCAGCCTTTGGTGGTGGTTTCACCTGGGGCTCCATATATTTAAAATGGGCATACAATTCATAAATTTGAAGCAACCTATAAACTAATACGAACTCTATGGATATTAAAGAAATTCAAAGCTTAATTAAATTTGTAGCCAAATCTGGGGCTAGTGAAGTAAAATTGGAGATGGAAGATATAAAGATCACCATCCGAACCGGTGCAGCTGGTCATACTGCAGAACCAACTTATGTACAACAAATTCCTATGGGAGGCCATATGCCACAACAGATGGCTGCTGCTCCTGCTAGTTCTCCTTCTGTTGAAGTGGAGGTAAAAAAGGAAGCTGATGAAAATTCAAAATATATTACCATAAAATCACCAATAATTGGAACTTTTTATAGAAAACCCTCTCCTGATAAACCATCATTCGTTGAGGTAGGGGATACTATAGCAAAAGGAGATGTGCTTTGCGTCATAGAGGCAATGAAACTATTTAATGATATTGAATCCGAAGTTTCCGGTACCATTGTGAAAGTTCTTGTAGATGATAGTTCACCCGTAGAATTCGATCAGCCATTATTTTTGGTAGATCCATCATAAGAAGTTTTAAATGCTAAATGTCGGATGACGATTTAATATGGTCATTTCGAATCATTTAAAATTTAGAATACAAATTTAAAATTTCAAAAGATGTTTAAGAAAATACTTATTGCAAATAGGGGGGAAATAGCGCTACGTATTATTAGGACCTGTAAGGAAATGGGTATAAAAACGGTAGCGGTATATTCCAAAGCGGATGAGGAAAGCCTACATGTGCGTTTTGCGGACGAAGCCGTTTGCATAGGTCCTGCCCCAAGTAGCGAATCCTACCTTAAAATACCAAATATTATTGCAGCGGCCGAAATTACCAATGCCGATGCCATACACCCAGGATATGGATTTCTTTCCGAAAACTCCAAGTTCTCCAGAATATGCGCCGAGCACGATATAAAATTTATTGGGGCTACAGGCGAACATATAGATAAGATGGGGGACAAGGCCACTGCCAAAGAAACCATGAAAAAGGCCGGTGTACCTTGTGTACCAGGTTCTGAAGGCTTGTTGAAGGATGTAGAGGATGCCAAAAAAGTGGCCAAAAAAATGGGTTATCCAGTTATGATCAAAGCTACTGCAGGTGGAGGTGGTAAAGGGATGCGTGCCGTTATGTCCGAGGACAAGATGGAGGAACTCTTTAACAGTGCGGTAAAGGAGGCTACAGCTGCCTTTGGCAATGGAGGCATGTATATGGAAAAGTTGATCGAGGAACCTCGCCATATAGAAATACAGATAGTTGGTGACCAATATGGAAAGGCCTGTCACCTTTCAGAAAGGGACTGCTCTATTCAGCGTCGCCATCAAAAGTTGACCGAAGAAACCCCTTCCCCATTTATGACGGACAAGTTGAGGGACGACATGGGAAAAGCGGCTGTAAGGGCGGCCGAATTTATAAAATACGAAGGTGCAGGAACTATAGAATTTCTGGTAGATAAACACCGAAATTTCTATTTTATGGAAATGAATACCAGGATTCAGGTAGAACATCCCATAACAGAACAGGTAATAGATTATGACCTTATACGGGAGCAGATTCTAGTAGCTGGCGGAGTGCCTATTTCAGGTAAAAACTATCTTCCAAAGCTGCACTCCATTGAATGTAGAATAAATGCGGAGGATCCCTATAACGGATTTAGACCTTCTCCCGGCAAGATAACCACATTACATACTCCAGGAGGGCATGGGATACGTTTGGATACCCACGTTTATAGTGGTTATACCATTCCGCCCAACTATGACTCCATGATCGCTAAGCTTATTACAACGGCTCAAACAAGGGAAGAAGCCATCAATAAAATGAAACGGGCATTGGATGAGTTTGTTATTGAAGGTATTAAAACAACTATTCCTTTTCATAGACAACTAATGGATCACCCGGATTACTTGGCGGGGAACTATACCACAAAGTTTATGGAAGACTTTGTAATGGCACCACAACCAGCGGAATAATCAGATTTTAATAATATAATTATTTTTTGGATGAGGCGGATTAAACTGGTGGGCAACCAACAGTTTAATCCGCTTTTTTAGTTTAAAGGATTATTGAATGAACCTTTCACCATGGAATATTCTTATCTAAATTAATAATACCTTTATTCTTCTTTTGTTATTTTGATCATAAAAGCAACTGCCCACTATGAGCCTTAGTTATTGGGAATATAAAACCTGGTTGTCCAACATAGATTTTACTATTGTTGGCAGTGGAATCGTAGGGTTAAATTGTGCCTTATACTTAAAGAAACTGTTCCCCAAGGCAAAGATATTGCTCTTGGAAAGAGGTCATCTCCCGCAAGGGGCCAGCACAAAAAATGCGGGATTCGCTTGTTTTGGCAGCATTTCAGAGGTTTTGTCCGACTTAAAGAAGCATTCCGAGCAGGAGGTCCGCCAATTGGTTCTAAAGCGTTGGGAGGGGATACAATTGCTAAGGGAGAATCTTGGCGATGAACAAATGGATTATCAAAACAACGGGGGGCATGAGATTTTTTTAAAGGAACAGGCGGATTTATATGAGGATTGTCTTGATAAATTGAATATGATTAATTCCTTATTAAAACCGGTATTTGGTGCAGACGCTTATGTAGTGCATCCCAATAGTTTTAAGTTTAAGGGGGTCCAGAAAAATTATATAACCAATCCGTTCGAAGGCCAGATCAATACCGGCAGTATGATGAAAACCTTACTAGCCAAGGTACAGCACAGTGGGGTGACCATTCTGAATGCTATTGCCGTGGAAGGCTACCAAGAGAATATGGATCATGTTGTTGTTAAAACCGATCAATTCGAGTTTAAGACCAACAAACTGTTTATTGCCACCAATGGTTTTGCGTCCCAATTAATCGGGGAAATTGTGAAGCCTGCCCGAGCGCAGGTGTTGATCACCAAACCCATAGAAAACCTATCCGTAAAGGGTACTTTTCATTTGGATGAAGGCTACTATTATTTTAGGAATATAGAAAATCGAATACTATTGGGAGGAGGGAGAAATCTCGATTTTAAAGGGGAGGAAACCAGCTCCTTTGGCGAGACCACTTTGATCCAGAACAGGCTGGAGGAAATGCTGCGTACTATTATTTTGCCCGATACGCCTTTTGAGATAGATTTACGATGGAGCGGAATTATGGGGATGGGAAATCAGAAGAAACCTATTGTAAAACAACTTGCCAATAATGTGTTCTGTGGGGTAAGGATGGGCGGTATGGGAATTGCCATTGGTAGTTTGGTAGGTAGGGAATTGGCTAATTTGATAAAGTAGGTTTAAAGTTATAATGCCATTGAAATTTAATAACAATATTCTGAATGGATTCTTCGGTAAAACAACGGTTATACGAGTTTTGTAAATCATTTATAGAGAATAGGTTGGTGCGCATTAATAGCAATATCGATTCCTTACAGGAAGCTTTGACCTCCGAGACCAAAAGTAGTGCTGGGGACAAACATGAAACTGGAAGGGCCATGATTCAATTGGAGCGCGAAAAATTGGGCAATCAGTTGGCTGAAGCACAGTTGTTACAGGAGTTGTTTAAAAAGATACCTCCAAACAAGAAGACTTCTATGGTGGGATTGGGTAGTTTGGTAATTACCGACCAACATAATTATTATATGGGGATCAGTGCAGGGGAATTGAAGTTGGATGGAGTATCATATTTTGCCATTGCGCCCAATACGCCAATAGGGAAACTGCTATTGGGGAAAGCGGTGGGGGATATGGTTAGTTTTAATTCTAGAAAAATTGTAATACGGCAGATTGTGTAGTTTTTAATGCTGCTATGGAAAGTATTTAGTTTAAAAGGTATGATTCTTTTATTATGGTAGAAATTATTGACCTAAGCCAAGAAATATTTTCAGGGATGCCTGTTTATAAAAGCCTTCCTGAAGTAAGGATGGAGATGTATGCCTCCCATGAAGAATGGGACGGAATTACAGATAGCAATACGGTATCTCCAAGTGTCTACAAATTGGAGATGAGCGAACATACTGGAACCCATGTGGATTCCCTAAGTCATATGGCAAGGGAATTTAAGGGGCAGTCCATAGACACTATGCCGCTCACTATGTTCTATACAGAGGGAATTTGTTTGGACTTGTCCCACAAAGGGTTAATGGAATTAATAGAGCCGGAAGATTTGGTATCGGCTTGTTCCAATGGCAATATAACTATTAAAAAAGGAGATACGGTCCTGATCTACACAGACCACTATAGAAGGACCTACGGTAGTGCGGACTGGGGGCGCGGACCGGGGCTTAGCGCTGCTTCGGCACTTTGGCTGGGAGAACAGGGAATTTCCGCTTTTGGGGTTGAAATGATGTCTCCAGGAATTCCTGGGGTATCGAATAGGGAAGTACATCATGTTTGTGGGGAGATTGGCTTTACCCACTATGAAAATATGATCAATTTACAGCTCTTAATTGGTCGGGGTCGCTTTAGATTTATTGCATTGCCTTTGAAAATCCGTGGAGGTACCGGATCTCCCGTTCGTGCGGTTGCCGTTTTTGGGGAAGGGAAGTAAAGGTAAATTCAGGCGGATTACTCCAACCTAGGCTTGCCCCTGTTTAATTTTTTGAGTGCAGCCTTTTTTTTGCTCTTTAACCGCTTTTCAATGGCCGACCTGCTAGGTTTGGTCTTTCTTCTTCTTTTTGGGACCGTTAAACTGGTTTCGAGGGTATCAAGGAATTTTTTAATGACCAGTTCTTTGTTTTTGTGCTGACTCCTGGTTTCCTCACATTGCATTATAAGTATGTTTTCCTTGCTTAGCTTGGTCGATAGTTTCCTGAGAAGTCGGTTTTTTTCAATATCGGTCAAGGCCATGGAGTTTTCAAGATCAAAGGTCAATTCAACTTTGGAGGACACCTTGTTTACATGCTGACCCCCGGCACCACTGCTCCTCACCGCTTTAAATTTTAGCTCCTGTATGATGCCTTCCCTATTCAATATTTTATTATGGTTTTAAACGTTGGCTTATGGTTTCCAAGGCAATATTTAGGAATGCTTTGTTGCCAGGGGTTAGCGCTTCCTCGGAATTGAAGCGTATTCTTTTCTCCCCAGACATTGCTTCAACCAAAAAATGACTGCCCATAAAATAGCATTTTTCTACCATTACTGGTATTCCTTTTTTGTTTGAAACCCTAAATTCATGGGCATAAACAATAATTTCCCTTTCCAAATCCCCATAAGATTTTATAATATTTATAGGTATTAGGTTGGCTTCACCAAATAAGGTAGCGGTATAGATATTTTTCGGGTTGTTATATAGGTCTCTAGTATTGGCGTTGGTCATTATGGTCCTATCCTTAAGGACAATGATCCTATTGGCATAGGGTAAAATATCTTGATGGTCATGGGTAGCGGTGATACAGCTAATACCCTCTTTTTTTAAATAGTCAAAGAGATTTCTTCTAAGTTGATTCTTTCTAAAATTGTCTATATGTCCAAAGGGTTCATCCAACAAGAGCAATTCCGGTTTTTGTGCCAGAACCCTGGCTAAGGCTACCCGCTGTTGTTGTCCCCCACTCAGATTCTTAACCTTTACTTTGGCAAAGGACACCATATCTATCATTTCCAACAATTCTGTTGTTCTGGCCTTTAATTCCTCTGGATAAAAAACAGATAAAAACTGACTAACGTTTTCGGCCACTGTGGTGAAGGGCATTAAATCAAAATCCTGTGAAAGGTATTTCATGTAAGACTCTCCAGGTACCAGATTAAAATCTGGGCCCAATACCTGTTTTTCACCCCAAAATATTTCACCTTCAATTGGCTGTAATAGACCGTAAATAATTTTGAGCAGGGTGCTTTTGCCACAACCGCTTTCTCCAACAATGGAAACATGTTCTCCGTGGTCTACCTTGAAGTTGATATTGGTAAGTACCGGCTTTTTATCATAAGCGAACGAAAGGGAATTTACTTGTAACATTGGCTAAAACTATATATGTACCTAGAGGGGATAAAAAAAGTCCATTTCTAAAAGAAACGGACTCTAAAACAAAATTATCGATTTTTTTTAAACTATTCCTCAAAATCTTTTAAAACTCCCTTGTTAGGGAGCGCGCTAAAGCCCATATTGAACAAGGTAAATCCGAAAATATCCACATTTTGGTCAATGGTCTTGCTCACGGGAGTTCCTGCACCATGGCCGGCATTTACTTCTATTCGTATTAAGGTAGGGTTGGCCCCCGTCTGTTTATCCTGCAATTCCGCAGCGAATTTAAAACTGTGCGCCGGTACCACCCTGTCGTCATGATCGCCTGTGGTAATCAAGGTGGCTGGATATTCTACGCCTTTCCTAACGTTGTGTACAGGGGAATAGCCTTTTAGATAATTGAACATCTCCAAATTGTCTTCAGCTGTTCCGTAATCATAGGCCCAGCCAGCACCGGCGGTAAATGTATGATACCGCAACATATCCAAAACCCCTACGGCAGGCAGGGCCACCTTCATTAATTCCGGTCTTTGGGTCATGGTAGCTCCCACCAGTAGTCCACCGTTGGAACCTCCTTTAATGGCCAAATACTCCGATGAGGTATATTTCTCGGCTATTAAGTATTCGGCGGCAGCGATAAAATCGTCAAAGACGTTTTGTTTTTTGGTTTTAATCCCCGCATCATGCCATTGTTTGCCATATTCCCCACCTCCTCTAAGGTTGGGCACCGCAAGGATGCCACCTTGCTCCATCCATACAGCATTAATAACACTAAAAGTCGGGGTCAGGCTTATGTTAAAACCCCCATAGCCATATAAAATGGTTTGATTTTGGCCATTTAGCGGCAATCCTTTTTTATGGGTGATTATCATTGGTACTTTAGTGCCGTCCTTGGAAGTATAAAAGATTTGTGTGGACACGTAATTGTTTGGGTTGAAATCTATTTCAGGTTTCCAATAAATGGAATAGTCTCCTGTTTTAATATCCAATTTATAAATAGATTCCGGGCTATTGTAATTGGTAAAAGTGAAATAAAGTTCTGTTTCCTTCTTTTTGCCACCGAAGCCACCGGCACTTCCGAGCCCTGGAAGTGCTATTTCGCGTATCATTTGGCCTTGGTTGTCATATTGATACACTTTGGAAATGGCGTCTACCATATACTCTGCAAAGAAATAACCTCCACCGGTACCAACAGATAGAACATTTTGTGTTTCCGGAATTAGATCTGTCCAATGTTCTGGTGAAGGATTTTCTGCCCCCACGGTAACGACTTTCTTATTGGGTGCATTTCTGTTGGTTAAAATAAAAAGTCGGGATCCTACATTGTCTATGATTTGGCTATCGCTGTCCGTAGTATTCAAAATGGTAATCAGTCCGCTTTCAGGTTGGGTCAAGTCCTTTATGAATAATTTGTTCCCAGAGGTGGAGACAGCGGCCGAAATTATGAGATACCTGTCGTCTTCGGTTACATAACCCCCGACATATCTATGCTTTTCCTCTGGAATTCCCCCAAAAACCACCTCATCGCTCTTTTGGGGAGTTCCCAGTTTGTGATAATAAAGCTTATGTTGATCGGTTTTGGCAGATAGCTCGCTTCCTTCAGGTTTGTCATAACTGGAGTAATAGAAGCCTTCGTTTCCCTTCCAGGAAACTCCACTAAATTTAATGTCTACCAGAGTATCTTCAACAATCGACTTATTTTTTGCGTTGATCACGATTACTTTTCGCCAATCACTTCCACCTTCGGAAATGGAATAGGCGGCTATGGAACCATCCTTGGAAAAATTTATTCCGGCCAATGAAGTAGTAGCATCTTCGGAGAAGGAATTGGGGTCCAGAAATACTTCTGCCTGCCCATCATCACCTTTTTTGCGGTACAATACATTCTGATTTTGTAAGCCATCGTTCTTAAAAAAATAGATGTAATCGCCTTCTTTGAATGGAGAACCCAACTTTTCAAAATTCCATAATTGTTCCAAACGTTTTTTTAGCTCTTTGCGAAATGGAATTTTGTCCAAATAATTAAATGTGGTCTCATTTTGTTGCTTTACCCAATTTTCGGTCTCGGGGCTTCGGTCATCTTCCAGCCAACGGAATGGGTCGTGTATTTTTATTCCGAAATAGCTGTCTACGGAATCAACTTTTTTTGTGTTTGGATATTTCAAAATGATGGTATCTTTTTTTTGGTTGGTCTCACAGGCTAACATTAGTATTGCCGTAAGTGGGATCAATATTAATCGCTTCATTTATCGATGTTCTTAAGCCAAAAATAGCATAAAAAAAACCTTTGTAAATGGTGGTTACAAAGGTTTTAACATCTTTTCCTTCTCTCCTTAGTTCCTTTTGGGATTGAAGGCTGTTTTTACAGTAATTCTACTACACCAGTTGGTTTTCAACCAAATATTCTGCAATCTGTACGGCGTTCGTTGCTGCCCCTTTTCTTAGGTTATCCGCAACGATCCACATGTTCAGGGTATTGGGTTGGGTTTCGTCCCTTCTAATACGTCCTACAAAAACATCATCCTTGCCATGTGCATAAATGGGCATTGGATAGGTATTGGTGTCGGTATTGTCCTGAACAACGATTCCTGGAGTTTCACTCAACAACCTTCTAACTTCAGAAAGTTCAAAATCATTTTCAAATTCCACATTAACGGATTCCGAGTGCCCTCCTGAGGTTGGAATACGTACTGCTGTTGCAGTAACGGAGAATGAATTGTCATTGAATATCTTTTGAGGCTCTTTGGCCAACTTCATTTCTTCCTTGGTATATCCATTCTCCAGGAATACATCGCAATGTGGCAATGCATTTTTCCCGATAGGATAAGGATATGCCATTTCTCCCTTTATTCCTGCAATTTCATTTTCCAATTGCTGAACCGCTTTTACGCCTGTTCCGGAAACCGATTGGTAGGTAGAAACAACGACCCTTTTCATTTTGTATTTTTTGTGAAGGGAAGAAAGTGCCAATACCATTTGTATTGTGGAACAGTTTGGGTTGGCTATAATCTTATCCTCTTTTGTCAACTCCGATGCGTTTATTTCGGGAACCACTAATTTTTTAGTGGGATCCATACGCCAAGCTGAAGAATTGTCTATTACCGTGGTACCAACAGCGGCAAATTTTGGCGCCCATTCCAAGGAAGTATCGCCTCCTGCTGAAAAAATGGCAACGTCCGGTTTGGCGGCAACCGCAGTTTCCAACCCAATTAAGGTGTACTCCTTGCCTTGGAAGCTTAACTTTTTGCCTACAGATCTTTCCGAGGCCACTACCAATAATTCCGTTACTGGAAAGTTACGTTCTGCCAATACTTTTAGCATTACCTCCCCTACCATTCCTGTTGCACCAACTACAGCTACTTTCATTACGATTAAATTAAAATTTCAGTTGGCAAATGTACTGATTATAGGATATTAAACAATACATAAAATAGAATATATTAAAAATATAACAAATTGTTATAAATATAACTTTATTATATAAAAGAACCGTCAACTTGGATAGCGAATCCCAATTGACGGTTTTTGTTGGTTAGTTGGTAGTGTAGCGGTTGTACTTTGATTATAAGCCAAAGTACGTCATGTTTTAAAAAAATTATTTTTTTAGTAGATCCCTGATCTGGGTCAAAAGCTCTTCTTGACTTGGGCCTTTAGGTGCCGCAGGAGCTTCCTCCTTTGGTTTTTTAGTTTTGTTGTATGCCTTAACTATAATAAATAATACAAATCCAACAATAATTAAGTTAATGATAGAATTTATCCAGGCCCCATAACGGATAGCACTGGCAGGTTTTTCAACCGTTCCGTCGGCAGCAACAATTGCCTCTGACAGTACAATTTGCATATCGGAGAAATCCACTCCCCCGGTAAAATATCCCACGACTGGCATCATGATATCGTTGACAAATCCACTGACAACCAAGCCTGCAGCTCCCGCTAGCAGTACAGCAACGGCCAAATCAATGACATTGCCGGTCATAATAAAATCCTTAAATTCCTTTAACATAATTAGTGTTTTATTTGATTAATACTAGCTGCAATTTAATTTAATTTGGCATCTTAACAAAATGTTAAAATGAAAATGTTTGCTACATTGAACATATCTTATAAAATTGGGTTTTAAACATTTGGGAAAAATCTATTTTCTAAACCTCAATCTTTATAAATGCGTTTCACCCGTTGCGAAATTCCGGTCAGCAGTTCATAAGTTATGGTATTGGCCGAAGACGCTAAGGCTTCTGCACTATGTTTCTGGCCAAAAACTATGACCTCATCGCCTTCCTTACAATCAATCCCGGTGATATCCACCATGATCATGTCCATACAAACATTGCCAATAATGGGTGCCAATTTTCCGTGTATGGATACCTGACCTTTTCGGTTCCCATATTGTCTGCCAATTCCGTCTGCATGGCCCAATGGTAGTGTTGCCGTAACCTTGGGAGCATTGGAGACGAACGCCCTATTGTAACCTACACTTTCATTGGCCCCTATCTTGTGGATCTGTGAAATTATGGTTTTAAGGGTGGCGACAGGAATTAAACGTTCATCTTCGGCGGCCTCGTTTCCATAGCCGTAAAGTCCTATACCGCTTCTTACCATGTCGTACTGGGCTTCTGGGTAATTAATTATTCCGGAGGTATTCAACATATGCCTTTTGGGCCTGTACTTTAATTTGGAGATTATTGCCGAACTAATTTTTTCGAACTGCCTAATCTGGGAGATAGTAAATTCTTTTTCGTTCAAGTCTTCGGAAGCGGCTAAATGGGAAAATAGGGAACTTATTTTTACTTGCTCCGCTCCTTCCAGCGATGATAAAATAAAATCTATATCCTTTTCCCCAAAGCCCAATCTGTTTAGACCGGTGTTGAATTTTAAATGTATAGGGTAATTCCTTTGGTCCCGGTCTCTGGCAACTTTTAAAAAGGAAGAGAAAATTGTGCGCGAATATAGACTGGGCTCCAAACATTTTTCTATTAAGGTGGCAAAACTTACCTCTTGCGGATGCAACACCAGGATGGGCAGTTCAATTCCGACTTCCCTTAAGGCTACACCTTCTGCAGTATAAGCTACGGCCAAATAGTCCGCACCAAGGGTTTCCAGTTTTTTTGCGATGGCTATGGAATCACTGCCATAGGCGAAAGCCTTCACCACTCCTAGAAATTTGGTTTTTGGATCTACCTTGGATCTCAAATAATGATAATTGTGTTCCAGGGCCCTAAGGTCTATTTCCAGAACGGTTTCTCCGACCTTAGTCATTCGATTTTTTTTGAGGAGGTAATACTTCCTCGGATGTAACTTCTATGGCGTTTACTTTTTCTTTTAACATAGCTTTGTAGTACGCTGCTCTACTAAGAGGTTCATATTCTTCTGTTTCTCCCAAAAAAACCAATTTGTTGTTATTGGCCTTTCTAAAACTATAATTGGCAAGATTGCCGGTTCGTGTACAAACGGCATGAACTTTTGTGACATATTCGGCCGTGGCCATCAACGCGGGCATTGGTCCAAACGGGTTGCCCTTAAAATCCATGTCCAATCCAGCCACTACCACCCGGATACCCTTGTTGGCCAAATCATTGCATACGGTAACAATTTCGTCATCGAAGAATTGGGCCTCATCAATTCCTACCACATCGCAATCATCGGCCAAAAGCCGAATATTTGCAGCTGCCGGGACCGGAGTAGATCTAATTTCGTTGGCATCGTGTGAAACTACCATTTCCTCATGGTATCTTTTATCTACCATGGGCTTAAAAATTTCTACTTTTTGCTTGGCAAATTTGGCTCTTTTCAACCTTCGGATCAGTTCCTCGGTCTTGCCAGAGAACATGGAACCGCAGATTACTTCGATCCAACCGAATTGTTCTTTAGGGTTAACAGTATTTTCGAGAAACATTTTGTAATTTTAGACGAAAGTAATTTGTTTTCCGTTTTTTATTAGGAGGCATAAAATTATTAAAAAAATAATCCTTCTGGTATTAATGTTGGTAAAAGTTGGTAATCTAGATTACTTGTTCTTTAACCACCCATTAATTGCCTGAAAGGAATTGCTATATTGGTGCTCCAATTGAGCCCCTACTAATTTTAAAATATATTCAGATGAAAAAGAGACTAAAAGAGGAATTGAGAAAATTATCAACAGAAATAATAACCTCGAGAAATTTAAACGATTACTCGGCCTTATATGAAACTGCTAGGGAATTATATGAAAAGTTGGCAGTACTTAAATATATTGAGGAAAAATTAAATGAGGTGGAGATAGATGTTTCCAAGAATGCCATAGCGGCAAAATTTGAATCTATGGCCAACTCCGTGTTAAGTGCAAATTCTTCGGTACCTGAAAGTAACCCGCACGAAGAGGATATAATCATACCAGGAATAGATACCATAAAGGATATGGTGTCCGAGATGCCAGGAGCCACCACCATCGACGAGGTTTTATCACAGTTTACCAACAAACCGGATTTGATCAAAAACGATAAGGACCTATTTATGCCCAAGGAGGTGAAAACCGTGAAAGCGCCAAGTACTGCCCAATCTGTTGAAAATGGTCCTAAAAAGGTGCTGAAAGTGGACTTGAACGATCGCTTGGCATTTGTAAAGCATCTCTTCAATAACAATATGGAAGATTACAACAGGGTGTTGTCCCAGTTGAGTACCATAGATAGTGAAGAAAGATCTATTTCGTTTATTACGAACATGGTAAAACCGGATTATAATAATTGGGAGGGAAAAGAGGATTACGAACAAAGATTTATGAACGTAATTGCTCGCAAATTTGCATAAGGATTTTTTAAGGGACAACGATGAAAATTATTCTTCTTGATTTTCGTTAATTTTGTCGCTTTCCACCTGCATTTGTAAGATGGCTGGTGTTTAATAAAATTGATGGGGAAATTATATATAGTACCTACACCTATAGGTAACTTAGAGGATATTACATTGCGCGCTATAAGGGTGCTAAAGGAAGTGGACCTTATTTTGGCCGAAGACACCCGTACCAGTGGAAAATTATTACACCATTACAACATAGACACCCCTATGCAAAGTCACCATATGCATAATGAGCATAAGACGGTTGAAGGGATTGTAAGGCGTTTGCAATCCGGGGAGAATGTGGCATTGATATCCGATGCGGGGACCCCTGCCATTTCGGATCCTGGTTTTTTGCTTACCCGTGCCTGTGTAGAAAATAATATAGAAGTGGACTGCCTACCTGGGGCTACCGCATTTGTACCCGCCTTGGTAAATAGCGGTTTGCCTAATGATAAATTTGTTTTTGAGGGCTTCTTGCCCGTAAAAAAGGGCAGACAGACCAGATTGACCTTATTGGCCGAAGAGCCTAGGACGATTATTTTTTACGAATCGCCACATAAATTGGTCAAGACCTTATCACATTTTGAAGCCTATTTTGGTGCGGAAAGATTGGTTTCCGTTTCTCGGGAGCTGTCAAAAATGTATGAGGAGACTATAAGGGGTACGGTAAAGGAGGTCTTGCAACATTATACGGACAACCCTCCAAAAGGAGAGATCGTTATTGTGGTGGCTGGTAAAAAATAATGGAGCGATTATTATCGGAAATAAGAAGTTGCCAGGTATGTAAGTCCCAGTTACCCTTGGGTCCAAGACCCGTGGTTGCAGCACATCCCAATTCCAGGATTGTTATTATAGGTCAGGCACCGGGGACCAAGGTGCACCAAACCGGCATTCCTTGGGATGACCCAAGTGGTAAGCAGTTGAGAAGTTGGCTCAATATTTTGGATTCCGTGTTTTATGATGAAAGTAAAATAGCATTAATGCCTATGGGCTTTTGCTATCCAGGAAGGGGCAAAGGTGGCGACTTGCCACCGAGACCGGAATGTGCCCCCTTATGGCACAGCACCTTACTGAAATGTATGCCTAGTCTGGAACTAATTATTCTAATTGGCACCTATTCCCAACAATATTACCTTGGAAAGACCGCCAAAGCTACCTTGACGGAGACCGTAAAAGGCTATCAGGAATATTTACCGAAATATTTTCCTTTACCCCATCCTTCTCCTAGGAACAGATTTTGGCAATCTAAAAATCCTTGGTTCGGACAGGAAGTGGTACCTGTATTGCAAGAAAGGGTGGCCCATATTCTTGAACTCAACAGATCATCTACATAGGTATATCTTATTTATCCAAGAACTTTCTCTCAAAAATACTTTCCCAAAAGTATTTTGACCTATAATTGAGGCGTTTGTCTAAAACCTTTTTTACGCCACGGCTTTTGGTTTACTTTTGGAGGACCATAGCATAAGTAGGTTAAGTTCATGGTAAGATTTGGGGAAAAAAGGCGGAGCTTAGCTTCGCCTTTTTTATTGCTGAAAATCAGTATTTTAACTAATATTTAGTCACTTTTAACGATAATTGTTGATCATCATTGAAAAAAATTATGGTTAAAAGGTCATAATTATTTTTGTTATTTCTCACAATACCAGTATTTTAGTATCGCCATAGCATAAGTAGGTTAAGTTTATGGTAAGATTTGGGACGAAAAGGGTGGAGGCTTCTCCACCCTTTTCTATTTTTAGCATACAAAAAAGTCCGCTCGTCAAATTTTTGACGAGCGGACTTTAATTTATTCCTAGGAATGCCATGAAAAATCTACAGAAAATTATTCTGTTGGCCAATTGGAGCCTTCGCTTATTGACCATGAATTTTCAAAGTCCCGGTTAATGTAAGCCTTATTTATTGGCTTTGTAGGAAGCGGCTACCTTATCCCAATTAACTACATTGAAAAATGCGTTGATGTAGTCTGGTCTTCTATTCTGATAATTTAGGTAATAGGCATGCTCCCATACATCCAAGCCCAAAATTGGAAAACCGTCACATCCGGTTCCTGGCATAAGTGGGTTGTCCTGGTTAGGAGTTGAGCATATTTCCAGTTTCCCTCCTTTATGGACACATAACCAAGCCCAACCAGAGCCGAATCGTGTTGCTGCGGCTTTGGAAAAAGCATCCTTAAATGATTCAAAAGAACCAAAGGCTGATTTTATGGCATCGGCAAGCTCACCTGTAGGTTGCCCACCACCATTTGGGGACATTATTTCCCAAAATAAAGAGTGATTGTAGAAGCCTCCTCCGTTGTTTCTTACAGCGGCATTGGACATGTCCAAATTGGTCAAAATATCCATAATGGATTTTTTTGCCAAATCCGTTCCCTCAATAGCATTATTTAAATTGGTAGTGTACCCATTGTGATGCTTGGTGTGATGTATTTCCATGGTTCTGGCATCAATATGTGGTTCCAAAGCGTCGTACGCATAAGGTAATTTAGGTAATTCAAAAGCCATAATGTTTTCGTTTTTATGTTAAAAAATGTTGTTTCCCAAAATTACGGTTTTATGATAGAAATTCAACTAATAATTTGTTAAGAACTGTTTAATATTGCTTATTTTGCGACTAAAATTACGTGCAGGACGCTCCTTACAAAATATATAACGCCTCTGCTGGGTCTGGGAAGACCTATACGCTTGCAAAGGAGTATTTAAAAATTATCCTTTCTTCAGATTTCAATAAGAACTATCGCAGTATACTGGCCATTACATTTACCAACAAGGCGGTAAATGAAATGAAACAGCGAATTTTAGGAAGTCTGTTTGCCTTTGGTAAAATGTCCGATAGTAACGAAATTCCATCCATGCTGGCCGATATTTCCCAAGAGTTGGGAATAGATTACGGAACGCTGCGAACTAGGTCCAGAAAAGTCCTGAAGGAAATTCTGCATAATTATGCTTTTTTTGATGTCTCCACCATTGATAAATTTACCCATAGGCTTATAAGGACATTTGCCAAAGATCTAAAATTGCCCCAAAATTTTGAGGTGGTACTGGATACCAAATTATTGTTGGATGAGGCCATCGCCAAACTGATCAATAAGGCTGGTACTGATACACAATTGACCAAAGTGTTGGTAGATTTTGCTTTGGAAAAAATTGACGATGATAAGAGTTGGGATATAGCTTTGGATCTTCAAAAGATCGGGTTTTTATTGTTCAATGAAAATCAGGCTCCCCACCTTAAAAAGCTTGAAGAAAAGGACATCGATGATTTTTTGGATTTAAAAAAGGAATTGGTTCTTCAAATACAGTCCGACGAAACTAAGATTGTGGCTTGGGCAACGGAAATACTAGATATCATTGAAGGCAATGATTTGGAATTCAATAATTTCAAATCCAGCTATTTTCCAAAATTCATTGCGAAAATTGCTTCGGGAGATCTAAATATGGATTTTAATGCCGGTTGGAAACAAAATTTTGAATCCGAGCCCCTATACATCAAGACCTGTCCCCAAGCAATTAAAGATATTCTGGACGGCCTACATCCTAGGTTTATTGGTTTGTTCAATGAGATTAAGGAGCATTATAATGCGTTGTCCCTAGTTAAGAATGCGTACAACAATATTGTTCCCCTCACGGTCCTCAGTGCCATTCAACAGGAAATTAAAACCTTGGAACGAGAGCGCGATCTTCTGCCGATCTCCTCATTCAATAGTATTATTTCCAAAGAAATCAAAGATCAGCCAGCTCCTTTTATTTATGAACGTATAGGTGAAAAGTACCGCCATTATTTTGTGGATGAATTTCAGGACACTTCCGAAATGCAATGGAACAACCTAATACCTTTAATAGGCAACGCATTGGAGAGTCAGGACGATCAAGGAAAAATAGGTTCCTTGCTTTTGGTTGGCGATGCCAAACAGGCCATATACCGCTGGAGGGGAGGCAAGGCAGAACAATTCCTAAACCTTATCAATCTTAAGGAAAATCCGTTTGTTTTTCCTCCGTTTACGGCAAATCTTCCCGCAAATTACAGGAGTCATGAAGAGGTGATAAAATTTAACAACGATTTTTTTACGGTTACCAGTCCCTTTTTGGAGAATACGGTTTATAATAAATTGTTTGTAGAAGGCAATAATCAAAACTACAATAGTAAAAAAGGAGGTTTGGTACAGCTTTCCTTTATTGATGTTGATGAATCACAGGAGGAAGATGGGGAATACTGTAATTTGGTGATGAAAACCTTGGAAGAGGTTTTGGAAAAGAACTATTCCCTAAAAGATGTTTGTATCCTTACCCGAAAGAAGAAACATGGGATTTTGTTGGCAGATTTTCTGATGCAGAACACTATCCCCATTATTTCCTCTGAAACGTTGTTGTTAAATAGCAACCCCAAGGTAAGGTTCCTAGTTAATTTATTGCATTTTAGTCTTCAACCAAAGGAAATGGAAAGGTGTTATGAAATATTGAGCTTCCTTTCCGAGGAACTTGAAAACAGACATCAATTTATTAAGGCCAATATAAATAAGGTATCTCAACTGCTAATGGGTACCTACGGCTTTAATGTGGATATAATTGGACAATCCTCGGTTTATGATGGCTTGGAGTATGCTATAAAAAAATTCGGAATGGCAGACAGCTCGGATGCCTATATAACTTATTTCTTGGACGTTGTTTTGGAGGTTGAACAAAAAGAGGGAGCCAATACCCAAGCCTTTTTGGCATACTGGGATAAGAAAAAGGACAGTTTAAGCGTTACCGCCCCCGAAAATGTGGATGCCGTTCAAATAATGACCGTGCATAAGTCCAAGGGGTTGGAATTCCCTATTGTAATCTTTCCATTTGCCAACACCAATATATATGAAGAAAGGGATGCCAAACTATGGCTGCCGGTAAATCCTATTTCCTTTGCGGGCTTTGAGGAAATTTTGATCAACAAGAAACAGGAAGTTGTAGGTTATGGACCTCTTGCGGAAACCATTTATAATGAAGAACAGCATAAATTGGAATTGGATGCCTTTAACCTTTTATATGTAGCCTTGACCAGGGCGGTTAAGGGGCTCTATGTTATTTCCAAAAAAGATCTTACTCCCAAGGGTGAACATAAACCAAATTACTATTCTGGGTTATTTATTCATTATTTAAAGGAAAAAGGGCTTTGGGAAGAGGCTAAAACCTGTTATCAGTTCGGAAATCTTCAAATACAAGATGAACCATCCCGCCCAGGGGATCATCAGGAAAAGATAGCCCATCTATACACATATAAAGAGCGACCTGAATTTAGAATTCTGACCAAAGCCGGTGCCCTATGGGACACGCAACGGGGAACAGCACTTAGCAAGGGAAATTTGCTACATCATGTGATGGGGTTGATAGAGACCAATGACGATATTGACGGTGCTTTGGATATGCTAATTAGAAACGGCGATCTTTCCCATGAGGATAGCCAAGGGATGCAGCAAGGAATTAAGGCCATTGCCGACCATCCTAAGTTGTACACCTACTTTTTAAAAGGAAACCTAATAAAGAATGAACAGGATATCCTTACCAAAAATGGTAAGGTGCTTCGCCCGGACAGATTGGTCATCAAGGATAAGAAAGTAACCATTATAGATTATAAGACAGGTAAAAGGAATCCGGCATACCACGAACAGATCTATTCTTATGCAGATGCTCTGGAAGCAATGGGATATGAAATTGAAAACAAGATCCTTATCTATATCAATGAGGATATTACGCTAGACTTTATCTAGTAGTGGGCATTATGGTCATGGTCCGTGAATCGTAAAGGGGGAACATTGGCATTGAAGGGTGCGAGTTGCGATGGAATTGATTGGATTATTCTTAATTATTGGTCCCAAATCCTGTTATATAAGGTTATTTTAAGGTGGAATTACTCCAATTTGCTGCCCTTTCAAGTTTTTATCTAATCGGATTATTCTTTCGGTGCTACTTTGGAGCAAAGCAAGAACTTGCCTTCAGGGTCATATATATAATGCTTTTTTGGACTTGAGTTGTACAATAACCGTATTTGCCAGGGTGGGGACAGTATAAAATATCGATTAAATGCGTCTTTTTTGGTATGAAATACGTTAAAAAAATTAAGAGAATGATTTTGTTAATAATTTTTAACAACTTACATTTGCAGCTAATAAACACTTAAACTTAAAAAATTGAACATGAAACATCTTAGCAAATTATTGGTTGTTGCCTTACTTATTGTAGGTTTTAACAACGTACAAGCGCAAGACGAGAATAACCCATGGCAAGTAAGTTTCGGAGCTAACGCAATCGACGTTTTCCCTACCGAAGATTATAGCAGCTTTGGGAATGAATTCTTTAACGCAACAGACCATTGGAACATACTTCCATCTATTTCCTATGTAGGAGTGTCAAAGTATGTAGGTAGTGGCTTTTCAATTGGAGCAAGAGGTTCTTTGAACCGTATTGATAAATTGGGAGATACAAGCGTTGACGATTTGTCTCACTATGCTGTTGATGGTACAATAAAATATAATTTCTTAAAAAGTACAGTAATCGATCCATTTATTGAAATAGGTGGTGGTTACACTTGGATTGACGAAGTTGGTGCTGGTACCGTAAATGGTGGTGTTGGACTTAACATTTGGTTCACTGAGAACATCGGTCTAACATTACAGTCTTCTTACAAGCATGCTTTCGAAGATTATTTAGCTAAGCATTTCCAACATATGGCTGGTATTGCTATCAAATTTGGTGGTACCGATACTGATGGTGACGGAGTATATGACAAAGACGATGCTTGTCCAGAAGTTGCTGGTCTTGAGATTTTCAACGGATGTCCAGATGCTGACGGTGATGGCATAGAGGATAGCAAAGATGCTTGTCCTAACGAGGCTGGTTCCAAAGAAATGAACGGATGTCCAGATGCTGATGGTGACGGTATTGCCGATAAAGATGATGCTTGTCCTAACGAAGCTGGTCTTGCCGCTTTAGCTGGTTGTCCAGATGCTGATGGTGATGGTGTTGCCGATAAAGACGATGCTTGTCCTAACGAAGCTGGTCCTGCCGCTAACAAAGGATGTCCTTACCAAGATAAAGACGGTGACGGTGTATTGGATAAAGATGATAAATGTCCAGATGTTGCCGGAACTGTAGCTAACCAAGGTTGTCCTGAAGTTACTGAAGAAGTTCAGAAGCAATTGAACGAATACGCTAGAACAATCTTGTTCGATACTGGTAAATCTTCTATCAAAGCAGAGTCTACTTCTGTAATGGTTGATATTATCACTATCCTTAAAGAGTATCCTACTGCTAAATTTACTGTAGAAGGTCATACTGATAGCGTAGGAAGTAACTCTTTGAACCAAAAATTATCTGAGTCAAGAGCACTTTCAGTTAAATCTTTCTTAGTAGAAAAAGGTATTGAAGAGTTTAGATTATCTGCTGTAGGTTACGGTGAGGATAAGCCAATCGCTACAAACAATACTGCTGCTGGTAGAAAGCAAAACAGAAGAGTTGAAATTAACTTGGTAAAGTAATTTCCAAGTAGTTTTAAAACTATAAATAAGAGCCCCGCTATTTAGCGGGGCTTTTTTTTTGTTTTATAATCAACACGGATAAACTTCTAGAACACATTCCCAGAACAGAAATTATTTTATTTTTCATAATGGAACCGAGTGCATGCTTTCGTTCTCTTTTTTATAATTAAATTACCCCATATTTAAAGAAATTTGATTTCTAAAATGAATTTTGGGATGGAGGTTAGAGTACATGTTTTAAAGCAATTTTTAGGAAAGAAACTGGAAGGTATGGCCAAAGTCAGTTCTAATCATTGCAGGAACCACGTGATCTGGGATTTGTACAATGCTATGGCAAGGCAAGCTCTGACTTCAAAATATTTGATAATCTAACCAATGAAAAGTTTTCTCCAACAGGTAGTTGATGATTTATTAAAGACCTATGATTCCTTAGACGACCTAATTTTGATTTTGCCTAGCAAGCGTGCAGGGACTATTTTAAGGACAACCTTGGCCAATACGGCAGATAAAACCATTTTTTCTCCAAAAATATACAGTATTGAAGGCTTTGTGGAACAAATATCCCATCTGCAAACAGCTTCAAATATGGAGCAGCTTTTTACACTTTATAAGGCTTATTCGTCCATGGAATATGGAGAGAAGGATAACTTTTACACCTTCTCCAAATGGGGGCAGACCTTATTACAGGATTTTAATGAGATAGACAGATATTTAATAGATACCAAAGATATATTTTCTTATTTGGCCAATATCCAAGAAATAAATCATTGGGCCTTGCAGAAGGAAAAATCTGAAATAATAACCAATTACATTAAATTCTGGAATAATCTTGAGCCACTTTATAAGGCCTTCAACCATTTGCTAAAAGCCCAAAAATTAGGCCATCAGGGTCTCATTTATCGTACGGCCTGTGAAGAGCTTAAGGAATATTTAAGTAGTCACAAAAACAATACACATATATTCATTGGCTTTAATGCATTAAATACGGCGGAATCTTATATAATTCAGGAAATATTGGCCAAGACAAAGGCTGATATTTTCTGGGATGGGGACACTTATTTTGTAGAGGATCCCATACATGATGCCGGGTATTTTATTAGGCATCATTTAAATACCTGGCCCTGGCTAAAAGGGAAGGCCTTAAAGGGCGTGGAGAGCAACTATTTAAACCAAAAGAGGATTAAAATAATAGGGGTCCCTAAAAATGTTTCCCAGGCCAAGTATGTTGGAAACCTATTGTTACAACTAAAAAAAGAGGACAACAACATTCTTAAGAATACCGCTATAGTTCTTGGCGATGAAACCATGTTGAACCCACTTTTAAATTCTATCCCTTCTGAATTGGATACGGTGAACATCACCATGGGATATCCCTTAAAGAGTACTCCTTTGGCCAGCTTGTTTTCGCAATATCTGTCCATACATATTAAAAAGGATTCTCAAGGCTGGTATTTTCAGCAGGTGTTGGACTTTTTATCTCATCCCTACATTCAGATTTTGTGTACTGAAAACCAACAAAATAAGGCCAACCTGATAAGTGAGGCCATTAGAACAAAGAATTGGGCATTTATTACCTCTGATAATTTAAGGTCCTTGGGGGAAGAAAATGAAGATTTGCTAAGTCTACTTTTTTTTCGGGAGGAGGTCACCGGAAAGGTTTTTTTAGATAAATGCCATCATATTATCCAAATTCTTAGGGACAGGTTTGCCCAAGCCAAGGATTCCCTTGGATTGGAGTATTTGTACAAGTTTTATTCCATGTTCAATCAGCTTCAGGATATGGTAGAACAATACTCATTTGTCAATGACCTAAAATCATTGGAAAGCCTTTATTTGGAAATTGTAAGGAACGAAACCCTGGATTTTCAGGGAGAACCCTTGGAAGGTTTGCAGATAATGGGAATGTTGGAAAGTAGGGTTCTCGATTTTGAAACTGTAATTCTAACCTCGGTTAACGAAGGTATACTCCCTTCGGGCAAGTCCAATAATTCCTTTATCCCCTTCGATCTTAAAAAATATTACAAACTTCCTACCTATAAGGAAAAGGATGCCGTATATACCTATCATTTTTATCGTTTATTGCAACGGGCGAAAAATATCTACCTGCTATATAATACGGAACCCGATGTTTTGGAGGGAGGGGAGAAAAGTAGGTTGCTGACCCAATTGCTAACCGATGAAAATAAATGGGCAGATATCACTGAGATCATCGCTGCACCAGAAATTACCCCTTCCATTAAGGTGTTACAGACCATAGCCAAGGATGAAAGCCTAATGGAAATGATCAGGGCCCATGCCGAAAAGGGGTTTTCCCCTACGTCCCTGAGTAACTATATAAGAAACCCTATAGATTTTTATAAGCGAAATCTACTAGGAATAGATGATATTCTGGAGGTGGAGGAAACCGTTGCCAACAATACCTTTGGAACAATTGTACACGATACCTTGGAGGACCTCTATAAGCCTTATTTAAATACCTTTTTGGAAGTATCCATGTTAAGGGAAATGAAAAAGAATGTCAGGCCCCTGGTTTTAGGCCACTTCGCAAAAAGCTTCGCAGATGGCGATATATCCAGGGGAAAAAACCTAATTGCATACAATGTGGTAGTTAGGTATGTAGAAAATTTTCTAAAATTGGAATTGGCAGAGGTGGAACGGCATCAGATTAGGATATTGGGGGTAGAGGAAAAACTGCGGATGGATATTAATGTTCCGGGGCTGGATTTTCCAGTAGCCCTAAAAGGAAAATTGGATCGGATTGATGAAAAGGATGGGGTTCTTAGAATTATAGATTATAAAACAGGAAATGTAACCAGTTCCCAAGTTGAAATTGTAGACTGGGAAGATGCCATTGCGGACTACAATTACAGCAAGGCCTTCCAGCTGTTGTGTTATGCCATAATGTACAACAGTAGTAAACCTATTGGTAGTATTGAAGCAGGGATTATTTCATTTAAAAATTTAAGCTCAGGTCTGCTCAAATTTGCCACAAAAGAGAAAAAGGGCAGTAGAAACAAGGATAGTTCCATTACCCAAGATACTATTGCCCAATTTATGGAATCTCTTAAAACTCTAATATTTGAAATTGGTAATCCGGAGGTACCATTTACCGAAAAAGAGGTATAGCCCTATTTCTTATCGGGTCGCGTAGGTCTTACCTCAATCTTACTTGGCAAGGTCCTTGGATTCATTTTCAAAAGGTCTAAAACCAGTTCACCGATATCCTCTGGTTGTATCTTCCAAGCATCCCCTTTGGAAGGTTCATGACCATTAAAATTAGTGGCCACCGAACCGGGCATTATGGTAGAAACCTTAATATCATAGGGTCTTAAATCCAACATAGCTGCTTGGGTAAAACCTACTACTCCAAATTTGGTGGCGTTATATCCCGCACCATTGGCAAAGAAGTTGGTCCCGGCCAAACTTGCCACCGTAATATAATATCCTTTAGATTTCTTCAGGGCTTCTACCGAAGCTTTTAGGGAGTGAAATACTCCGTTAAGGTTGGTATTTACCATCTCATGCCAAAGAGTGTCGGATATTTGATCTACGGGAGCAAAATGTCCTACTCCTGCATTGGCCACCATCACATCCAATTTTCCCCACTTATCCAAAATCTTTTTAACTGCCGCTTGTTCGTCCCCAAGTTTTGACACATCCGAGGAAACGGCAAGTACCTTGTCTTCAGGGCCAAGTTCTTTGGCGGCTTTTTCCGCATTCTCCAACAGCCTGCTACTAATGGCCACTTTCATTCCCGCTTTCAATAATATGGACGCTATTCCAAATCCTATCCCCTTGGAGCCCCCTGTAATATAGGCTACTTTATCCTTCAAATCATTCATATGTTTAGTTTTAGGTGAAATTATAATTATAAGGGCAAAAAATGAAAAAGTAAGCGTTATTGTTTTCTTAAACTCGGAATAAAAAAGCCGAGGCAAGGCAGCGCCGCTAGGGAAGTTTTTTTACTATAGAATCTTATATGGAATTTTGATTATGGGAATTCTTGAATGTTGGGAATCCCTATAAATTAAGCTCGTTATAACTTAATAAAGGGATACCGATATGTTCCTCCATTTTTGCCACCAAGCTTATATGGAATATTTTCTGAAAAAAGCCTTTTTCCTCCCTCTCCAGGAGCACTATTAAGTCGGCCCCAATAGCATGGGCATGGGCTTTAAGTTTATCCTGGATCTTGTCAGAAAAAATTAGGGCGAAGTCTATGGCAGTATCGTCAACCTCTTGGCGAAGCATGTCCTTAAACCACTCCATCTGTTCTTTTCCTGCATACTCCTTTTCAGTGGATATATGTACTATCTGTATTTTAGCGCCTAGTGCCTTTGCCATTGGAACCAATTTCTTAAGCGCCAAAATATCCGCTTCCTCAAAATCTGTGGCATACAAAATAGTTTTTATAGACTTGGCCGCAACATTATTTGGGATAATTAGTAGGGGACAGGGAACCTTTTCCTGAAGGCCCTTTCCTATATTGCCCACAAATAGACCGCGATCTGTATGTTTGTCCTTTCTCCCTATGATTATCATATCGGTACCAAAATCCCTGGATTTTTCCAATATAGCGTCGGAAACCGAATCGTTATGGACAACCTCGACCTTTAATTTTTTGCCATCTACGGCAACACCCAAATGCTTTTCACAATATTTGATCAATATTTCGGTCTGCTCCTTAATTACATGGTATTCTATTTGCGCCGCTGGCCGAGAAACGGAAACCCTAATTTGTTCCATTTCATGAACATAGAGGACTATTAGCGAAGCCTTTAATTGGTGGCTTAATTGATATGCGTATTTCAAAGCCGGTGAGGAATGTTCAGTGCGATCGGAAGCGTAAAGTATTGTCTTCATGTTAACTTTATTTATAGGTTAAATCTAAAGGCATTTGCCGATAATAAATATGATATCGGTCATAAGCTAAAGTACTCTTGGTTATTGGGCATCTTGGATTGGCCTATTAATCATGAAAAAATGTCTTTTCGGAGCAACCTTATTAGATCTAAAGCCCTTATATGGTATAAATTATACGTTAACTGATCTGTATCATTTCAAAGGGGAATTTTCAGTTGTATTTTAGTATTCATTGGAAACTATAAACCTAAACTTCATGAAAGCTATAGCAAAAATTGGCAACCTAATCTCTAATAATGACAAGATGATGATTCTTCGGAACCTTAGGCGTATTATGGATATTAGGGTAATAGACCTTGAAGTTGACACTGGAAGGCTCATTTTCCATTACTATAGTCCAATAGCTTTGGAACAAGTAAAACAGGAACTTTGGAGGATTGGATATCCCATACGACATTTTAAATTTCTTTCTACATTAAGCCCCAATTTACAAGGTGATAGTAGTACTGAGACCGCATTTGCCTAATACTTTCCTTATTAACCTTATATCTTCATAATTGTTTATGCTTCTATTTTGGTCCCTGCAATTCCTCTTGCCAGTTTTGCCGGCCAATGTCATTTTTATGTATTTCTTCCCCCGAAAATGGGGAAAACAAGGAATAGCCCCAAAAATCCATTTTGGGAATTCTTGTTGATCAAATGTTCTGTCACCTATTATTTTGATGATCGTTGTCATAAAATGGCATATGTAAGAAGTTTACTTTTGGTAAAATGGGGTCGTTTATGAAACACTTAATTTCCAACAGGTTTTAATTTGAAAAATGCACTTTGAAAATTTTATTGATCACACTTTATTAAAGCCAACAGCAACAGACAAGGATATTATACAACTTTGTTCAGAGGCTTTACATTATAATTTCTATGGGGTATGTATCCACGGTTGTCATATAGCCGTTGCCAAGAATCTACTTAAAGATTCGAAGGTAAGGGTGGTCTCGGTGGTGGGATTTCCATTAGGGGCCATGTCCACTAAGGCCAAGGTGAACGAAGCCATGGATTATATGGAGCAGGGGGCCAATGAATTGGATATGGTATTGAATATTGGGTGGTTAAGATCTGGGAATTATTTAGCTGTACAAGAAGAAATAAGGCAAGTAAAGGAAGTTGTAGGCAATAATGTGCTAAAGGTAATTTTGGAAACTTGTTATTTGACCGATGCTGAAATAATTACCGCATGTAATATAGCGGTAAGAGCCAAAGCCGATTTTGTAAAGACTTCAACTGGTTTTGGTTCCAGGGGGGCATCTTTTGAAGATGTGGTTTTGATGAAGAAGGCAGTAGGAAACAAAATTAAGATAAAGGCATCAGGAGGAATTAAGGATGCGGTGACCGCCAAAAAATATATTGATTTAGGGGTGGCTAGAATAGGTACATCTTCTGGAGTAGCCATAGTCACCAACCAAAACTGAAAGTGTTGGTCCAATAGTATTTGGGAACAGGAATTAGAAATTATATTATATATGAGCACACATATTGAGGCCAAACAAGGTGAAATTGCAGAAACCGTACTAATGCCAGGGGACCCCTTACGGGCCAAATGGATAGCGAACACCTTTCTAGAAAACCCCTTCTGCTATAACCAAGTTCGTGGTATGTTGGGATATACCGGCACCTTTAAGGGCAAGCGGATATCTGTTCAGGGAAGTGGTATGGGCATTCCATCGGCGCTCATCTACTATCAAGAGCTAATAAATGATTATGGGGTGAAAAATCTAATTCGTGTTGGTACCGCCGGATCTTATCAAAAAGAGGTGAAAATACGCGATATTGTCTTGGCAATGGCGGCTTCCACCACCTCTGGGATCAATAATTCCAGATTTATCAATGCGGATTATGCGCCAACGGCCGATTTCGACCTGCTTCTTAAAGCTGCACTTTATGCCAAGGAAAAGGGAATTAACATTAAGGCAGGGAATGTACTTTCATCGGATGAATTTTATGAGGACGATCCAGATTTTTACAAATTGTGGGCGAAATTTGGGGTTCTTTGTGTAGAAATGGAGGCGGCCGGATTATATACCATAGCTGCCAAGTTTAATGTTAAGGCCCTTGCAATATTGACTATTTCGGATTCTTTGGTCACTGGCCAAAAATCCAATTCCATAGAAAGGGAAACTACTTTTCAGGACATGATAGATATAGCCTTAAATATTGCTTAAGGTGGGGTTAATGAAATTTCCTGATCCTCTTGCCCTATACTAAAACAATAGATAAAACCGATACGAAAAGCAAGGTGTTTTTGGACAAATTCAAATTGGTTTAATCCATGATTTTAGTACAAATGACCCAGGTCATTTTGCAATTAAAAAGATAAGACCATTTTTGTGTATACCCTAAAAACAAGAAATCATGGCACTTAATTTTAATCAGTACGCTACCGAGGGGCATACCTTCCTTAAGGATTATACCAAGCAAATGGATCTGGGGAACGATACCGACAAAGCTGGTCGTATTTTGACCTCTGTACTTCATGCGTTGAGGGAAATTATTCCTGTGGAGGAATCCTTGCAATTTATTGCCCAGATGCCCATGTTTCTCAAGGCCGTTTATGTTAATGGATGGACCGTCAAAAAGGTAAAGCCCAAAATTAAAAATATGACCGAATTTTTGGATTTGGTCAGACAATTTGATGGGCCTACAGCAATAAACGATTTTGAATACAGTGATGAAGTGGCCGAAGAATATGTAAATATCACATTTCTTTATTTACGAAAATATGTATCCCAGGGAGAAATGTCCGATATCCGGGATAGCCTTCCAAAAAATCTAAAAGGGATGATCTTTAATAATTTAATATTCTAAATACCAATACCATGACTTTATACCTAGCACTTTTTATTTATGCCAGTATTTATATAGTATCCTTTATGTTGAAAAGATATTCAAGAGGTTAAAAAAGTATGGGGGAATTTAGTCCTAGGTGGACTATGATAACCTACCCATATTCCTTAATATTTTTATTTAATTTGATATTTCATGAAATCAAAAACACAATTGTTTATTGAATTATGGGAAGAAGCCAGGACCCGGTTTTCCAACCAATTGTCCAATATAACACAGGAGGATCTAAGCAAAAGATTATTGCCAGCACCTAACAGTATCGGTTTTCTTATAAGGCATATTGGGGATGTTGAATTGCTTTTTGCCAAGAACGTATTTGGTGCACAAGAAGTCAAGGTCATTGCAAAAACGGTCATTGCCCAAAAGGATACAGGGGAGTGGTCCAATCTGACCGAATTATCGGAATATGTGGAATATTCTTTCCAAATGCTTAGATCGGTATTGGAAAAACAACAAGAGGTAGATTGGGAGACCACAGTTACCACCAAAGAATTTGGTACCAAGACAAAGGCGGAGGCCTTTGGGAGAATTGTATCCCACACTATACACCATTCCGGTCAAATGGTCATCATTAAGAAATATGGTTCTTAGTGATTAATGGATCTTGTCTACCACCCTTTTTAGTTTCACGCCCACTTCATCCGCAATATTCATTAAATCCAAGTTAATTACTGCCTGCATGGAGGCCATGGGGTTTACTGCTGCAATTTCTACAAGCCCAGGTTCCTTTTCCATTACAATTACATTACAGGGCAACATGGTGCCAATTTTATCTTCGGCCTGTAAGGCTTTATGTGCAAAAGGGGCGTTGCAGGCACCCAGAACGGTATAATTATAGAAATCTACGTCCAATTTTTTCTTTAGTGTAGCTTTCATATCTATTTCCGTCAGCACCCCAAAACCCTCTTCCTGTAAGGCTAATTTAGTTTTTTCAATGGCCTGGTCGAAGGGTATATTTCCGATTGTTTTATTAAAATAGTATTCCATAATAAAATTATTAATGTGTTTTTAGAAAATAAAATCAGTCAACTAAAATCTACTGACTTGAATATAGTAATTAATGTATTATTTTTTTAATCCATTTAAATCGGTCTATGCCGTAAAAAATGCAAAGAAGGCCTATTATAACAAAGACTATATATAAAAAAAAGGATTGGGATATCTAGATATCCCAATCCTTAATGTCCGGGCTTGGGTAGCACTTTTGCACTTATCCGAGTCCCAAGCAGCAAGCTACAATTGTAACGGGCTGTACAAGGGGGTAGGGTAATAAGGCTCAGGAAGTTACTTATGCACCGGTTTATGGTCGCTAAGGCATTACTGCTTAGAAACTTTATTTTTATTTCTTTCAAAGAACGATTGCTTTTTAATAATACTAATATATGGTTATCATATTGGATACGAAATGACATAGATCAGTTGAGTGTTTTTTTTCTTGATTTTTGAATAAAGGAAACAGGAATGCTTAATGTCCTGAATCCTTCTATGACTATTATCCTTTTCCCTGTCCCTCTACATTTGTGGTTGGGGGTTCCAGCAATTCAAAGAATTGATCTAGTTTGGGTAAAATAATGATTTCCGTCCTGCGATTAACGGCTCTACCTTCCGTTGTTGCATTGGTAGTTTTTGGCAGGTATTCGGAACGTCCCCCAGCCGTCATTCTTATAGGTTGAACAGCAAATTTAGTTTGCATTAATCGTACAATCGACGTTGCCCTTTTTACACTTAAATCCCAATTGTCGGTCATGCATTCGGTAGAAATGGGAACATTGTCTGTATGGCCCTCAACTAAAATATCCAATTCCTTATGGTCATTGATGATCTTGGCAATTTTGCCGATAACTTCCTCTGCCCTGCTACTTATGTTATAACTTCCGGAACGGAAAAGCATCTTGTCTGAAATAGAGACATAGACCACTCCTTTTTTCACCTCAATATTTATGTCCTCATCCTCAAAATTGTCCAAGGACCTTTTTAAGTTCATGACCAATACTAAATTAATGGAGTCTTTTCGCTGCATACTACTTGTAAGGTCTTTTATGTATTTATTCTGTTCGTTTAGGGCTTCCAAAGATTTCTTAATACTTTCGGCTCCCGATTTGCTTACAACGGAAAGATCGGAAAGGCGGGCCAACAGGTCTGTGTTGGTACTTTTAAAGTATTCCATTTGTTGCTCCAAGGATTTGGATCTGTTTTTCTCATTGGCCAATCCGGCTTCCAACAAATTAATTTCGTTCTTGCTGGTATTTAAATCATTTTCACAATTTACTGCCCGGTCTTGCATAGCAGTATATTTTTTTTGGCTTACACAGGAAGTAAAAAGTGTTAGTGCCAATACGTAAAGAAATAGTGTTTTCATATTCATAAGTTTATTGAATAATAGTTGTCCCATAAAGAAAGTTACAATTCAATCGGTATCAAATGATAAATATCATGTAGGGCATTGGCCTTTAGGTTTTTGGATATTGGTATTCTTTCTTCACAACACTTCATCAGTTTGGTTCACTGAACTGGATTTATCTATTATTAAACTTATATTAATTGCGTTGTGTGTATAACTGACAATGGTCATAGGGTGGTGCAGTGTTAAGGTATAGCTTTATAATCCTAAGCAGGAATTAGTGGGTGCTGCCCACAACGCTATTCAAGAGGGATTAAGACCCGAGTTGCTTGTACTTTTCCTTCTTAAGGCAGTAAATTAAAGATGTAATTCTATGAAAAAATTTAGAAAGATACTTCTTGTGTTTTTATCGGCTGCCGTGGTCTTCTTGGTGTTTATGTTTTGGTATCAAAATGAATACGCTATGGACCATGTTCAGGAATACGAGCTAAATTCTCCCGGGGAAAATTCCAGATTGCTTTTGGCCACACAGGGAAGTGAATTTAAAAATACAATTACTACCGCCATTGTGGATTACTATAAAACGGAGTCGGTATATATCAAGGTAATAGATGTTTCCGCATTAGTGGGTGTAAATCCGAATAATTACGATGCCCTATTGGTAATCCACACTTGGGAGAAGTGGAAACCACCCTCAGCGGTTCAATCGTTTATGGACAGAACCATCGAATATAGGGACAAGATGGTTGTCCTGACCACTTCGGGCGAGGGTTCCTACAAAATGGAAGGAGTGGATGCATTGACTGGAGAATCTATTTTGGACCAAACTCCCATGTACGTAGGTGAAATTATTAAAAAATTAAACCCGTTACTAAAGTTGTAAATCTTGCAATACGGTTTCTGATCATAGGATATATAATACTGATGAATAGTTATGTATAATTTTAAAAACTTCAATATTGCCGACTGGTTTTCCTTTTATCGAATTTTGGCCGTACCGCTATTGCTCGGTCTAATTTGGGTTGGTGATCGGGAATGGTTTAGTTGGATGTTGCTTATAAGTTACAGTACCGATGCCATAGATGGGTTCTTGGCAAGAAGATTAAAGATTTCCAGTGCCAGGGGATCACAGTTGGATTCTATGGGAGATCAAGTAACCCTTATTATGGGATTGATTGGTTTGATCTTTTTTGAAATCACTTTCATTAAGGAGAATCTTCTTCTTATAATTATTGCATTTGTACCTTACCTGATTCAGATGTCCATTGCCTTTGCCAAATATGGTAAAGCCACCGCCTTTCATACCTATTTGGCCAAGTTATCTGCCATTACCCAGGGAATATTTATTTTATGGCTGTTGTTCTTTGGGCCTGTATATTGGTTGTTTTATACCATGATTGTTTTGGGGGTGTTGGAAACTGTTGAGGAAATTACGCTTATCTTTATGTATGATGACTGGGTAGAGGATGTAAAAGGTTATTTCTGGGCGTTGAAAGATAAAAGAAGGCTTGTGAATAACAATAATCAATAGCAAAACCCCTATTAATGCGATCCTACACTTTTTTTGCAATAGTCCTTTTATGTTTGGCCATTTTATTGATCGATACTTTGGCGTTCTACTGGCTTAAATCTATCATGGAGCCTATTGCTTCTTCCAATATTAAGAATATTATTTATATCGCCTTTTGGTTTTTTACCATTGGGCTCATTATTTCTATATTGGTGTTGAAAATTAGATTGGAAAGTATATCACCATATAGAAAACAACTGCTTATTTCATCCTTATATGGATTGACCGTTTCCTCCTTTATTCCCAAGCTGATCTTTGTAGTTGTAATTTCCATACTCTATTTCTCAAATTTTTTGATCACAGGGGAGAAATCCTTATTGATCATTCCTTTAGTAGGTGTTTTTTTTGGGTTTTTGCCATTCTTCGTTATTGTGTATGCCGTATTCAGGGCCGTATACAGATTTAAGGTACATCAGGTGGTTGTAAAATCTAATTTGCTACCGCAAAACTTTAACGGATTGCGGATAGTTCAAATATCCGATCTTCACCTGGGCAGTTTCAATTATCGCTATCATATACTGGACCGCGCCATTAAAACCATAAATAGTTTAAAACCCGATTTTATTTTTTTTACAGGCGATTTGGTAAACAACTATGCATGGGAATTGAATGGTTGGGAGAAAATTTTAAAGGAGCTGACCGCCAAAAAGGGCAAATATTCCGTGCTTGGGAATCATGATTATGGGGATTACAGTAAATGGGAATCGGAAGAAGAGAGAAGGCGCAATTTTGCCGATATAAAGGATTTTCATGCCCAAATTGGTTTTAAGCTTTTACTAAATGAAGCCGAATGTATTGAAAACAACGGGGATAAAATTGCAATTGTGGGAGTGGAAAACTGGGGGAATCCGCCTTTTAAGCAATATGGGGACCTGCAAAAAGCCCTACAGGAAGTGGATGGCATTGGGTTCAAAATTTTATTGTCCCATGACCCTTCGCATTGGAGCGAAGAGGTGGTGGAAAAGACTAATATAGCCCTTACGCTCTCCGGGCATACCCATGGTATGCAGGCGGGGATCAACATTAAAAATATAGAATGGAGTCCCATAAAATACAAATACAAACATTGGGCTGGATTATATAGCTTGGGCCCTCAATTTCTATATGTAAGTCGAGGATTGGGGTGGATGGGATTTCCTGGCCGATTGGGCATGCGTCCGGAAATTACCTTGATAGAGCTTGAAAATGAATAGTGGAACCGTTATTTTACATGTAAATGCGTCTAAGTAAAGCAGTATTCAAGGTGCTTATTTCTCAATTTTTTCCAGCTCTTTTTTTTCCTCTTTTTCCTTCTTTTTGAAATAACGGCGGGTAAGAAAGTTATGCTTTAAGGCTTCCGTAACCTCGTTGAAATTTTTGATTCCTTCCGTAACGTTTTCCATACTGGTTTCCAATTGCCCTACCAATACGGTGTCTGTGGCCAAATAGTTAATGGCCCCTTTTCCTGTTTTAATATCCCCGATGACCGAATTTAAGTTCATGGACATTTTTTCGATCTCCAGGCTGGAATTTTCCAGATGCGAAATAACATTTTTCATTTTATCTCCGGTAATAGAGTCCTTCAAGAGTACACCTGCAGTACTATTATCAAAATCCAACTGCTTTACAATCTGGTTTATCTCTGCGATCATTATATTGGCTTCATTACTGGTATGTTTCAGATTGGTAATGGTTTGGTGCAGTTCCTTGGCCATAAGGGAATCGTTCAGCAACCTACCAAAGGTGCCTTTGCCCTGGGTTAAGGATCTGGTTACCTTTAGCAGGTCTTGGGTCAACAATGCGGCATTTTCATTGGTTTGGTTAAGGGTGTTTAGCATATCTTGGGTAGCCACCCGGCTAAAGGATTGTAATTCGTCCCCAGGTGCAATATGGGTTGTCTTTCCTTGCCCCGGTACAATATTGATGAGCATACTGCCCACAAGTCCATCGGAACCAATGGTAGCTATGGCATCTTTTTTAATATGATTTTGCATTTTTTCCTCTATGATCATATGTACGCGAATGGTGGTATCGTTGATCATCTCAATTTTGTTCACCGTACCTACATTTATACCGGAAAAGCGCACATTATTTCCATTCTGAAGTCCGTTGGCATCCTTAAAAAGGGCACTTATAGGAATGGTTTTACCAAACATATTCTGTCTGTTCCCAATTAAATAGGCTGCAACGACGAGTAGTGCCGTACCGAGGACCACGAATATTCCGAGTTTCAAATTTTCTAATGTTGTCTTTGCCATGTTCTTATTTTTTAAAAAACGCATCCACTTTTGGATCGGTAGATTGTGATAATTGTGAATAGGTACCTTCGGCGTAATTAATACCATCTACCAAGAGTATCATTCGTTCCGAAATTACCCGGGCACAATCCACGTCATGGGTAATGATCAGTGAAGAAGTACCATATTTCTTTTGTATGGAACGCATAAGTTCTATAATCTCCTTGGAGGTAATTGGATCCAAGCCACTGGTAGGCTCGTCATAGAGGATTACCTTTGGTTTTAGTATCAGGGTACGTGCCAGGGCTACCCTTCTCTTCATACCCCCGGATAATTCTACTGGCATTAGATCCATGGTATGGGCCAATCCAACATTTTCAAGGGCTTCGCGCACCAGCGGTTCGGTATCCGCAACCACTCCCAATTTTTCTTTATGCCTACGCATGGGAAATTCCAAATTTTCACGTACCGTCATGGAATCGTATAGGGCACTTCCCTGAAAAAGAAATCCGATATCCGAACGCAATTCGTCCAAGGTTTCCTGGTCCAAGGCGTTTATTTCCTGGCCCAGAACTTTAACCGTTCCGCTGTCAGGTTTTACCAGGCCAACAAGGCATTTGATCATTACCGATTTCCCGGAGCCCGATTTCCCCATGACCACTAGGTTTTCTCCTTCCAGTAGGGTCATATTAAAACCGTTCAGGACGTGATTGTCCCCAAAACTTTTATAAAGGTCTTTAATCTCTATAACGGCCTTTCCACGTTGGGCAGATTCATTTGAAGTTGTTATTTGGTCAGGGTCTGTCATATTAAAGCTCATAAAAAATGTCGGAAATAAATACCGCTATAAAATCTACCACAAACAAAAGTAAGGATGCCATTACTACAGCGGTATTGGCTGCTACACCTACGCCTGCAGTTCCCTTCTTGGAATAATAACCCTTATAACAGCCTACCAATCCTATTGAAAATCCAAAAAAGAACGATTTTATGGTGGCCGGTATCAGGTCACTAAAGGACAAAGCATCGAAAACCGTATTAAAGTAGAGTTGAAAGGAAACGTCTCCTTTTAAATTCTCTACCAGTGCCGATCCATAAAGGGCGACCAAATCCCCGTATATTACTAAAATGGGGAGCATTAAAGTGGTGGCCATTATCCTTGTTATTACTAAATACTTAAAGGGATTGGTCCCCGAGACTTCCATAGCATCAATTTGTTCGGTTACCCTCATAGAGCCTAATTCGGCCCCTATCCCCGATGCAATTCGGCCCGCACAGATAAGGGCCGTAATAACGGGTCCTATTTCCCTTACTATGGAAATCCCTACCATATTCGGCATCCAGGAAACTGCTCCAAATTGAATGAGGGTGGGTCTAGATTGCAAGGTAAGCACCAGGCCAATGATAAAGCCCGTTACCGTCACCAACATCAGGGATCTGTTTCCCATTTGATAGCATTGGCGCAATAGTTCCTTAAACTCGAAAGGAGGTTTTAAGACCTCCTTAAAAAATCGGGAAGCAAAATAGGAGAGATCCCCTATCTCTGTGAAAAATTGTTTTACCCCTTTAAATGATGTAGCTGTGTTACCCATACCCAAATCCCTTTGTAAGGGTCTATTTCATCAAAGATAGCATGAAAGAAAAGGCCTTAAAATGAGGAATGTCATATACAGGGGTGTGACCATTGTCATTTTATAATCCACGGAACCGTCTTAGTTTTGATTAAAATAACACCAGATTTTACCAATATGATTAAAGCCAATATTACCTTTCTCCATGTATTAGTTCTTTTGATAGTTTCATGTAATGTTAACCGACCTATTTCCGCAGAAAGCCCATCCCCTGAAAAACCTAGCTCTGATCAGCAAAAGGTAGTGCCCCAAAATAATATTCCTAAGAAAGCCAAACCCCTACAGGCATATGTAGATAAGGATATTACGGTGGCCAATTATTTTAAGTTTATGGATGCCTTGGCCAAGAAGTACGATTCCCTAGTACCCTATGCTTTATCCGAGCATGTCTTGGTGAGTGCCAATCCATGGATAATGGATACCTTGGCGAATACGGACTATTACAGGCAAATGGCAAAGGATTCCTTTGTTTATGACCAGAGTAAAATGATTGTTCTTAAGGCTCATGATTCCTTGTTGATTCCGGATGCTACTGAGGGACAGAGGCTTATAAGGGATATGGAACATACTTGGATAGACGTAAACATTCCGGAGTTTAAGCTTCGGATTTATCAAGATTCCCTGTTGTTATATACCTTCCCCATAAGGGTGGGACAACATAGAAAAAGATATTTGGCTATGGGGGATCGCGTTACGGATTTAAGGACCAAAACCGGAAAAGGCAAGATTGTAAGGGTGGAAAGGAACCCTAGTTTTTATAATCCCGTGACCGGCAAGCGATTTTATGTCACCAAAAGGGATGACAAAAAAACAACCATAATGCCTGTTATTCCATGGATAGAAACGGAAATAAATGGTATTCGAAATGGGCAAATGATACATCCTACCACCAATCCAGTGAGCTTGGGCAAGGCCTATTCCAACGGTTGTATAGGTGTTGCGGAAGCAGATGCATGGATTATTTATTACCATGCCCCTCTAAATACCCCAATTCAAATACGATATGATCTAACTATTTTGGATGATAATGGGGAAGTACAGGAATTAAAGGACATCTATAACTATCAATAGACTGCACAATCTAATAGGAAAAAATATCCCTTCCCGAAGAGTAAAAAACGAACTTATGGAGAAAAAATATAATCCCTTTTGGGATTATGTTATCAGCTTCTCTCTTGTGTTGGTTCGTTTTCAAGATTCTCAAATTCTGACTGATACCTTTCCAAAAACCTTTGCTGCATCGTTTCCATTCTTTTCCGGATCCTGTCTATATCCATAAAATCTTCCCCGAAATCGCTGTCAAAGAAATCGTCGTCAAAGAACCGTTTGGTAAAAAGGGAGTCGTCGGAGAAAAGGTCCCCGAAACGCTGATTGTCTATATGCGAAAAATTCCTGTAAAATTTGGACCTGAAAGACCGCAGGAGACTATCCGGATTCCTTTGGACCAATTCGTCCAGATTATCAGTAGACGACCAAGAATAAATTGAATCGTACCGAATAAGGTTTCCGTTTTCATCGAATTCCTTATCTACCTTCCAAGTTCCCTTGGGCGGTTCCACTTGGGTTATACTGTCCTTGTCCTTTTGAAGGTTGTTTTCTTTTTTGTTTTCTTGGGCGTTGCAACTTAAGTTCAAAATTGCCGCCATTGAAAGAATCACTATTTTTTTCATGTTAAACAATTTTTAGTTACACAATAATTCATCTGAAATTCCACAAAATTTTTGCCAAAACATTTGAAAATCAGGGGTTGTCAGGTTAAAAAATGTTAAAAATACTAGTTGTTGGGCCGTGGTGATTTTATAAAAATCCCTGATCATACCATCTTAAAAATAAATGGGCAAACACTAAAAATGACCCTTAAGATTGCCTAGGTATTCTTGAAAATGTTTACAATCGTTATTTTGTTCGCAGCATGCTTCTTTTTTTGTTTCAAGTAAATCAATATAGGGGGACACTTCAATTAAATACAATGCTATTATTTCTCATGAAGACCTAAGGCCAGTTATAAATCTAAGAGACTATCTAGGTACCTAGAGGCATGGTCGTATCCGATCATATAGGCTTTATCGATTCCTTTTTTGTCCAAGACTTTGATATATTCGAGATCCTGTGGTCGGAAAAGGATGTCCGTGGCACATAGCTTTTCCCTACTGTTCGCATGTAGCATAAGCCTGTTGATGCGGTTGGCCAACTGAAGAGGACTTTTTAGAACCGACTTTGCGATTTCTTGCATTCCGGAGGTGTAGCAGCCAATGATATAATCGACCTTGTTTGCTAGCGGCTCCAAAGGAAAATTATTCATTATCCCGCCATCGGCATAGAGACGGCCATCGATGGTTACTGGATTGAAGACTGGGGGCAGTGCTGCAGAGGCCAACAATGGCCGTATCAGTTCACCAGAACTGAACACCTTCGGAACCCCCGATTGCAGGTCGGTGGCAGTAACGAACAGCTCTTTTTCCAATACATCGAAAGTATCCTTATCAAAGTATTTCGAAAAAAAGAGGTAATATTTTTCGGTATCGAACAATCCAGGTTTGTTAATGCTAAATAAATTGTATTTGAACAGCGGAGTTTCTTTAAAGAAGTCCAACATGTTCATCGGATTTGTTCCATTGGCGTACAATGCCCCGACTATGGCGCCTGCACTTACCCCTGACATGATATCGGGGTAAATGTCCCGTTCGTTAAGGGCCTTGATGATTCCTATGTGCGCCATTCCCTTAAGCCCTCCCCCCGATAACACTAGGCCTATTGTCTTTCCTTTTAGTTCCTGCAATTTCATTTTTCTATAATCAATTCAATCAAAGTCAGTTTTTGGCCATACAACATTGGCTAAGATTGGTAAATACCTCCAGATTCGATCAACTTCAACAACCGGTTCTGATGAAGGGTGCGTGTAAATCGTTCCCCGTTTCTATAGTAGACGCATTCCACAAAAGTGTTGTTGTTGATGGTACCCGTCAACGGATCTTTTTTGGATACATATCTTACAATCTCCATTTTTTGGGCATTATTATCCCCCTTAATCTTTACCCAATCTCCAGGTTTAAATTTTTTAATTATCATGATCATATTGTTTTTAAAGGTTAAGGTTCTAATTGGGAAGGTGACTGCATATTGGGCCGCTTTCCCACAATTTATTTTGCTTTAGACAGAAATTTTATAAGCTACTGATACTATTTCACTGCTGAGGTCTGAAGCAATTACCTCGCCTGCTGCAATTTTGCATTTTCCAAGGCCATCTCAGCTTCTTCGGTAATTCTCTAATTAGTAGGTATAACGCTATCCAGATCATTTTTCCTGATATTAAAGACTAATATGGGCGAACAAGTGGTGGCGCTTTAAAAAATCTTAAGGTCTTGGACATGAAAATGGTCTTTTCTATATGCGACTTGGCCTTGTTTTAGCGGCTATTGGTAAAGTTCTTTTGGCATGTTGGCATGGGTACTTCCGCAGCATAGCTTATCGGCTCGTCGCTCGCAAACCTTATATTTTGTTGTGTTTCTTGGTTTATTCTTTTTTTTGAAACTGTACCTCTTCCAAATAATTCTTTTAGGGCTTCCCAAAACTATGCATCGGATCTAGCTTGGTCGATATTTCTTGTTTTTTGGATTACACATTTCGGCGACCAATCTTTTTTTAATTCACACTAATGATCCTCTGGGGCCGACGACCTTTTTTCTTTCCGATTTTTAGGCTCAATAGGCCGTTTTTCATTTTTGCTTCCAATTGTTCGGGATCTACATTATTTGGAAGTCTGAACGCCCTATAAAAAGAATTATGAACGAATTCTTGACGTACCCAGTTTCTGCCTTCTTCCTTACTAGTATGTTCTAACTGCGCCGTTATGGTCAGATAATCATCGACTACTTCGATACGCACGTCTTTTTTTTCTAATCCAGGCAACGCCACGGAAAGCTCAAAAGCAACGTTGTCGTCACTTATGTTTGTAGAGGGTATCGTTACCAGTTCTTCGTCATCTTTTTTACGGTGCGGCAATAGCTTGTCCACAAAATTGTCCAAGAATGGAGGAAACTTGATTGCCTTGCCCAATTCTTTGCCAAATATCTTCATATTCACCAATCTTTTAGGTTCAACAGTAAGTAAGGAAAAGGGGCCGAATCTTCGGCCCACCTTACCTCTAATTCATAATTCAGGAAATATTTATACTTCTGGCTGGCTTTTGTCTTGCCTCTTCCTTTTTTGGAAGATGAATGCTTAAAATCCCCTCATTATATTTGGCCTTGATCTTACCCTCATCAACGGTTTCAGGCAGCGTAAAACTTCTCTTGAACGAAGCGTAACCAAACTCCCTGCGAGTGTAATTTTCCTCTTTCAGATCATTTTGTTCCTCTGTTTCAGTAGAAATGGAGAGTACCTGATTGTCAAGGACAATGTTAAAATCGGATTTTTTGAGCCCCGGAACAGCCATTTCGACGAAATAGTCATCAGCGGTCTCTTTTATGTTTACCATCGGAAGGCTCATGCCGGTGTTGAAGTTTTGAGAAAATACCGATGGCCATTCCCTATCAAAAATATCATCGAACAAAGACCACATTGGGAGATTCGATTTCCTGTGGGGACTTGTTTTTGTCAAACCCCCATTGTTAGAAACTTTTGCTAAAGTGCTCATAATAATAAAGATTTAAATTAAACAATATTTTCACTTTTTATCGAACAATAAAAATGCCAAATCCTTTACTTAAAAAAGAAACAGCAAAATTTTAAAATCTTTTTAAGAAAATCATGTTGAAAAACCCATTCGGCGTCAGTTTTAAAATGTCAAAATGACATTCTTAATGACATTTTTTAACGCCTAAAGCATTAAAAGCCTGTTATTTAAGGTGTTTGTGCCATTGGAATATATTGCTTTTGCTATAACGATTGGAAGTTTAAATGAGCGATACTAAAGATATCGTTTTGGAACAGAATTTGAATATCGGAATTTGGTTATCCATTATCTAAATCCCTTTTGGATAATGACGTATTACCCAAGACAACTTTCTGAATATTGGTAAAAAATAAAGCTCTGATGTCATGGAAAATATAGATGATACACAAAGTTCGCATAGGGGCCTACATGGATTTGCGGCCTTATACTTTAAGGAACTGATACGTTTGAAAGAGGATGAAGATCGAGAAGCGTTCAACAAGTTGGTGCAGACCATACTACCGGATGTGGAAGGCTATATTGCGAACCGCCTTAGTACTTCGGCAAGGAATGGCCATATTCCAACAGGAAAGTACAAAGTAGAGGAATTTGTCAATGCACTCTACCTTCTGGCATTTGAGCGAATCTCCGAAATAGAGGATGAAAAAGATCTACCGTTCTGGCTTTTTCAAAAAGCGGACGAACTGTTGCAAGAAACCATAGTCGAGGAGGAATACAATACGCGCTTCCTTGATAATATTGAAAAATTTTCAAAATTAGAATGGATTAAAATGCAAGAGGATTACAGTGTGGACAGCGAAGGCGAACGGACTTTGTTGGAGGAGTTTGACGACCCGTCTTATCCGAAATATGACTACCAATTGGCAGATGTTTTTATCGAAGACCCCGAAGATAAATGGATCGAAAAACTCAATGAGGAACTGGGTGGGGGCAAAATGCACGAACATATTGATATGGTACTTCACCGTTTGCCGGCACCAATGAAATCTATATACGATCTGGCGGTAAACCAACGGTTTTCGGTTCAGGAAATTTCGAAGATTAAGGGTATTCCCGTGGAAGAGGTAGAATCATATTTGGTCAGGACACGAAAACATATCCGTACCAGTTTAAAGGGTAGATATCCATCAAAGAACGTGCAATCCTAAATAGGAAATGTTGCTGGATGCTTTGGATTATTTATTACCATGCCCCTCTAAATACCCCAATTCAAATACGATTTGATCTAACTATTTTGGATGATAATGGTGAAAAACAGGAGCTAGAGGATATCTGTGGTTATCAGTAGCCTTCCCAAATTATTGGTAAATTACTATTTATAGTTGTAGGCTGTTCATACTTTTTATTAGTTTGCACTTCAAACAATATATTATGGGTGAATTACAAGATTTCCAAAAGTTGGTTATAGCCAATGCCTCTCAGGCAAAAGGGCTTTCTAAAGGGGATATAGCTCCTGATTTTACGTTACTTAACGCTTTAGGAAAAAAAATAACACTATCCGATGCCTTAAAATCAGGTATTGTAATCATAAAATTCTATCGTGGCGAATGGTGCCCAATTTGTAATTTGGATCTTCGGGAAATTCAGAATCACTTGCCAGAAATAAAGTCTTTAGGTGCCACTTTAATTGCTATAAGTCCTCAAAAACCCGATGATGCTTTAACGGCCACGCAAAAAAATGAGCTCGAATTTGAGGTGCTCAGTGATGCGGATCAGGAAGTGATAAAAGCGTATAACCTTCAGTTCGATCCAGGGGAGGATTATCACCAACGTCGCGATTTAACCCTTTTAAATGGTGGGGGTTTAAAAACCTTACCAGTTCCAGCTACTTTCATAGTCAATACCAACCAGATCATTGAAGCAGCACATGTTGAGGCAAATTATACCGAAAGGATGGGTCCTTTGGAAATAATCAATGTATTGGAAGGGATGGAGAAGAAAGCTTAACGCTATAGGGGCAAACAGTTTCATTGCCATTTAAATTCCTATAATTGAAAGGATAAATTTAAGCGCAGATCACAGACAATTGCAGTGATCAGGATTTATCGGATATTGTTAATGGTGAATTAATTTCGTGGTTCCAAACTTCCTTAAGTCAACAACTATAGGCTAATTATGTTAATCTTTGGTTTAAAAGAACTAGTTAATTGTCTGATAGTTAAGGGTCAACTATTTTTTAAATTGCGTAACTTGTGCTACTCCCCTTTAAGAAATTGGATTAGTAGATGAGTTCGGACAAGAATTTGGACAAAGGATTTCACGCAAAATCAATGGGGGGTTCTCTAGTCGAGCAACTTACCAAAGAAATTGAGGCGCACCTAAACAACGATCAATTTGGGGTGGATTGTCTTGCCCAAGCGGTGGGAATGAGCCGTTCCAGTCTACATCGAAAACTGCACAAAATAGTAGGGGTCTCTACAAGCCAATTTATCAGGGAATATAGATTGAAGAGGGCTTTGGAGCTGCTAAGGGAGGAAAATGTTACAGCCTCAGAAGTAGCTTATCGGGTGGGTTTCAGCAGTGCCACCTACTTCAGCACTTCTTTCCATAAGTTTTACGGGTATACCCCAGGGGAGGTAAAATCTAGAGAGGCCAGTGATGGCGTTGAGAGTAAAGAACCATCCAATACCGCAACAGGCCAAGGGTTGCTCTCCGCCGTGGACCTATCAAAAAAACAAAAAGGAAGCAATAAAAAACCATTAGTCTTGTCTGTATTGTTAATAGCAATAGTAGCAGCGGCCTTATTTCTTTATAGTACTACTTTAAAGAAAAATGTAGAAACCAAAGGCATGGAAAACTTAATTGCAGAAAAATCCATTGCTGTACTGCCCCTTAAAAATTGGACGGGAGATCCAAATCTGGAATATATTAGTGATGGAATGACAGATGCCGTTATCTCTAGACTCACCAAAATTAATTCTATTGATAAAGTTATTCCCTTTACATCTACTATAAAATACAAGGAATCGAATAGGTCTACCCAAGAAATTGCAACAGAATTGGGGGTGACAAACCTCTTGCAGGGCAATCTTCAGATTTCAGGTGACCAAATCAAAATAAACCTGCAAATGATAGACAGTCGTACCAACGACCACTTATGGTCGGAAGAATACGTAAGGGAATGGAGAAGTGACGAAATTTTTAAAATGCAGACCCAAGTGGTAGAAGGTATTGCCGCCAATATGAATGCTGTTATTGCCGACAATGAGCTTGATAATATTCAAAAAGTGCCCACAAAAAGTAAACAGGCGTACTCCTTTTACCTTCAAGCCGAGTTTCAAAAGAATAAGGCCAATGAGCTATCGTACTCCAATGCTATTGCCTTATATGAAAAGGCTATCGCTATAGACCCGAATTTTGTGGATGCCTATAGGGGCCAGGCTATGGTATGGAGCTTCGGAGGATTGGTCTGGGGTATATATGATGAACGAGTAGCTTGGAGAAATGCGAAAGAATTACTGGAGAAAGCGTTTAAACTAGATCCGACCAATAAGGAAGTGGAGGAAGAATTATACAGCGGGTATTTTTTTTACGATTGGCGTTTTGAAGAGGTAGAGAAATATTACCAACGAATTTTGAAGGATTCCTTCATAGACAATACACCCTCTATAAATGCAGATTATGCTATAAAAACAGGAAGGTATCAAAATGCCCTCAATGCAATGAATGAAGTTATTTTGACCGATTCATCAAGTGGCTTTCTTTTCTTCTTCAAGGCCGAAGCCTTGTTTTTTCTTGGAAAAAATGAAGAAGCATTGGAACTTTTGAACAATACCTATTCTCTGCACAGTGATAATTGGTTTTATCTAAGGGAGTCCGCTAAACTGAATTATTATCTACAGGAATATCAAAAATCAAAAAAACAACTTCATAAATTACTGACCCAATTTCCGGATTATCCACCAATTTTGATGTGGCTGAATGCCGTATATGCCCAAATGGATGGTGATACTGTAGATGCTTCTAAATATTTGGTGGAGTTGGAAAGCAAGTATGAAAATCGCTCTTCCGGTAGTCCGGCATGGTTTATGGCACTATTTTATAGTACTCAAAAGAATTATGAGAAGACCTTTGAATGGCTACAAAGGTCGTACGAGAGGCATGAGGTAGAAATGACCTGGTTAAGGGAGGAGCCACTTCTTGCCCCGCTAAGAAACGATCCACGTTATATAAGTCTTTATGATAAAGTTGGATTTTCAAGTATAGGGATACCTATAAAAACTTCTTCAGAAATTTATAGCTCCAACTAAGCTTTTCAACATTTTTTAAAGGTTGCGCACCATAATTTAAAGGCCTGACCAAAAATTTAACAAGTTTGCATCATAGCTGTTAAGCAGCACTTTACGTTTATACCCATCTTTGATAACATCAATTTTGAGGTATAGGATAAATAGTCCGTTGCACGGAAATACTCCCTCCATATGCAGTAATAGTGAAACCCCTCTCTGCACAGTCTTCTTAACCTTAAAGTAAACTTTAGTTCCCCTTCATAATTAAATTAATTGTTCACTTAAAATTAGAACCATGGAATTAAATGAAGCAAAATTAAACGAGTTACTGGGAAAAGTAGTTACCGAAATGGGAGCTGCTGCCAATGGACCCTTAATCTTATTGGGGGATAAATTGGGACTTTTCAAATCATTGGCGGCATCGGGGCCAATGAATTCGACCGAATTGGCCGATGAAACAAATACGGCGGAAAGATATGTCCGCGAATGGCTATCGGCCCAGGCGGCATCGGGGTATGTAAGCTATGACGCCACTACCAATAGCTTTTCAATGACCCCGGAACAGGCGGCTGTTTTTGGCGATGAAGAAAGTCCTGTATTTATGACCGGGGCATTTTATGCAATTACATCGGTATACAACGATGCACCCAAGATGGAAAAAGCTTTTAAATCGGGTGAAGGGGTCGCTTGGGGAGATCATAGTACTTGTTTGTTCTGCGGTACCGAAAAATTCTTCAGTCCATCCTATGAGAATAATTTGGTGAATCACTGGATTCCATCTTTGGATGGTGTAGAGGCCAAATTAAAGAATGGGGCCAAGGTAGCGGATATTGGCTGTGGCCATGCCGCGTCTACTATCATTATGGCCAAGGCCTATCCCAATTCCACTTTTATAGGGTATGACTATCATCTTAAATCTATAGAACATGCTAGGGAAAGTGCCGCCGCCGCCGGGTTGGACAATATTTCTTTTGAAGTGGCCTTGGCCAAAGATTTTCCAGGAAGCGATTACGACTTTATTGCCTTCTTCGATTGCCTGCATGATATGGGCGACCCCATTGGTGCCTGTGCCCACGTAAAAAAAGCCTTAAAACCGGATGGTACCTGTATGATCGTGGAACCTTTTGCAAAGGATACTTTGGAGGAAAACCTAAACCCCGTCGGGAGAGCATTTTATGCATTTTCCACTACACTATGTACACCCTGTTCCTTGAACCAGGAGGTAGGTCTTGCCCTAGGTGCCCAAGCAGGGGAAAAACGCTTACGGGAAGTTGCTACTGCAGGAGGGTTTAGTAGATTTAGAAGAGCCACGGAAACACCTTTTAATTTGATTTTGGAGGCACGGGCCTAGATCTTTTATTCTTGTTAGGAGATACAACCATGTTGATTTTATGCCAATAAGGATTAAAACAATCCTTATTGGCAAATATCGAACACATAAAAAGTAAACTATTAACTATATAAATTTAAGATTATGAAAACTAAGATGACACTTACAATGATTATGATTTTTGGAATTTTAATTTCAGGATATGCACAACAAGCTGAAGTAAACAGGATCGATTTGATAAATGATGAGTTTCCGGAAGCGAAACTAGAAGTGATGGAGACCTTTGGTGCAATTGCACAAAGTATTAAGGATGGTGATATGGATAAACTAATTTCCTTTCACGCCTACAGTCCAAAGTTTACGGAATTCAAAAATGGAGAACCAAGAAATGGGGGTGATGCAAACGAGGCGCATGAACGAACTGTTTTTGGTGCTGTGTCCGAGGTAGTAAAGTTCGATGCCAAAGATTTACAAATTGCCGTTTATGGCGATGTGGCCAATTTAACCTTTCACTCGGATTTTCATTTAAAATTTGGAGAGGAACTAGTGGTGGTTAATGACCAAATAACATTGTTGTTCGTCAAGACGGATAATGGATGGAAAATGGTTCACGAGCATCATTCACCCTTGGCAAAAGAGGACAGTTAAAAGCGCGCCATAACAATAAATATAGGCAAGTGCTTTGGCTATTTTCTTTTAATAAACCATCTGTACAAACATTTATTCACACGGTGGGGAATCTATATTTTCATTTCCCCACCTATCATTATGATCTTATAGGATCCATAGCACCATCTCAAAGTCAATTACCTCAGGGCAGGCCTCTCTGCCGACAAAGGAAGGCTCATGAGGCATCGGAAGGAAATTACAGATAACATTTCAACAAAAGGCCAGAGCCTTCAAATCTCACTTAGTGGGGAAATAATGAAAATTATATACACAATGCGTCAACTCAATTATTATAGTTTAGTGGTGGTCCTACTGCTTATGGGAGCAGGACAGGTCTTATGTGGACAGAATGCTAGGCTGACAGGAAAAGTTTATGATGAAAACAAAGAGGCTATGCCTTTCGCACATGTACTTCTTTTACAACAACCGGATTCTGTTTTGGTGAAGGGAGTAACTACCGATACCAAGGGAGGGTTTGTTATTGAAGGAATATCAATTGGTAATTATATACTTAATATTTCCCTCTTGGGATATGAACCTTACTACAGATCTATAGCACTTACCGATTTAAAAGAGCATTCTACGAGGAATATCCAATTATCACCTATGAGCCAACAGTTACAAGGCGTTCAGGTGGTTGGGCGTAAGGCCTTATTCCAACAAATGAGCGATAGGTTGATATTGAATGTGGGATCCCTGCCTACTTTTAGTGGTAATAATGCCCTGCAAGTCCTTCAAAAGGCACCTGGGGTAATGGTACAGGAGAATTCGAACAGTATTAGTCTAAACAATAAGGGCGAGGTGCTGATTATGATAAACGATAGGGTATCGCGCGTACCCAAGGGTAATTTGATACAGCAATTAAAGGGAATGCGGGCAGAAAGCATTGATCGTATAGAACTCATACATCAGCCCTCGGCCAAATATGATGCCGATAATGCCGCTGGTATTATCCATATTGTCATGAAGGAAAACAATCTTTATGGGTTTAACGGTAACGCTAGTTTTACCGCTGGTATTGGGCAAAGGGAAAAATTTAACGGAAGCACCGACTTTAATTATCGCAATAACAGTTTGAACATTTATGGCAATGCCACTGGCTTTCATAGCAGATCTCCCCAATTATTGATAAATCATTTTAGGGAATATGAATATGAGGGCGATTATTACTATTACGAGAATAAGTTGAAATTTGAAAACCCTACCAGCAATTCATTGGGTTTTACATTGGGGGCCGATTTTGAAATTGATAAAAACAACATTGTAGGGGGTCTTTTTGGGTATTCCAAAAATAACGAACTGGGCCATGATTATACTAGTAGGTCAAGTGGTTCAATAAATTCGGTGCCCAATACCGATTCAGAATTCCTCCTTGATGTTGACAATCCTAACAGTAACACCTTTATAAATCTAAACTATTTTCGAAAAATAGGGGCTAATGCCTCTTTAAATATTGATGTGGATAGGGTAACACTGGATGTGCAAAATTCTTCCGAACTTTCCAATCTTGATCCTGCGGAAGCTATTGAAAGAACAGAAGTTGGTCGTGAATCACAATTTGAAATCAAAACGGCAAAGGCCGATTTTGAATGGGAGACCGAAGCGGGCAACAAATGGGAAACAGGTCTCAAAGGCACTTTTAATAACTCCAATACCCAATCACAGATTCGGAACAGTACATCCGGTGTTTGGGAAGTGGACGAAGCATTCACAATGAACGATGACATTGCGGAAAAGGTTTTGGCAGCCTATGCCTCGTTTCATAAACAATGGAACGGGAAATGGGAAAGTAATCTGGGCCTTAGACTGGAGCATTATAATTATGAACTTGACGATACCGTTGGAGAGAACGACTTTAGCGTTACTTACAATAATATTTTTCCGGTCGTCAGGACCAGCTACGCTATTGATTCGACCAAGTCGCTGACTTTATCCTTTAACCGCCGTATTGAGCGTCCGTCTTTTTTTAGTCTGGCAGGTTACTACGTTTTAATAGACCCGTCGTTATTCGCCAGTTCAAATACGCGGATTAGGCCATCGTTTACCAATGCGGTCAGGCTGGCATATAACCAGGGTTCTTTTTTGATCTCGATGGAAATAAACAGGGCCAAGGGTGCCATCGCTTTCTATAACACAGTGAATAAGGAAAAGAATCTGCAGACAAGTATCCCCATTAATTTTGATCAAATGGATGGGTTCCTGTTAAATATGAGCTTCCCTATAAAAATTAGTAAGATGTGGAAAATGAATTGGAATTTGGACGGTGCCTACAAAAAGGTAAAAGATGCTTCTAATCGGCCCCTACCTTTTGAAAAAGGGTTATTTACCGTTACGGCCCAATTGGCCAACGTTTTTGAACTAGGTAATTCATGGACCGCCAACATAGATGGTAGGTATATGAGTCCGTACATATCCGGAGACCAAGAGCAGTACTTGCGTCATTACATTAACTTTGGGATCAGCAAGAAATTTAGGAACGAGAGTTCCCTTACCTTCAGTATACAGGATATCACTGCCACTAGTGGCATCATCGAATGGGAATACGACCAGCCCGAATTGGGCATAAAGACCTATGGTAATAACGATTGGTCCGAAAGGGTATTTCAGCTAACCTATTCGTTTCCCTTCGGGAATAAAAAAGTAAAGGAAACTAGAAAACGGGAAACGGGATCCCAAGAGGAGCGCAATCGGATGTAAGGTTACTAAATGTTTGGGGTAAAAGAACGCTATTGGTTTAGCGGTTTTTTCGTCTATAGTATTATACCTAAAACTAAGTCGGAATCAAATTTGGATTTTGTAAGCTTTCACTATAGTCATTAAGCCAAAATGTTTAAACGATTTTTTTGAATTCATTCCAAAGTTTTTTTGATACTGGTTCTGATTTTCCATTTTTAGGGTTTAGATTTACTATGTAGAAGTTTTTTTTTATTTGTAATGTATTTGGCCAATCAGAATTGACTACTATCATGTTATACATGCTGTCAAGTAGGAATTCCATATTGTATAACGTCTCATAGACGATTTTTGAAATAGTATAATTTAAACAATATTCATCAATAGTTTCTGAACTATTTTTATCAACCAAAATGCTTTTTAAATGGTTAATTGTAGTTTTGGAGGTAATTAATAGCAACTGGCAATTTTCCATTTTATCATCAATTTTATAATGTAATTGGTGTTTGTCCCTAGTAGTATGAATAAGCCTAGATCTATATTTTTGTAATTTAAATACAAAGCTTCTATTTACTTTTTCTAAGTCATTTGATATTTCTAATTTCTGAAAACGATCGTCCGAATGTAGTTTTTTTATTAATTTATCCCAATCAAAGGTTCTGTCTTTATTTTTGTAGAGTACATAGCTTACTATATGACTTAGGTAGTCAAATGAAGAACAAATATTGAATAAAATATTGTCGAAATATGAAGAAAGATTAAGTTCATTTATGAATTCAGTATATGATTGACTACCGATTTGGATGCCTTTCTCTTTGTTTTGCTTATGCATCTCTAGTATTTCTTGTTCAGCTCTTTTTATACCTCCTATATATATCATGTATTGCTCCCGTGCTGAATATAGCCTGTAAGTAATGTTACTTTGTAAATGACCAATATTTTTAAAGGAGTGCTTATCATCTGAATGCTCATCATAAGCTACGGAAATGGCCCTAAACCCTTTTTCAAGTCTTTCAATACCACGAAAGATTTGTTCCGCGTTGTCTAAAACATTTTTAATTGTTTTAATATTCGTTTCCATTATAATAATGTTTATTATTATTTTAGACACTCTTTAATATTGGTCAAAGAATAAATATACTATTCTTTAATAAGATCTAAAATTATGAACTTGATTGTCAACTAAAATAAAAAAAGCCCATAAACATTACGTCTATGGACTTTATCTGTGGAGAATACCGGAGTCGAACCGGTGACCTCTTGCCTGCCAGGCAAGCGCTCTAGCCAGCTGAGCTAATCCCCCAAATTTGGCTGCCGCAAAGAAAATACTTTTTCCAACATAATCAAAGCACAATTTCAGCTAATTCCAAATTTCTTAGTCTTTCTTTACACTTAGGACCAAAACAGGTACCGGGGCATAAAATTCCGATTTAAGAATGGTGTTCCTTTCCCATAATTTTTTAAAGAACCCTCTTTTTCTCCTAAAAACACATAATAAGTCCGGATGTTTTGCCTCAAAATGCTGCAATACCCCCAAATAGGTCGAGGGGTTTTCAGATTGGGTAAGTTCAGAACTCAGGCCCATTAATGACATGTTTATTTTAAGATCTTCCTTAGTGTATCCAGGGGTTTTTACGAACAATAGACTCACCTTGGATTCGAATTTTTTCTTGATTTCAACCAAGGGGTATAGTATACTCTTCTGCTTTAATACCCCAGATTTAAAGGCTGTCAAGATTGTTTTAAACGGTTTAAAAACGGTCCCTTTTGGCACAATAAGGGTAGGGATATCTGTTTGTTTTACTATTTTTCCAGAAGTATTTCCTAGATAATATTCCTCTCGAATGTCATTACTTCTAGGCGCCAAAATAATTAGATCAATCCCTAGATCCCGATCAATATCTTTAAGTCCATCAACAATGTCACCGTTATAGGTGGCTATCTTTATGTTAATATTCCTCGCATTTACTTTGTCAATGACCCCTTTTATGTGCTCCTTGGTGCGTTCGTCCACTTTTTCCCTGATATTGGCCAAACTGCTGGCACTGGAACTTACACTAAATACTTCCATTACATAAATGTTGGAGTCAAATTCGGTAGCGAAATCAACCGCATATTGTAAGGTTTCATGGGCATTTTCAGAGGTTCCGATAGGAACGAGAATATTTTTCATAAGTTCAGTATTAATTGCTTTAAACGCTTCTATTTGTTTGTTGGTCAGACATGGCGTAGTTAAACATCTTGGTTATCGTATATAGTAGAATTCTTCCCTTGTATATAATTCAATTGTTCATGAATAGTATAAATTTACAAATTAAATTCAACCGTGCATGATTCGATTGGCAAAGATATTGGAAATTCCCGATATTCTGAATATTACGCAGGCCTGCGCAAAAAGCATGATAGACGAGGGCATTTATCAGTGGAACGAGTATTATCCTTCTAAAGAAGCCTTTGAAAAGGATATTGCCCGCAAGGAACTTTATGTTTTGGAGGAAAATGAAGAAATAATTGGAACAATCGTATTGTCTAAGCTTATGGATGAAGAATATTGTCCCATAAACTGGTTAACGCCCAATAAAAAAAATATTTACGTTCACCGCTTGGCAGTGCATCCTAAAGAACAAAAAAAGGGCTATGCCAAGGAATTAATGGATTTTGGAGAGGATTATGCCCGTAAAGGCGGGTTTATTTCCGTAAGGCTTGATACTTTCAGTAAAAATGGCCGCAATAATAGATTTTATCAGGCACGGGGTTACCAGACAGTTGGGGATATATATTTCCCCAAACAAAGTGAATTTCCCTTTCATTGTTATGAGCTAATTTTATAAAATATTCTTTTTTGAAGAGCCCAATTAATTTTAAAACGATTAATAACCTTGCCATTCCCGCCACTATTGCGGGTATAGCTGAACCAATTTTATCCATAACCGATACGGCCATAGTGGGCAACATTCCCCAAGATGGGATGGAATCCTTGGCAGCAGCAGGAATAGTGGGTTCATTTTTGTCCATGTTGATTTGGATTTTAGGTCAGACCCGTAGCGCCATTTCCGCTATAATTTCCCAATACTTGGGTGCAGGTAAGTTGGAAAGGGTTAAAACGCTGCCGGCACAAGCCATTTTCCTAAACATTCTGCTGAGTATTGTCATTCTCCTTTCCACTGTTTTTGTGGTGGAGGAAATATTTGTTTTGCTCAATGCCTCGGGAAAAATTCTGGAGCTCTGTATTTCTTATTATTCCATAAGGGTTTGGGGTTTTCCCCTAACCCTATTTGTATTTGCCGTTATGGGTATTTTTAGAGGATTGCAGAATACCTATTATCCTATGTTGATTGCCATCACGGGGGCTGTTTTAAATATAGTATTGGATTTTATTTTGGTTTATGGCGTGGAAGGGATAATTACCCCTATGTATTTGGAAGGGGCGGCCTGGGCCAGTTTAATTGCCCAGGGTATTATGGCTTTAATGGCATTTGTACTGCTGATTACTAAAACAAATATCAGCTTGGCCCTTAAATTCCCCCTACACTCGGAATTGGGTAGGTTGGTGGTCATGAGCCTAAACCTTTTTGTTAGGGCACTTGCCTTAAACATTGCTTTAATTTTGGCGGTTAGGGAGGCAACTGCCTTAGGGGACAAATTTATAGGGGCACATACCATTGCTATAAACCTGTGGCTTTTTTCTGCTTTTTTTATTGATGGCTATGGTGCCGCGGGGAATATTATGGGCGGTAAGCTATTGGGTGCCAAGAACTACGACGGACTTTGGGAATTGGCAAAAAAAATAATGTTGTACGGTTTTGTGATTAGTTTAATACTTGCTGCAGTAGGCTTCCTGTTCTATAGGCCTATAGGACGTATTTTTTCCAATGATATAACGGTATTGCAAGCCTTCTATTCTATATTTTTTATCCTTATTCTAGGAATCCCAATGAATATGGTCGCCTTTGTTTTCGACGGACTTTTTAAAGGTTTAGGGGAAATGAAATACCTTAGGAATGTTTTATTGGTAGCTACTTTCCTAGGCTTTGTTCCTATGCTATTCCTTGGTAAATTTCTAGGATGGGGACTGTATGGAATCTGGATCGCATTTACCATTTGGATGTTTATCAGGGGCGGGGCTTTGGTATGGAAATTTAGGCGAAAGTTTCGTCCGCTTCTTCAAAACGTGTAAATTTGAAATACCACTAAGGATAATAATATGGGTACCAGCCGATCTAACGGAAGTTTATATACCAGCATCATCAATGGCATTGCCACAGTAGAATTTGGACACCCTGCCAGTAATTCATTTGTATCGGAACTATTGGAAAGGCTCACAAAGACTTTGGGGGAATTATCCAATAACGGGGAGGTATCCGTAATTATATTAAAATCTGAAGGGGATAGGGCTTTCTGTGCAGGAGCCTCCTTTGATGAATTATTGGAAGTGGACAATTTGTCCGATGGTAAAATATTCTTTAGCGGATTTGCCCATCTTATCAATGCAATGCGGACCTGTAAAAAGCTAATCGTGGGCAGGGTGCAAGGTAAAGCAGTAGGCGGTGGAGTCGGAATTATATCTGCATGCGATTACGTATTTGCCGTTGAGGCAGCCTCCATACGCTTATCCGAGCTAACCATAGGCATTGCACCCTTGGTGATTGCACCAGCGGTGCAGCGTAAAATGGGTGTTGCCGCCCTATCGGAACTGTCGCTTTCCCCCAATGAATGGAAAAATGCCTATTGGGCACAGGAAAAGGGGTTGTTTTCAAAAGTATTTGATAAACAGGGGGTAATGGACAAGGAACTGGATATATTCGCGCAAAAATTAGCCAGCTATAATCCAGAAGCCTTGGAGGAATGGAAAAAAGTGCTTTGGGAAGGGACTGGACATTGGGACACTTTACTGACCAACCGGGCAGAAATTACCGGACGTTTGGCAATTTCCGAAGAAACTAAGAAAGCATTGGAAAAATTCAAAAATAACTAGATTATGAGCAAGTACCGTATTGAAATTAAATGGGCCATTATATTTGCATTGGCTACCCTGCTTTGGATGGTTTTTGAGAAATCTATGGGCTGGCACGATGTACTCATTGAAAAGCATGCCATATATACCAACTTTTTTGCCATCATAGCTATCGCAGTGTACGTATTGGCCTTATTGGACAAAAGAAAAGTGGATTACAATGGAAAAATGAATTGGAAACAAGGATTTATCAGCGGTATTATTTTAAGTGTAATCATTGCCGTAATAAGTCCGTTAACTCAATATATCACCAGTACTTTAATTACGCCCGAATATTTTACAAATATTATTAATTTTGTGGTGGATTCGGGAAAAATGGATCAAGAAGCTGCAGAGAGCTATTTTAATTTGAAAAGCTATATACTTCAAAGTCTTTTTGGCGCATTGACCATGGGAATCGTTACTTCGGCGATTGTGGCATTTTTTGTGAAGAAGCAATAACCGGTACCGTTTACCGTTTTATTTTTTTAAACTTTTATAATGGATATTTTATCGTTCTTAAACGGGAACTTCGTTTTCCCTTTACTAGCCTTAGTTTTATTGGTAGTTTATTTCGTTAATCGAATTAAAAACAATAGAAAATATAAAAGATAAGTCGGTTATCTGGTCTTTAACCACCCGGTGATGCTCAGCCTTTCGCGATGGGCAGGTTTAACCTCGTGCTCCAATTCCTGACTTTCAAAAATAACGACCCTTCCCGGAAAGGGGGTAATATGTTTTGCCTCTTCCCCTTGTTCTGTGGGCAAGTATAGTACCAATTCACCACCATCTTTTTCGGGTATCCAGTCTGGTTCATTCAAATAACAGACCATGGAAAGTTTACGTCTATCGTCATTTTGAAAGGTATCCAAATGTCTTTTGTAGAAAGTACCTTCAGGATAAATGGCATAGTGAAATTCTTTGAACAGGATTCCCATAAAGCAGGTCTTGTTCAGATAATTGGCCAATTCATTAATTTTCAAAAAAAATTGTTGCTCCAGTACATCCTTACTGCTTTCATCCATCCATAGAATAAAATCGCCTCGGATCGCCCTTATGATCAATTCGTTGACACGATTCCCAATAGCTGCTTTTTTAAACTGGTCCTCTTCATATTTGGCCAATAGGGAATCCCGTAATTCGGCCACATCTTCAGGCGAGAAAAAATCGTCTACAATACTGTATTTCTGTATCAAGATATCCTCTATCACTTTTTCAAAAAGTGGATTCTCCTTAAACTCCAGTTGTTCAAATAGTTCTACCAATTTGGTATGGTTTTAAAAATCGGACAAAAATAGACGAAAATGTAATTGGTTTTACACAGTATATTAAGTGTGTCTAAATTGTCCAGAACCATGTATTATATAATGGTAATATTATGGTTGATTTTTAGCTTATTCCCTGATTTTTAATACATTTTCATTAACTTTTGAGCATTAATTTCCAAACAAGCTTAGAAATGAAACATATTTTACCCTCTGTTGTATTGATTTTGACCTTTTTGATCGGAAGCTGCGGCGATAGTACCAAAAGCACTAACGAAGCTTTAAAGAAAAGGTGGTACAAAGGGAATCTGCACACCCATTCCTTCTGGAGCGATGGGGACGAGTTTCCTGAGACTATTTTGGATTGGTACAAGTCGCACGACTATCAATTTATAGCCCTATCGGATCATAATACCATTTCTATGGAAGAAAAATGGGTACAGCTAAGGGAAGATTCTATTTATCAAAAAAGCTTTGAGAAGTATTTGTCTACTTATGGGGAGGATTGGGTAGAACATAAAACGGACTCGGGAAAAGTGCATGTAAAATTAAAGACTTATGCAGAGTATAGGGACCTTTTTGAAAAACCGGGAGAATTTTTGGTCATTCATTCAGAGGAAATAACGGACAGGTACGAGGGTAAGCATGTTCATATGAACGCTACAAATATTCAAGAAAAGATAGATCCCCAGGGAGGAAATAGTATCTCCGAAGTCATGCAAAACAATCTGGATGCGGTGCTTAAACAACGGAAAGAAACGGGAGTTCCGATTATGCCCCATATAAACCACCCCAACTTTTATTACAGTATTAGCCTTGAAGATATGATATCCTTGAATGGAGAGCGCTTTTTTGAAGTGTACAACGGTCATCCTATGGTGCATAATATGGGGGATTTAACACATATTTCTACAGAGGAAATGTGGGATCAGATCAATATATCCTATTTAGCGGCCAAGAAGCCCATTATGTATGGATTGGCAACCGATGATTCCCATAACTACCATAAAATGGGCAGTAAATGGAGCAATTCCGGTAGGGGTTGGGTGATGGTACAGTCTGATACCTTATCGGCTCCTGCATTGATAGAGGCCATGGAAAAGGGCGATTTTTATTCCACCACCGGGGTTACTCTTAAAACCGTGGATTTGGACAATAAGATTTTAAAGGTGGAAGTGGAACCGGAAGCTGGTATTAATTATACCATAACCTTTCTTGGTTGCCTAAAAGGGGAAACGGAGGTACAGGAGTTGAAGACTGTTGAAGGCAGTTCTGCCAATTTTGAGCTAACGGATGATATATTGTTTGTAAGGAGTAAAATAACTTCTTCAAAACTTCAGGAAAACCCAATAGAGGACATCAAATACGAATCGGCTTGGACGCAGCCTGTTCTAAACGATTAGTTTCGCAGAATAAATTACCTTTGCAGTCCAAATAAATAATATGGGCAATATTCGTATTACCAAGCAGTTTAATTTTGAAACTGGACATGCCTTGTTCGGTTATGATGGTAAATGTAGAAATGTACATGGCCACAGTTATAAACTTTCCGTAACCGTAATTGGGAGGCCTATTACCGATGTTGCCCACGTAAAATTGGGTATGGTCATAGATTTCGGGGATTTGAAGAAAATTGTGAAGGAAGAAATTGTGGACCAATTTGATCACGCCACGGTTTTTAATAAAAATACCCCGCATGTGGAATTGGCGCAGGAACTAACGGATAGGGGGCATAATGTAATATTGGCCAACTATCAACCTACCAGTGAAAATATGGTTTTGGATTTTGCGGATAGAATTAAGGCCAGGTTGCCAAAAAATATCAGCCTACATTCTTTAAAGCTACAGGAAACCGATACCTCCTTTGCGGAATGGTATGCTTCTGATAATTAAAAAGGCCCTGGATGAAAACTATTGACGTTCCCGCGGGTAAAAAAATCTATTTCTCCAGTGATAATCATTTGGGAGCTCCTACCAAGGACCTTAGTTTTCCACGTGAAAAAAAGTTCGTGGCGTGGCTGGATACTATTAAGGAAGATGCTGCCGCTATTTTTCTCCTTGGGGATCTTTTCGATTTTTGGTTCGAATATAAAACAGTAGTGCCCAAGGGCTTTACCCGTACTTTGGGAAAGTTGGCGGAAATTACCGATTCGGGCATTCCGGTGTACTATTTTGTGGGCAACCATGATTTATGGATGAACGGCTATTTTGAAGAGGAGTTGAACATTCCTGTATATCACAAACCTCAATCCTTTCTTTTAAACGGAAAGTCATTTTTAATTGGACACGGTGATGGTTTGGGCCCTGGGGATAAGGGATACAAACGTATGAAAAAGGTATTCACCAACCCGGTATCCAAATGGCTTTACAATTGGCTACACCCGGATTTTGGGGTTAAACTGGCCCAATATCTTTCCGTGAAGAACAAAATGATCTCCGGGGATGAGGATATTAAATTTCTAGGTGAAGAGAACGAATGGTTGGTGCAATATTGCAGGCGAAAACTGGAGCAGCAGCACTATGATTATTTTGTTTTTGGACATCGGCACCTACCATTGGAAATATCTTTAAATGAAAATGCTACCTACGTAAATTTAGGGGATTGGATTTCCTATTTTACCTATGGCGAGTTTGACGGATCCTCCTTGTCCCTCAAAAAATATGAGCCTTCCCGGGGCTGATCTGTAGTAGATTTTGTAGACCATCTCAAATGAAAATCGGAATTATAATAATCAATCTATTTACCTAAGAAATAAGTAAGATAATGCTTACTTTAATTTGTAGTTTAGACCTGTTAAAGTTGGCTTATTGTGATACTTAACGGTTATCAATAAATTAAAATTGATAACTATCATGCTCTTTTAGGTCCTTTAACTTCATTTGAAGGGCTATTTTACCCTGCCATTCGTTTTCATCCAGTGTAAAAACGGCACTAACGGGTTTACTCAATACTGTAGGCAAATACTTACCCAAATTAAATCCAATGGCATCAATTGCCGACCTCTTGGAGCCGTTATTTTTGTCGAAAAGTTTACATTTTAAATGTTTTCCTTCTTGGCCGACCACTTTTGCGTAGCCGGTATCGTTGAGATTTTCTACCATAAAAATAGGAGTCATATTTCCAGGGCCAAAAGGGGCAAATTGTTTAATAATGCGCATTAACTTTGGCGTAATTTGATCTAGGCCAATTATGGCATCTACCATAATTTCAGGAGACATCAGATTTGGATCCATAGTATTGGCAACTACTTCCTCAAATTTGGATTTAAAGGCCTCGTAGTTTTCTTCAAGTAAGGTAAGTCCGGCGGCATACATATGCCCGCCAAATTGCTCAATGGTATCCGAACACCCCTCCAAGGCCTCATATACATCGAAACCTTTGATGGATCTGGCGGAAGCTGCTAATTTATTGCCGCTCTTTGTAAAAACCAAAGTGGGTCTATAATAGGTTTCTATGAGACGGGAGGCCACAATTCCTATCACTCCCTTATGCCAAGTTTCATTATATACGACCGAGGTAAAGCCTTCCTCTTCCTTGTTTTCTTGGATCTGCAATAATGCCTCTTGGGCAATGATCTGGTCCAGATTTCTGCGGTCCGTGTTGTATTTCTCTATTTCGGCAGCAAAAAATTCCGCCCGTTCCAAATCGGTTTCCTTTAACAGGTTAACGGCGTGTTGCCCATGTTCCATACGCCCTGCAGCATTAATTCGCGGAGCAATTATAAAGACCACATCGGTAATGGTAAGGACTTGTTTTTTTATCTGATTGATGATGGCCTTGAATCCGGCTCTTGGATCTTGGTTGATCACTTGGAGCCCCCAAAAGGCCAGCACCCTATTTTCTCCGGTAATGGGCACTATATCTGCACCTATGGCCGTAGCCACCAGATCCAAATAAGGAACTAAATCTTCAGTGGTTTGCCCCTTTTTGCTCCCTAGTGCCTGAATCAATTTAAACCCCACCCCACAGCCACAGAGTTCGTCATATGGATAGGAACAATCCACTCTTTTCGGATCCAAAACGGCTACTGCATCGGGCAATGTATTCCCGGGTCTATGGTGATCACATATAATAAAGTCGATACCTTTCTCCTTGGCATATTCAACCTTGTCAATGGCCTTTACTCCACAATCCAAGGCAATGATTAAGGAAAACCCGTTGTCCTCGGCAAAATCTATTCCTTGAAAGGAAACCCCATAGCCTTCTTTGTAGCGATCTGGGATATAGGTGGCTACGTTGGGGTAGGAACTTTCCAAATAGGAGGATACCAAGGCTACGGCAGTAGTGCCATCCACGTCGTAGTCCCCAAAAATCAATATGTTTTCTTGCTGTGCAATGGCCATTTCAATTCGTTCCACGGCCTTGTCCATATCTTTCATTAAAAAGGGATCATGAAGATGGTAAAGCTGTGGTCTAAAAAATCTTTTGGCGTCTTCGTAGTTGGCTATGCCACGCTGCAATAATAATTGTGCAACCAAATCCTCCACATTTAACATGGCTGCCAAAGCATCTATTTGCGGTTGTTCGGGTTTTGGTTTAATGGTCCATCGCATGGTAATTACTCCTTTAGCCTTATTCTATTTTTAAATACTTCTTTGCCGTCAATAACAACTTTGAGATAGTAGCGCATTTTGGGCAAATAGGAAAGGTCATATGTCAAAATACCCCTTTTGAAATTTAAGTAGGTATGGGTTTCCACTATTTTAGTCTCATCTTCCTGCTGTGTAATAATGACCTCCACATCTTTTTCGTCGTTGGCAAAATAATCCAATGTTACCGGGCCCTCGGTTCTGGCTGGGAACATGTTTATAGACGGTTCGTTGTCCAAATGATAGGCAACTCCAGGTTTTACCCTAAAGTTATAAATAATATGGCTCCCAAAGTCGGAATTAAAATGTTTTATGGCCTGTCCTAAGGTGTCCAAAAGTTTAACGCTACCATTGCCGTCTTTTGCCTTGAACCAAAACTCAAGTCCATCCCCTCCTGTATCTTGTACCCTAAAAGTATAGTTGCCCTCTTTAAGTTTAAGGGTATCCATATAGGCGGTATTGGGTTTAAGATCTACACTGTCTCTAATAAATATCTGCTTTCCGTAACTATCGGTAACTGAGTATTCATTTTGACCGGGCTTATTATTGGTCTTAAAGTAAACAATAGTGGATTCCGGTAATATATTTGGACTGGTATAGACCGAGGTTTTGGAATTATCCCCGCTGTATCCGTCTTTTTTACCATTGGGTCTTTTTAACTCCACGTAAAAACGAGAGGAATCTTTTTCACTAAATATTTCTTCGGGCAATGTTAACAGTGCCGTTTCTCCAAATGGGAGATTCCCGTTCCAACTAAATTTTTTCGGTTTTTGTCCCTCCAGGTAATAACTGACTACAAAAGATTTCAAGTTGTCCTTGCCATTATTCTTTATCCTGATAACTGCCAAGGCTCCCGTTTCATTTTTTCTACTATGGATTTTTTCATTGGAAGGGGATATGATATCCAATAAAGTGACGTCATTTTCGGAGTTTATCTTACCATATTCCAGTACATAGGCCACTAGAAGTTCCTTTGCACTGGGCTTTTCCGTTTCATAGGGTTCCATATTAAGGTCAATGGTAAATTTTTGTCCTGCATTAATGTCAAAGCTCACTTCATCCGGTTGCAGTAAATAACCAGGGCACCAATTGGCACGGTCAAAGATCCAGGTCCCGGCTTGTGGATATAAAGGGTTATCTCCGCATTCCATCCACAACTGTTTTTTATGGATAACTTTTCCGTTATGCAGTATTTCCCGGTATTTGTCACAGAATTCCCCACAGCCATTAGCGTCCATTCCATGTCCTGTCTGATGAATTTTTATCTTTCCAAAGTTGGATTGGGTATTGGCGGCTAAAGTCACAGGTGCCAGGTAATCTTCAATGGGATCTGTTTTATCCCCATAACTGTAATTACCATCGTAAATTTTATGTATGGCAAGTGGCTCGGCAACGGGTTTTCCATAAGTTATTTCAAAATCTACGGTAACCTTCCATCCGCGGGTCTTATTGTCTTCGTAGCCTGTATGTATATAATCTACTTCGAGGCTATCCCTTAGAATGGGACTAAAATCAGAAATATCAACTTTCCAATCAAATCGCCAGTCTTCCTGAAATCTACCACCATAGGGTGTGAGCATTCTGGCAATTTCATAGTTGACGGAGTCGTTCTTTTGTCTCACTTTAATATGGTCAACATAATCCCAATCCGCACAACGCATATTGTCTGGGCATTCAAAGGTAAGATTTAAGAATATCTGACGAATTTCCTTGTTCTGGGGAGGAAAAACGACCCAGTTCTTATAGCTATTCTCGCCTTTTGACGGATCGGTAACAATGGTTTCCTGGTTGTGGGATATTATATTTTCTGTAGCCTGGGCATGTAGGTTTTGTTGTAAAAATATAAAACTAGCTAATAGAAATAAAAATCTTTGGATCATAGTAAAAAGTGGAAGGGAAACTATTATTTATTAAAATAAGTCTTAATCTCCAAGGTTGAGAATTGACGGAACATTTCCATTACCCCACAATATTTTTCCACTGAAAGGTCAACCGCTCTCTGTAACTTTTTTTCGTTGAGGTTATCGCCTGAAAAATGATATTCTATCAATACCTTGTCATAATATTTGGGGTCCTCCTCGGTTAGGTTGGCAATAGTCTCTATTCTAAATTCTTCGACCTCCAGTTTCATTTTTTTAATAAGAGAGGCAACATCCAGACCAGAGCAACCGGCCAAAGCGGTAAGCATAAGGGCTTTTGGTCTATACCCCATGCCTTCTCCCCCGTTTTCAGGGGCTACATCTATAATTAAGTTGTTTCCGGAAGGATTGTTGCTTTCAAAGGCCATATTACCAAGCCATTTGGTAGTGATTTGATTTGTCATGAAGGTATTTTTTTCGTTACTTGTATAGGTCAAAAATACGCATAATTCACAAATCATGTCCCTTGTAAACCCTTTAGATGCCGATCATGATTCAGCGACCAAAAAGTTGGCTGAATTTTTTAATGAAACTTTGGGTTTCTGTCCCAATTCGGTATTGACAATGCAGCACCGGCCAGCTATTTCCAAGGCGTTTATTAATCTGAATATGGCGGTGATGGCGAATGAAGGAAGGGTGAGCTCGGCTTTGAAAAGAATGATGGCCTGGGTAAGTAGTAATGCCACTGGTTGTCGCTATTGCCAGGCACATGCCATAAGGGCGGCAGAACGTTATGGGGCAGAGCAGGAACAATTGGATAATATTTGGGAATACAGGACCCATTCTGCATTCTCAGAAGCCGAACGAGCGGCCTTGGATTTTGCTTTGGCGGCTTCCCAGGTACCCAATACCATGAATCCAAAAATAAAGAAAGCCTTATATAAGTATTGGGATGAAGGAGAGATAGTGGAAATGTTGGGGGTTATTTCTTTGTTCGGCTTTTTAAATCGCTGGAACGATACCATGGCTACTAGTTTGGAGGAGGATGCTATAGAGAGTGGCAAGCAGTATCTGGAAAAATATGGATGGGAGAAGGGCAAACACGTTTAGCGAAAATTCTTTCTGTTGCAACATGTGCACCTTCCAGTAAAACTCAATTGGTCTTAGGGAATTCTGTTCCTTAATCCCATCACAGATTTGGTTAAAAATAAAAAGGCAGAGCATAGCTCTACCTTTTTCCCCAAATCTTACCATGAACTTAACCTACTTATGCTATGGTCCTCCAAAAGTATAGTATTGTAGGCTGTGGAAAAAAGGTTTTAGATGAACGTCTTTTTAATAAGTTGAAATACTTCTTACCCGATAAACAGTTGTTTATACAGGATGTAATGCAGCGAGATCCAAAAGGCTGGATTAGGTCCAATAAAAAAGGTGGAGAAGTCTCCACCTTTTTTGCCCCAAATCTTACCATGAACTTAACCTACTTATGCTATGGCACTACTAAAGTACATGTGCACAGCAGGTTTTTGATCAAAAAGACGTTAAAGAGTGTATTTCATCGATGAAGTGCATAAAAACCTACCCTTCATCGATGAAATGTTTAATATGCCCGTTCGTTCTTTCCCTCGAAAAAGTTTATAAACGCCCTGTTTACTACCCTGTTACCTCCTGGCGTGGGATAATTGCCGGTAAAGTACCAATCTCCCAAGTTTTTAGGACAGGCTTCATGTAAGTTTTCAATATTTTGATAAATCACCTGAACTTTCGCTTTAATATCCGGCGGACTTAATAATTGCCCAATTTTATCGGAAATCTCATCTGCCGTAAAAGGGGCATAGAATTCCTTAACGTAATTTACCACCTCGGAATCATGTGTAGAGGTTTGTTGCAGGCACTTTTTGTAGATTTCCTCTACAAGGTGCATTGAGTTCCTTTCTTCATGAAGGGCCAAAGCGGCCTTAAATGCAATGAAATCTTCCAGTTTTGCCATATCTATTCCATAGCAGTCAGGATATCGGATTTGAGGTGCGGAAGAGACAACTATAATTTTTTTCGGCAATAGTCGGTCCAAAATTCTTAGAATACTCTTTTGAAGGGTGGTCCCTCTAACTATACTATCATCTATGATTACCAAATTGTCATTTTCCTTCACAGATCCATAGGAGATATCATAGACGTGTGCCACCAAATCATCCCTACTGCTGTCCTGCGTTATAAAGGTTCTGAGTTTGGCATCTTTTATGGCCACTTTCTCTATCCTAGGCCTTACTTCCAGAATCTCATGTAGTTCTTCCCGAGTTATTTTTCTACCAATAGAAAGTATCTGTTCTTCTTTCTTCTTGTTCATGTAATTCTGTGCCGCGATCACCATTCCAAAAAAGGAGGTTTCAGCAGTATTGGGAATATAGGAGAATACGGTATTTTTTATATCGTCATCTATTGATTTCAGGATCAGTGGGAAAAGTAGTTTTCCCAACATTTTCCTTTCCTGATAGATTTCCTTGTCACTTCCTCTGGAGAAATAAATACGTTCAAAAGAACAGGCTTTTCTTTCGGTAGGTTCTAAAATTTTCTTGATTTTAACCTTGCCATTCTTTTTAATGATAATCGCGTGCCCAGGATCCAATTCCTTAACATCGTCGAAGTTAACGTTGAATACCGTCTGTATTGCTGGTCTTTCAGATGCAACTACGGCAATCTCATCGTCTTTATAGTAATACGCAGGTCTAATCCCTGCAGGGTCTCTAAGAACAAAGGAATCACCATGCCCCAACATACCTGCCATGGCATAGCCACCGTCAAAATTTTTGGCCGCTCTTCTTAAAATTTTGGCAACATTTAATCTTTCAGCAATTATTGGGGAAGCTTCCCTTTTATTGAAACCTTCTTTTTTAATATCCTTATAAAGCTGGGCTACTGCATCATCCAAGAAATGTCCAATCTTCTCCATTACCGTTACGGTATCTGCCTTTTCCTTGGGGTGTTGCCCTATTTGAATCAAATTGTCGAAAAGTTCATTAACATTGGTCATGTTAAAATTTCCGGCAACGATCAAGTTTCGGTGCATCCAATTATTTTGTCTTAAAAAGGGATGTACACTCTCTATACTGTTTTTGCCAAAAGTTCCGTAACGCACGTGTCCCAAAAGTACTTCCCCTATATAAGGAATGTGTTTTTTTTGTTTGGCTACGTCGTTTATGTATTCTGGATTTTCTTTAAATGAAGTGTTTATACGGTCATTTATTTGGGCAAAAATGTCCTGTATAGGCTGTTGGTCTATGGATCGCACCCGACTCATATACCGCTCGCCGGCCTCCATATCTAATTTAATACTGGCAAACCCGGCACCATCCTGGCCACGGTTATGCTGTTTTTCCATCATCAAGTACATCTTGTTTACCCCGTAAAAGGCAGAACCGTACTTTTCTTGATAATATTCCAACGGCTTCAATAACCGAATCAGGGAAATTCCACATTCATGCTTTATAGCGTCGCTCATGGTAACTTTAAATTAAAAATGCCCTGTAAAATTAGGGCACATATTTATTGTAATTCAATATCAAACTGGGTAAGCTCCTTAAATTGGAGCAACCTGTCGTTGACCTCTTTCTTTTCTAATTTTTCCATTCTCTCAGTGCCAAAACGTTCAACACAAAATGAGGCTAAATTGGAGCCGTGTATAACCGCACTCTTTAGGTTGTTAAAACTTATGTTTTCGGATTCCGCTAAATATCCGGAAAAGCCGCCTGCAAAGGTATCACCTGCACCTGTTGGATCAAAAACTTCCTCTAATGGCAACGCTGGTGCAAAAAACACCTTGGATTTGTGAAACAACAGCGCTCCGTGTTCCCCTTTTTTTATTACCACAAATTTAGGGCCCATTAAGTGTATTTTCTCCGCAGCCTTTACCAAGGAGTGCTCTCCGGTCAATTGTCTGGCCTCTTCATCGTTAATGGTGATCACATCTATATGTTTTACAACTTCCTTTAGCTCCTCAAGGGCATGGTCCATCCAAAAGTTCATGGTATCAAGTACTATTAGTTTTGGTCGTTTTTCCATCTGATTAATTACACTCAGTTGTGTATCTGGGTGCAAATTCCCCAACATTAATACGTCCGCGTCCTTAAAATTATTGGGAACTACCGGAGCAAAGTCGGCAAGTACGTTCAATTCGGTCGATAAGGTATCCCTGGAATTAAGATCGTTGTGATATTTGCCGCTCCAAAAGAATGTTTTGCCTCCTTTAATGACTTGTAAGCCGGAAATATCAATATTCTTTTCAGTCAAAAGATCCAAATAGTCTTGGGGGAAATCTTCGCCCACAACTGAAACAATAGCAGATTTTACTCTAAACTGGGAAGCTGCCAAACTAATAAAGGTGGCTGCCCCTCCCAAAATTTTATCGGTTTTGCCGAAAGGGGTTTCTATAGCGTCAAATGCAACGGTTCCTACGATTAAAAGTTTGCCCATTAAATTTCGAAATTTGCTGCAAAGATAGGTTTTTGAACTGCCAATTCCACAGCATTGGAAATCAAATTTTAAAAAATGATGATATCACTATTTTCTGCCAAAATCTGCAGGAATTTCGCCCCAGGCCTTGGTTTCCCATTTCACTATAGTTGTGGTGTAGTTGTTTTTTTCCAACCAGGTAATGGCGCGCCTTACCAAATCGAAAACCACTTTGTTTTCTGGGGTCTCGGGCAATTTGGAGTTACAGCTTTTTTTTCGGACCCAACTCATGGCCGTTTTGGAATCCGTATATATTATTCTGTCGCTATTCTGCTGCTTTAAAAAGGCCAGTCCATGTACCAAGGCCAAAAACTCACCAATATTATTGGTGCCTTGCTTAAATGGTCCCTGTTTAAAAAGCTCTTTTTTGGTTTTGGTATCCACCCCTCTGTATTCCATGATACCAGGATTGCCACTGGAGGCGGCATCTACCGAAATGGAATTATAATTGGGCTCGCCTATTTTACTTATTTGCTCCTTGCTGAGTGTAGAGGAAGCAATTTTTTTGCCCTTATAATCATCATAATTGCCGTTATATGCCTTTTTTGCAGCCTCGAATGTTGGGAAAGATTTATATTGTGCCCCCTTGTAGTTGGTGATGGCTGCTTTACAGTCTTTCCAGCTGGTGTATATTCCTGGTCGACTTCCCTTCCAAACGGTATAGAATTTTTCTTTTTTGGCCATTATGTCCCCATTAAAACCTGTTCTATCACCTTAGGGAAATGTTCATATTCCAGATGATGGACCTTTTCCGCTATCATTTCGGGTGTGTCAATTGGGTTCAAATCAACTTTTGCCTGCTTAATTATGGCTCCTTCGTCATAATTCTCGTTTACAAAATGAATGGTTATTCCTGTTTCCGCCTCATTATTGTTTTTTACCGCTTCATGAACGTGCATCCCGTACATTCCTTTGCCGCCGTATTTGGGGAGCAATGCGGGATGAATATTAATAATTTTATTGGGATAGCTGCTAATAAGGTTATCTGGAATTTTCCAGAGAAATCCTGCCAAAACAATAAGGTCCGGATTTAGGGATTTAAGTATATTTAAAACGCAGTCCGAACCATAAAACGAATGTTTATTGAAATATAAGGCATTCAAATTTAACCGGTTACATCTTTCAAAAACTTTGGCGTCCCTTTTGTTGGATAGTACACAGCTAATGGAGACCTCAGGATTTTCGCGAAAATAGTGTTCTATGTTTTCAACGTTGGAACCAGAGCCGGAAGCAAATAGGACAATCCTTTTCATGTATTATTTTGGGGTTAGGACAGAAAATTATTTTGGGCTAAAATAGCACTCTTGTATTTAATTTTATTAAATTACATCACATTTTAACGACAAATAGTGTTATTAAACCAAAGTTTTTTATTTTTGCCATCAATTTAAATTTTTAAAACCGATATTATTATGTCAGACATTGCATCAAGAGTAAAAGCTATCATCGTAGATAAATTAGGTGTAGATGAGAACGAAGTTGTAACCGAAGCTAGCTTTACCAACGACCTAGGGGCAGATTCATTGGATACTGTTGAGTTGATAATGGAGTTCGAAAAAGAATTTGATATTCAAATTCCGGACGATCAAGCAGAAAACATTGCTACAGTTGGTCAAGCTATAAGTTATATAGAAGAAGCCAAGTAATTTTATGATTTCTTGAACAAGTTTCAAAATTATCCATGTGGTAAAGACGCTGCATGGATAATTTTTTTTAATTTACACCTAACTTATTAAGTTAAACAAAAATTTAGTTCAATGCAATTAAAGCGAGTTGTAGTTACTGGTCTAGGTGCTTTGACACCTATTGGCAATAATATTGAAGAGTATTGGGAAGGTTTAAAGAGCGGAAAAAGTGGTTCTGCACCCATTACTTATTATGATACGGAGAAGTTTAAAGTAAAGTTTGCATGCGAATTAAAAAACTATAATGCAGAAGATTATTTTGATAGAAAGGAAGCCAGAAAGTTGGACAGGTTTGCCCAATATGCTTTAATTTCTTCTGATGAGGCCATTAAAGATTCAGGATTGGATCTTGATAAGATAGACAAATTTAGGGTTGGAGTAATTTGGGGAGCTGGTATTGGTGGATTGGAAACTTTTCAGAACGAAGTTTTAAATTTTGCAGCAGGCGACGGTACCCCAAGGTTTAATCCATTCTTTATTCCCAAAATGATCGCAGATATCGCGCCTGGGAATATTTCCATAAAGCACGGTTTTATGGGCCCCAATTATACAACGGTTTCTGCTTGTGCATCTTCTGCCAATGCTATTATTGATGCCTTGAACACTATTCGTTTGGGGTACTGTGATGTTGTAGTTACTGGTGGTAGTGAAGCAGCGGTTACCATAGCCGGAATGGGAGGTTTTGGAGCTATGCACGCACTTTCTACACGTAATGAAAGTCCAGAGACGGCTTCTAGACCATTTGATGCCACCAGGGACGGATTTGTTCTTGGAGAAGGAGCTGGTTCTTTGATACTTGAAGAATATGAGCATGCCGTGGCAAGAGGAGCTAAAATATATGCCGAAGTTGCAGGCGGTGGCTTGTCCAGTGATGCATATCATATGACGGCACCCCACCCTGACGGAATTGGAGTTGTTCGGGTAATGGAGAATTGTTTAAAGGATGCCGGATTAAAACCCGAGGATGTGGATGCCATTAATACTCATGGTACTTCTACTCCTTTAGGCGATGTTGCCGAATTAAAAGCCATCAGTAAGGTTTTTGGCGACCATGCCAAGGATATAAATATAAATTCCACTAAATCAATGACAGGGCATCTTTTGGGTGCAGCTGGTGCCATTGAGGCCATAGCCTCTATTTTGGCAATGGAACATAGTTTGGTGCCTCCGACCATAAACCATACAACGGTAGATGAAAATATTGACCCTAAATTAAACCTGACCCTTAACAAGGCGCAAAAAAGAGAGGTAAATGTTGCTCTGAGCAATACTTTTGGATTTGGGGGACATAATGCATGTGTGATATTTAAAAAAATTAGCTAATTCATAATATGAACGCTTTTTCCAATTTATTTAATTCCCATTCAAAAAAGGATGGGGATTTTTTTTTGGGAATGAAAAAAATTTTAGGTTTTAAGCCTAAAAACCTGGAAGTTTATCAAAAAGCGTTCGTGCATCGCTCTGCCAATAGAAAGGATAAAGCAGGCTTCCCAATGAATTATGAGCGTCTGGAATTTTTGGGGGATGCCATGTTGGGGACCATAATCTCCAAGCACTTATATAGTAAGGTTCCGGATGGGGATGAGGGATATCTCACCAAAATGAGATCTAAAATAGTAAGTAGGGAACACCTCAATGAGTTGGGGAAGGATCTTAAACTAATCGATTTTGTGGAGAGTAGAATCCCTAAATCGCGCTTTGGTGACAATATACACGGAAATGTTTTTGAAGCCTTGGTAGGCGCCATATATCTGGATAGAGGTTATAAATTCTGCGAAAAGTTTATAAACAAGAGAATTATAGATCCCTATGTGGATATAGAACAATTGGAGGGTAAGGTTATAAGCTATAAAAGCTTGGTAATAGAGTGGTGCCAAAAACAAAAAAAATCCTTTAATTACGATGTTTACGAGGACACAGGAAATGATGTTATTAAGCATTTTGCCGTAAAATTGTCCATTGGGGGCAAAATTGTGGCCAAAGCTAGGGCTACTTCTAAAAAGAAGGCTGAAGAACGGGCCTCCAAGAGGGCCTATTTTGCCTTACAGGACAAAATGGATAAATCCAATGATTGAAAATCCTTAAATTAAAGGGTTATTGTTAAAATTTGGATGTAAAACTGGACAATTGCCATACTGTTCTAAAAATTTACTAAACTCCAACGTTTTCGTAGTCTGAACAACGTTTTATAAGTGGAATGGATAGGCTAGTTTCGTTATTAATCCTATATTTACGCCTTTCACGGAAAGTATGGCAGCGATACACAAAATTTCGGAAGATTTTTATGAAGAAACTTTTACTTTAATCGCTTTGCACAGCAGTATAGAAGATTTTATGCTGGTATACGCACTTAATTCTTGTCTTAAAACGAAGTTGAAGAGGTCTGTGAACGATTTGGATTTATCGCAAAACGGCTCTTTCCCAATTTTTGATTGGAGAGACGAAGTAAATGATCGCTATTACACATTTGTTAGCAATAATGATGTAAAGGAAGAAGTATTAGGTATAGGAAATCTATTCCAGGACCAGCCAACATTCACAAAATATCATTTGGTTCCTGAATATAGGGATGTGGACTACTTTTTAAAGATAGAACACGACGAATTGGACGTGGAAGAAAATATTTTGAAGTCTGTACTAACTATCCCAAAGGTCATAACGGCCTATTTAGTGGATGCAAGTAAACTAAAATCTAAAAATAATTTAATATTTTAAAATAATGCCAATAAATAAAAAGACAAAAATAGTAGCGACCCTAGGACCAGCTACTAGTACGAAGAGTGTTCTTAAGGACATGATTGAGGCTGGAGTGGATGTCTTTAGGATAAACTTTTCCCATGCCGATTATAAGGATGTTGCAGAACGCATACAGATGATTCGTGATTTGAATGAGGAATTGGGTACTTACACTTCTATTCTTGCAGATTTACAAGGACCAAAATTAAGGGTCGGAGTAATGGCAGGTGAAGTGGTAGTTGCCCCGGGAGACGAAATAACATTTGTTACCGGTAAGCCTTTTGAAGGAAATGCGGAGAAAGTGTATATGAACTACGCCAATTTTCCTAAAGATGTAAAAGCAGGTGAGCGCATCTTGTTGGATGATGGAAAGTTAATGTTCGAGGTAATTTCAACCAATTCCAAGGATGAAGTTAAGGCAAAAGTGATCCAAGGCGGACCTTTGAAGTCCAAAAAAGGGGTGAACTTGCCAAACACCAACATCTCTTTGCCCGCACTAACAGAAAAGGATATTAAGGATGCCATTTTTGCAATATCACAAGATGTGGATTGGATAGCACTTTCCTTTGTGAGATTTAGTCAGGATCTAATAGACCTACAGAATATTATCAAGGAACATTCCGAACATAAAATTCCAATCATTGCAAAAATTGAAAAGCCGGAAGCAGTAGAAAACATCGATAAGATTGTGGCGTATTGCGACGGATTAATGGTTGCAAGAGGTGATTTGGGAGTTGAAGTTCCGGCACAGGAAGTTCCACTTATTCAAAAACAATTGGTGTTAAGGGCCAAAAAAGCCAGAATACCAGTAATTATTGCTACCCAGATGATGGAAACAATGATTACAAGTCTTACCCCTACACGTGCAGAGGTGAACGATGTGGCCAACTCGGTAATGGATGGGGCGGATGCCGTAATGCTTTCAGGAGAGACTTCTGTTGGAAATTATCCTGTTCAAGTTATACAAAAAATGGCCAGTATCCTGGAAAGTGTAGAGAACTCAGAACTAATTAAAGTGCCGCACGAACCACCACAGGTTAGGACAAACAGATATATTACCAAATCCATTTGTTACCATGCCGCCAATATGGCCAATGAAATTAAGGCCAAGGCCATTTCTACCTTGACCAACAGTGGATATACGGCTTTCCAAATATCTGCATGGAGACCAAAGGCCCACATATTGGTATTTACCTCCAATAAAAGAATCCTTACACAGCTTAATTTGTTATGGGGAGTAAAGGCCTTTTATTACGATAAATATGTGTCTACGGATGAAACTATCGATGATGTCAATAAAATGGCGTGTCAGAAAGGGTTTTTAGAGGTAGGGGACATGTTGATAAGTTTGGCCGCGATGCCTATAAAGGATAAGGGTATGGTGAATACCTTGCGCGTCTCACAAATAGAAAGCTGTAATTTTTAGAAACGGATTACCGAATATATATATAAAGGGCCTGTCTGGATTTTTAAACCGGACAGGTCTTTTTTTATCGTCACAAGTCGAATTTTAGTTGTACGGTAAGCACCTTTTGTTCCAAGGGTTCATTTTTTTCCGTATTTAGATTGGATAGCGATATCCCCAGTAGACGCACAGAATTTTCCAATTTTTCTTGGTAGAGCAGTTCCTTGGTGGTTTCCAATATCAAGGATTTATCGGCTATATAATAGGGTAGGGTCTTACTTCGTGTTTGTAAGGTGAAATCGCTATATTTTATTTTCAAGGTTACCGTTTTCCCTGATATCTTTGATTTTTTTAGGCGCTTTTCCAGTTCTGTGGCAATGTTATCCAATCTTTGTAGCATAAAGATCTCACTGCTCAGGTTTTCATCGAAAGTACGTTCTGCTCCCACCGATTTTGGGATCCTATTGGGCTTTACCTCACTGGTGTGAATTCCTCTTACCACATGGTAGTAGTAATCGCCGCTTTTACCAAAATTTTCCCTTAGAAATTCAGCTGATTTCTGCTTAAGATCTTTACCCGTAAAAATACCGAGATGATACATTTTGTCCGCCGTAACCTTCCCCACACCATAGAATTTCCTTATTTCCAAGTCTTCCAAAAAGGATATTACTTCTTCTGGATTAACTGTTTTTTGACCATTGGGCTTGTTGTAGTCACTGGCAACCTTGGCGAGGAATTTATTGATGGATATTCCTGCCGATGCGGTAAGGCCAACTTCGTCAAAAATACGCTGTCTAATCTCCTCTGCGATAAGGGAAGCCGAGGGATTGCCCTTTTTGTTGGTAGTAACGTCCAAATAGGCCTCGTCCAATGACAGCGGTTCCACCAAATCTGTATAATCGAAAAATATGCTTCTAATTTTAAGGGAAATCTCCTTGTAACGGTCAAAACGTGGGGGTACAAATATTAAGTCGGGACAGTTCCTTTTGGCCAAGTAGCCACTCATAGCGCTGCGGACCCCAAATTTCCTGGCCTCATAACTGGCGGCAGAAACCACACCCCTTTTTTCGGCCCCACCAACGGCCAAAGGCTTCCCCTTTAAAGCAGGGTTATCCATTTGTTCCACGGAGGCGTAAAACGCGTCCATGTCCACATGGATTATTTTTCGTTGTGGGAAATCCAATTTCATACCGTAAATTTATAACAAGTTGGCGCTATAAGGCCCCACCTAAAATGTTAAACATCCTATAATGGGCAAGGGACAAATTAAGTTACAGGAGAAAACGGCGATTGTACTGGGTGCTACCGGCTTAACGGGAGGGAATTTATTGCAGATGTTGCTCAAGGATGAACGCTATATAAAAATTAGGCTCTTTTCAAGGAGCAGTATTGGATTTACCCACCCAAAATTGGAGGAACATATTGTAGACCTCTTAGATTTGGAGACTTATAAGACCAATTTTCTGGCAGATGAAGTTTTTTGTTGTATTGGTACGACCAAAGCAAAAACCCCCGATACGGAAATGTATAAAAGGATAGATTTTGGAATACCGGTTTCGGCGGCCAAAATTAGCCGTATAAATGGTATTGAAACCTTCCTTGTCATCTCGGCTATGGGAGCCAATTCCAAAAGCGGCGTTAACTATAACAGGATAAAAGGGGAAATGGAAGAAGCTGTTTTAAAGTGTGGCATCCCTAACACCTACATTTTACAACCCTCGTTAATAGGTGGTAAGCGGGAGGAGCAACGAATGGGGGAATGGCTGGCCAAGCAGTTTATGAAAATTCTTAATTTTGTTCTGGTTGGACCCTTGGAAAAATTTAGGTCTATTGATCCAGAAGTCATTGCGGGTGCCATGGTATGGTTGGCCAATAATAGTTATGACCAGGTCAAAATTCAATCGGACGAAATTAAAAAGATATACCATAGCCATTTTAATACATCAGTAACCAACTAGTATAAATGATAGAAATAGAGCGTAAATTTTTAGTGAAGTCGGAAGCTTTCAAATCAGACGCTGTTCAAAAGGAAAGAATTGTACAAGGTTTTTTAAATACGGATCCCTTACGAACGGTAAGGGTAAGGATCAAGGGAGACAAGGGATATATAACCGTGAAGGGAAAAGGTAACCACAATGGCACTACACGTTTTGAGTGGGAAAAGGAAATATCCGTTAAGGAGGCGGATGCCTTGATTAAATTGTCCGAGCCCGGGGTAATAGATAAGCAGAGATATTATATTGAGGTAGGGAAACATATTTTTGAGGTGGATGAATTCTTTGGTGATAATTCGGGATTGATAATAGCAGAAATTGAATTGGAACATGAAGATGAGGACTTTTCAAAGCCCCAATGGCTGGGTAATGAGGTGACTGCAGATGTCAAATATTACAATTCACAGCTGAGTAAAAACCCTTTTAAGACATGGAAAAAATAAGCTTGTTATGGGCTATTTTATTATTTGGGCAGTTATTTTCCTGTAAGGATTGGGGAGAGGTGCCAAGTGTAAAAATGGACCAGCAACTTGCTGAACCAGAGCTTTCCGTGGCCCAATTGAAGAAGCATTTGGAAGACCAAGGATTTCAAACTTTTTATTATATAGATGAAAAGTCCAAGGATACCATCTTGATGCAGCAATATTTTATTGCCTTTTTAAAGAGTGGTCCAAATCGCTCCCAATCCAAGGCAGAGGCAGATAGTCTACAGGCCTTACATTTGGCGCATTTGGGGAGTATGTACGAGCAGGGCTATGCCGATATTTCCGGTCCTTTTGGTGATAATGGGGATATACGTGGTATTACCATCTACAATGTGCCGACCCAAGAAATGGCAGATAGTCTCGCCAATATGGACCCCATGGTCAAGTCAGGACGCTTGGCGATAGAAATTAACTCTTGGTGGGCAGCAAAGGGATATAAACTAAGATAGGTTGGGGGCATAACTCTGGGTTGCTATACCTCTTAGATTGTTTATGACCAGATGTTCCAAAAGTTCCGAACTGCTGTATTGGTCAAAGAGATTGTTGCTTGAAAAAAGCACGTATTCCAATCGGTTTAAATATATATGGGAGGTAAGTGCCAAATTCACATTCTTTCTGATCTCGCCATTGATTTGGGCTTGTTGCAATAGCTCAAGAACACAATCATGTATTGCGTTTGCCCTAAATTCATTGAAAAGTTCGTTGGCTCTGGGATAGTATTTTTGTAGTCCCAATAAAAATGACGGACTAAACTTTTTAAGATTATCCAACCCTATCCTATAAATAGCAATGATTCCTTGAATAGGGTTGGTTTTTTCTTTTTCTATTGCCTCTGTTATTTCATTCTGTACTTTGGTCAATAGGTATTTGAGACTTTCCAGTACAATTTCTTCCTTGCTTGAAAAATACTGGTAGATCGTTTTCTTTGAGATGCCCATTTCATGGGCGAGGTCATCCAAGGTAAATCGTTTACTTCCAAATTTCAAAAACTTGGAAATAGCGAATTCTAAAAATTCCTCTTTGTTCTCCATTGCCTAAAGACTTGGGACCTATTGCCATCCACCACCCAAGGCCCGATACAATTCTACCGTGGTCGATAATTGAGATAGTTTATTGGTAATAAGGTTTAATTCGGCACTCAATGCACTTTGTCTGGCTGTTAACAGGTCTAAATAATTGGCGTAACCATTTTTTAACAACTCTTCCGAATTACTTTCTGCTTTTCGCAAGGCTTCCACTTCATTTTTTCTAAACTCGAATTTCTTGGTTTCTGCTTCAAAGGAAAATAACGCATTGGAGACTTCGCTTCCTGCAACCAATAAGGTTTTCTTAAAATTTAATAAGGAACTTTCTTGATTTGCAAGAGCGACTTCCTTTTGAGTTTTAAGTTTTCTTTGATTTAAAAGTGGTTGTGTTAATCCGCCGACCACCGTTGCAAATAAGGAGTTTGCATTAAGTAGTTTGTCTAACTCTAAACTTTGTAAACCTCCTGAAGCTGTTAAGGTAAGGGATGGATAAAAACTACTATTGGCCACATTGGTCAACTCAAAATCTTTAATCAAGGCATATTCTGCAGCCATAACGTCTGGTCTGTTTCTTAACAATGTTGCCGGTACACCCAGCTTAATTTCTTGATCGATGCTTTGAGTGTCCAATCGACTTCTTTCAAATTCTTGAGGTGCTTTGCCTAGTAAAATACTTAAGGTATTTTCTGTTTTAAAAATAGCAGTTTCAATATCTACTTGTAGCGCTCTAGCGCTATTGTACTGTGCTATGTTTTGGTCAACTGCAACTTGGGTTACCTGACCTGCATCTTTTAATGCCTTGATTGTTTCTACACTACTCTCTCTGGTTGCTATGGTTTGCTTCGTTACTTCTAACTGAGCATCTAGCGCCAATAAGTTGTAATAGGTATTCGCAATGCTGGAAATCAATTGTGTTTTCACGGCCTGATGTCCTGCAACACTTTGTAAATAACCTGCTTGTGATGCTCTTTTATTACTTCTTATTTTCCCCCAGATATCAGCCTCCCAAGATAAATTCGCAGTAATATCATAAGTGTCCAAACCTCCACTGAATATAGAACCGAACTGACTGTTCTCTGAATATTCCTGGTGTGTATAGTTGGGACCTACACTTAGTGTTGGCAAATAACCAGCTTTCCCTTGTTTTGCATAAGCTTCGGCAGCCATCATTTGCTGAATCGCGATTCTAATGTCCATATTATTTTGCAGACCCTCCTCTATGTATTGTTCAAGATATTGATCTGTAAATAAGTCTTTCCAAGATACGTCTGCTATAGAAACACTATCTGTTGGAAGGTTTTCGGTTCTATAAAGCGCTTTGGTTTCTATTTCTAAATCCGGCCTTACATAATCCCGTGCCACAAAACAACTTTGTAATGTTATTGCAACTACTAGTAATAGTGCCCCTTTACTTAAATTTCTATGTTTTATAATTGATTTCATAGTTCTTAATCTTCAATAGTTTGTACTGCTGGTTTACTAGAGACTTTTTCTTGTAGCCACTGAAATAAGATAAATAGGATAGGAATTACAAAGACACCTAAAATGGTTCCGATTAGCATTCCTCCCGCTGCTCCTGTACCAATTGAGTTGTTTCCTTCTGCTCCAACACCATTTGCCAACACTAAAGGCATTAATCCTAAAATAAAGGCAAACGAGGTCATTAAAATTGGACGTAAACGCGCTTTGGCCCCGTGGATGGCTGCATCAACGATACTCTCGCCATTCTTCCGTCTTTGTAGCGCAAATTCCACAATAAGGATGGCGTTTTTAGCGAGCAATCCTATAAGCATTATTAGGGCTATTTGGAAATAAATATTGTTTTCCAGGCCTAAAAACTTTGTGCTTATATACGCGCCAAATACACCAAATGGCAAGGATAATACAACTGCAAATGGCAATAAATAACTTTCGTACTGTGCACTTAATAAGAAATACACAAACAGAATACTTAATATAAAAATGAAGGTGGTTTGGTTTCCTGCATTCACCTCTTCCCGGGTTAATCCCGAATAAGCCACTGTATAATTAGTTGGTAGTTTTGCTACTTCTTCCTCAATAACCCTAATGGCATCACCTGTACTATATCCGTCGTTTGTGGCACCGGTTATGCTCGTAGAATTAAACAAGTTGAAACGAGTAACCGATTGTGGGCCATATACACGTTTTAAATTTACAAACTGTGTAATTGGTGTCATTTCTCCCGTATCGGTTCTCACATACATACTGTTTAAGGCACTTTCATCTGCCCTGTCTTCTGGCAATGCTTGTATGTATACCCTAAATTGTTTTCCAAATCTTGAAAAATCCGAGGCATAAATTCCACCAATGTATCCTTGTAATGTGGAAAAGATGCTGGTTATAGAAACTCCTTTTTCCTTAGCTAAGGGCACGTTCACCTCCATTTCGTACTGTGGGTAATTCGTATTAAATGCGGAGGTTGCGTATTTAATTTCTGGATGTTGCATTAAAGCCATGGTAAAATCATTCTTGGCTTTGTCCAAATCCGAAAACTCTCCTCCAAATTTATCCAGTAGATTAATCTCAAAACCAGCTGAGTTACCAAAGCCACGAATACTTGGGGGTGAAAAGAAAATAATATTAGCATCTGGAATTGTAGCAGCTATACCAAATAATTTTCCGGTAATGGCCTGCGCCGATAGGGCTTCGTCTTTACGTTCGCTCCAATCCTTAAGTTTTATAATTCCAAACCCAAAGTTACTTCCTGATCCACTAATGATACTTCTACCTTTAATAAAGTTAACGGCTACAATACCTTCAATACCGTCTATTTTGTCGTATAATTTTCTTGCTACAGCATCTGTTCTATCCAAAGAAGCCCCTGGTGGTAATTCAATATTTGCAAAAATAATCCCTCTATCCTCATTAGGTACAAAACCTGTTGGAGTTGTTGTTGATGCCCAATAAATTCCTATAACGGCAATGATCAATAATAGAACAGAAACAAATTTTCTTTTGTATAAAAACTGAAGTGATTTGCCATATTTGTCTACTGTAGCGTTAAAGCCACGATTGAATAAGGTGTAAAAACGTTTTAATGGACTTTTTCCTTTTAGTTCTTCGTCGTCCTTGTGTTCTTTTAATAATAGGGCACATAAGGCCGGACTTAAGGTTAAGGCGTTTACAGCAGAAATAAGGATGGCAATAATTAAAGTGACACCAAATTGCTCATAAAAAACACCTGTTGGACCCGTTACAAAGGTTACCGGAATAAATACCGCCGCCATTACCAAGGTAATTGATATAATAGCTCCGGATATTTCGTTCATGGCTGTTAGGGTTGCCTTTTTAGGATTGTGTTCGCCGTTGTCCATCTTGGCATGAACAGCCTCCACAACAACAATGGCATCATCCACCACAATACCAATAGCCAGTACTAGTGCAAATAGCGTTAATAAGTTGATGGAATAACCGAAAACATTCAAGAAAAAGAAGGTACCAATAATTGAAACCGGTACTGCAATTGCGGGAATCAAGGTAGAACGGAAATCTTGTAAGAAGATAAATACCACTAAGAATACCAATAAAAATGCTTCTAATAAAGTGGTTATTACTTTATCAATGGATGCATTTAAGAACAAACTTGTATCGTATGGCACAAAAATGTCCAGACCTTCTGGAAGGTCAGCTTTAACCGATTCCAAAGTAATTTTAATGTTCTCAATAATTTCTTGGGCGTTGGAACCTTTTGTTTGAAAGATTCCCATAAACACCGCAGGATGACCTTTACTCATCGCGTTAGCCGCGTAAGATTGTGCATCCAACTCGATAGTAGCCACATCTTTTAAGCGTAAAAACTCGCCATTTCCTAAAGCTTTAATGACAATGTCGCTGTATTGGCTTTCATTTTTAAAGCGTCCGCTATAGGTTAAGGTATATGAAAACGATTCTCCATTGTTCTGACCTAAGGAACCGGCCGCAGCTTCTAAATTTTGTTCTGCCAATACTGCAGAAATGTCTGAAGGAATTAAACCGTATGATGCTAACTTTTCTGGATTTAACCAGATTCGCATGGCATAATCCTGTTGTGAGAAAACACTAACATCCCCAACACCGCTGATACGTTGCATTGCCGGAATAACGTTAATTTTTAAGTAATTCTGAATAAAGGTAGCATCGTAATCTTCGCTTTCAGAATACATGGATATAAACATCAACGCACTAGTTTCCTGCTTTTGCGTAGTTACCCCAGTTTGGGTTACCTCTTGAGGCAATAAGGGAGTAGCCCTTGCCACACGGTTCTGCACGTTTACAGCCGCGATATCGGCATCAATTTCTTGATTAAAATATACGGTAATTTCTGCAGCTCCTGTATTGGATGCGGTAGACGTAATGTACGTCATGCCTTCCACACCGTTGATTTGTTCTTCGATTGGAATGATGACGCTCTCCAAAACTGTTTCAGCGTTTGCTCCGGTATAGTTTGCAGAAACCTTAATAGTTGGTGGTGCAATATCAGGGTATTCCTCTATAGGTAAGCTAGTAATACTGATAATTCCTAGTAATACTATGATAATAGAAATTACCGTTGAAAGAACGGGTCTTTCAATAAATGTTTTTAACATGACTACTATTTTTGTTAGTTGGTGACTAGTTTTTAAATAATGTTGCTACTGGTTTAATGGCATCTTCAAAAGAAGTTTCTTGAGGTGTAATGACCATTCCGTTTCTTAGTTTACCAACACCGGAAACAATAATTTTATCCTTGGTATCTACACCAGATTCCACAACATATAAATTACCTACTGTTCCTTTCGTTTTTATAATGGAAGTTTCTACTTTGTTGTCGGCACCAAGTTTAAATATCATTATGTTCCCTTGTTGCTCAAAAGTAGCTGTTTGAGGTACCACTACAGCGTCCTTATATTCTATAGGAAATCTTATTTTACCACTGTTTCCATTGGTTAGGATTTCGTTTGGATTGTTAAAAGCTGCTCTAATTTGTATGGTCCCGGTGCTTTGATTTATTTGGCCCGTACTCGTTTGAATACGTCCTTTTTCTGAATATATTTTACCGTTGGCCAAAACCAAACTTAAGTCCGGGGAATTTTTAATACGTTCTGCCTTACTTTTCCCTTCAGAGCGCTGTAAATGGTCTATGTATTGTGCTTCATTGAAACTAAAGAATGCATATACTTGGTCAATTTCACTAACTGTTGTTAATGGGGTGGCATCACTTGGACTTATTAAGGCACCTTCCCTAAAATTTATGGCACCAACATAACCATCAATAGGACTTTTAATAGTGGCATAGCCAATGTTTGCTGAAACTCCGCTATAACTAGCCTTAGCCTGTGCTAAATTGGCTTTGGCGGTTTCCAATTGTACTGGGCTAATTATGTTTTTTTCTACAAGAGGAATCAATTTATCTACCTCTACTTGTGCCACATTAACACGTGCTTTTGCTGCAACGGCATCTTGATTTAAAGACTGTGTTTCCAATTTAAATAACACTTGTCCTTTTTTTACTTTTTGCCCTTCATCTACATATACTTTTTCAATATATCCAGATGTTTTAGCTCTTACATCACTGTTTACCCTTCCTTCAATAGTGGCAGGATAATCTGTATATCCTGTTACTGTTTTATGTTCTACTTGAGACACTGGAAAAGGTAATGGTGGTGCTTGTTGTGCCGCAGCAGCGTTTTCTTGTTTGCTGCCACAACTCACAATAACTAAGAATAGGCTTAGTCCTAGAATGGTATATAATTTATTAATTTTCATTTTTAGTTGAGTTTAAATATGGAATTTGTTGCTAATTAATTTTTCTTTTAATTCTTTAACTGACGCTGTAGCTTCATCTACAAACTTGACGTAATCATTATGAAAGGTTAAATCGAACTTCTCCTCGTCATTTTCAATTTTTAAATTATTTTGACTTTCTTTATATGCTTTAATCTCTAAATGAATAGCACGTTCTGCATTCCAATGGCTGATCATTCTATCCACATGCTGAATAATTGTATTTTTATTGATTATAAAATACTTTTTCCGGTCTCCTGTCTTTGTGTAATACTCAATTTTATTTAAATCCTGTAAATGATTAAGGTGTGTAGAAATTGTACTTTTACTTGCACATAGTATAGTTACCATATCTTCAAAAGTGGATCCTTTTTTCCCCGTAAGGATTATATATGCCATAATACGTGCTGCAACAGGTGCCAATTGCTCCCTACCCTCTAAATGAACGCCTAGTTTTTCAACCAAGGCCATTTTCTGTTTGCAGATGTTGTCTTTCATTTTAATTGCTTTATTACTGTTTTCGGAATACAAATTAGCTGTACTCAGTAAAACAGGGCGCAAAGATACTTGTTAGTTCTGAACAAACCGAACTAAACGAAATTAAAGTTTTGTTAAATTGAGAAAGATCCCTGAATAGGTTATTTAAGGCTTGGAGTTATATGGATATAATCAATGGACTATTTGGCTAGGACGCCTTCCAATTCAATAACCGGGATAGGCCCTAGATTGGATTCGCTTATAGAATATTTTTCGAAGAGGAAGCGTTTTTCGTATAGTTTGTCATCGGCGAAAAAAGTAACAAAGAATTCATTGTTAAAGGCTAGTATATCTTCCTGGAGCACTTCAATTTTTCGAAAACCTTTGGCTGGGATGTCACCTAATCCATGTCTCATAGTGGAAGTTTTCCGGTCGCCTTCATAACCGTTGGAAACAGCTATGACGGCTTCAATCTTGGAATCCCTATCGTTGATAATGTAGGCATTCCAATTTTTTTCCAAGAATTCATCATTCCATTCGTGTATAATGGCTACATGTACATTTTTCGCAATAGGAATTTCTATATCTTTTTTCAATTGTACAGAAAATATTTCAGAATCCTCCCAACTATAGTAGTTGGTGAAATTTTGTTAATACTATATTTAAAAGGTAGACCTCTTTTCCAAAAAGGATACCATATTATGGGATTGCCAAATTTGTTGGAATACCGGGCTTAAAACTAAAACGCACTCTTAAACTGCTCCAAAAAGCGCACATCGTTTTCGCTCAATAGTCTTATATCTGAAATTTGATGTAGCAATAAGGCAATTCTATCTATACCCATACCAAAAGCAAAGCCGGAGTATTCGTTGGCATCAATACCACAATTGGTAAGGACATTGGGGTCAACCATACCACAGCCCATGATTTCCAGCCATCCGGTTCCCTTGGTCATTTTATAATCCGTTTCGGTTTCCAGCCCCCAATAAACATCTACCTCGGCACTGGGCTCGGTAAATGGAAAGTAGGAAGGCCTAAGCCTTATTTTGGATTTTCCGAACAGTTCGGTGGTAAAAAATTGTAATGTCTGTTTTAAGTCTGCAAAGGAAACATCCTTGTCTATATAGAGTCCTTCTACCTGATGAAAAAAGCAATGGGAACGAGCGGATATAGCTTCGTTTCTGTAAACCCTGCCAGGAGAAATGGTCCTAATAGGCGGTTTGTTGTTTTCCATATAGCGCACTTGTACCGATGAGGTATGGGTACGCAATAAAATATCCGGATCGGTCTGTATAAAAAAGGTATCCTGCATATCCCTTGCCGGATGGTATTCCGGAAGGTTAAGAGCGGTAAAATTATGCCAATCATCTTCTATTTCCGGTCCTTCGGAGACATTGAACCCTATACGGGAAAAGATCTCTATTATCTGATTTTTGACTATTGAGATAGGATGGCGTGTTCCAAGGCCCAAAGGCTCCCCCGGTCTTGTTAAATCACCGTAAATTCCTTTTTCCTCTTTCTTGTTTTCAAGGGCTTCCTTTAAAGCATTGACTTTTTCGGTTGCAACGGTTTTAAGTAAATTGACAGTTTTCCCAAACTCCTTTTTTTGCTCGTTTGGAACGTTTTTAAAATCTGAAAAAAAATGATTGAACAATCCTTTTTTTCCCAAGTATTTTATACGGAATGCCTCTATGGCCTCAATATCGGTAGAAGAAAAATTTTCTACTTCGGTAATATGCTTTTTTATGGTATCGATCATGGTATTCGGCTAATGCCGCAAATTTAAGATTTTTACGGCATTACCGACTACATATTTCATCATAAATTGGCTTAGAACTTATGCAGATGCTTCAGCCTTTTGTTTAACTGTTTTTTGATTTAAGTATGTTATGCATTCATCAAAAGTGTGAAAAATGTGTTCTTTAGGTATTAAATCAGGTATCAGATCTACTCGTTCCATCATATAACGTGGTTGATCCAGTACATCTACCAATAATACTTCAATGTTGGAGTTAAGCAAGTCTATAAGTACATCTTCCAAAGTGTAGAGACCGGATTGATCCATATACTGCATACGGTCCATACGAATAATAACCGTCTGTGCCGATCTTGGTATTTGGTTTGCCAAGGCTTGAAATTCACTGGTAGAACCAAAGAATAGGGGGCCTTTAATGTGCTTAATAAAAACTTTTTCTTTTAAATGTTTCGGGAAATTGGCTTCATCTGCCCATCCTTTTTCATGTTCCAAGGTTTTTACATCTGACCTTTCTGCGGTAAGATCCCCCATTTTTTTCATAAACATTAAGGAGGCAATTACCAGACCAACACCCACTGCATAGACCAAATTCCATACCGAAGAAAGAACAAGTACAACAAGCATAATGATAACTTCAGAACTTAATTTAATTGGGCCAAGGCTTATGTCTTTCGGTAAACTTGGTATGGCTTTTAAGCCTTTATAATCCATAACACCTATACCTACGGTAACCAATATCCCGGCAAGTACCGCTGCAGGTATTTGCGATGCAACTGGGCCCAAAGCTAAAAGAATGATTAAAAGCAGTACACCCGCAACCATACCCGATAGTTTGGTTTTACCCCCTGCATTTATATTTACTACTGTACGGATAGTGGCACCGGCTCCGGGTATTCCTCCAAAAATGGCCGCTATACTGTTGCCTATACCCTGACCTACAAGTTCTTTATTGGGTTGATGCTTTGTTTTGGTCATGTTATCCGCTACTACAGAGGTCAAAAGCGAATCTATAGCTCCCAATAAGGCCAATGTTAAAGCAGTAAAGATATAGGGAGTTACCGAACTGAGTTTAAAAGCGGTGAATATTTCAAGATTGGGCACGGGGAAACCACTAGGTATTTCTTCAATAGGACGGTAGTTGAGTCCAAATCCGTATGCCACTCCCGAAACTACAATTAGGGCTACCAATGCACTTGGGATGGCAGTTGTAATTTTTTTGAAACCGTAAATAATAGCTATGGTGGATAAGGCCAAAATAAGTTCTAGCCAATTGATGTTTTGCAAAGCTCTGGGGAGTACTTTTATTGTCCCGAAAACCCCTGATGCCTCAGTTTTGGCCAGGGTTCTGGCTTCTTTATTCACATCATTTTCGGTAATTCCTTCTGAACGTTTGATAGTTTCTTCAAAATTTTCCAAAACTAGAATGCCTTCGCCAGCCTCTTCTTTAAGAATATTTTCTAATATGATTTCCTCTGCCAGTGGTTTGTATTGTGATACAAACTCGTCATCTTCTTTTGGGTAATACCCTACAGATGGTAAAATTTGTGTAACCAATATGATAACCCCAATTGCGGTCATAAAACCGGAAACCACGGGATATGGGATGTAACGAATGTACTTGCCTATACCTAAAAGGCCAAGACCTATTTGCATAAGGCCGGCCAATAAAAATACAATAAGAATGGCGGGAAGGGCCTTTTCTATGCTTCCGTCATTGAGGGCCACAATACCTGCTATAACCACCATACTTACAGCCGTCATTGGAGCCGTGGGACCGGATATTTGGGTGTTGGTGCCTCCAAAAAGTGCAGCAAAAAAACTGATGAATATTGCGCCATACAGTCCGGCACTTGGTCCAAGTCCAGAACTTACACCAAAGGCTAAGGCTAGTGGAAGAGCAACAATACCTGCTGTAATTCCACCAAAAAGGTCTCCTCTAAAATTTGAAAAAAGATTTTTCATAATATTGAATTTAATGCTAGGTTAGTTTAAGTAATCATTACTTAAGATTGAAACCAACAATTGGTTTCAATAGGAAGAAGGCCAATATGGCAACATTGGCCTTCTATGTCATTGGGAGTATTATTCGTAGAAAACAACTTCACCATTGGAGACATCATACATGGCGCCAACAACTTTTATTTCCCCATTTTCTTCCATTTCAGTTAGAACAGGGCTGTTCTTGCGTATATTGCCCATTGTTAAATGTACATTCTTTTCAGCAACCTTATCTACAAACTCAAGGTTTTTGGAATTTCTTAAATTCTCTTCAGTTGGTTCTGTAACTGCCTCCACTGCCGGTTCTATCTTGTTGATCAGCGCGGTAAGATTGCCCAATCTTGCATGATCACAAGCTCCTTTTATGGCACCACAGCTGGTGTGTCCTAGAACAACGATCAGTTTGGTTCCTGCAAGTTTGCAGGCAAACTCCATACTACCTAGAATATCTTCGTTCACAAAGTTACCAGCTATTCGAATGCTAAAAATATCACCAAGGCCTTGGTCAAAGACCAATTCGGCAGAAACTCTGGAGTCTATACAACTCAAAATGGTTGCAAATGGAAATTGACCCTCGCTTGTATCGTTAACTTGTTCAAGTAGGTTTCTATTTGCTTTTAGGTTGCCCTGAAATCTCTGGTTGCCTTCTTTTAAATATTGCAACGCCTTATTCGGGGTCATTGTTGCTTGGGTTTCTCTTGTATGTGCTTTCATATTTATCTATTTTAATTATGCTATTTTTAGTGTTGTGTTAAAGTTATAATGGGTGTGTTTTTCCCCGGTTACCAAAAGATTAATATCTGATTTCCTTACCATATCATATATATTTAATAGTCTGGAGAGATCTTCTTTTTCCTTATTTCCTCCATCCAAAAACAATAGATCAATATTACTTATGGATAAGTAGACGGGAAGATTGTTCACCGTATTTTCATTGTGATCAAAAACATAGTTGATGGTCTTGCGCCCTAAGGAACTGTCTGTTTGCGGTAGAACACTTGAAGATTCAACAATGTTAAACGATTTCAATGCACTTTTTGCGTGTAAAAAGAGCTCTTCTGTAAAGGAGGAGTTAAATACCGCTTCGGAACAATTTAGGGAGCCTATACCTATCTTCATACCTGGTTCAAGGCCTTTATCATGTGGAACGATCAAGACTGTGCCCTTAAAAACACTTAGAACAAAGTTGATTATTCTATTTTCGGCCGTATTAAAATGTTTGCTCTTATGTCTTCCCAAGACTATAATGTCAGGGTTGTTTTCGCGTAGATACCTATCAATCTCATTTCTAATATTTCCAAAGGTACTGGAATAATTAACAGGTACCCCGTAATTATCAATTATAGGAGACAATATATCCTTCATTCTTTTATCCGCCAGAATATATTCACGGTTTAATGAGCGCATGGCCGATAATTGGTTTTCTTTCCCAATAACTGCCGTGGGCTTTGTTACATTTAAGACCTCAATTTCTCCATTGATCATTTGAGCCAAACTTACGGCACTTTTTAATAGGCCGGATATGTCTTCTTGTAAATCCGTGAATAAAGCTATCTTGTGTTTATTTCTTTCCATATTCATTAGCTTAAACTTAATTTAGATTTTGGTCTAGTTCTAAAGAAATCTGAAAAACTTGGTGGGTTTTCAACTACACCACGCTTTGAGATTAGTTGAATATCTATATTGCGATCTTTCGCTTTAACCGAAAAATCGTCTAGAATTTCAATAATATCAAGATCAAGATATCTTGTCTTTAGCAAGTTTATCTCTAAATAGGTGTCCCTTGGCAGGCTATCCAATTCTTTAAGAATGGCACCTTTATTAAAAAAGGTCACTTCTTCTGCAAGGGTCATTTTTATCCTGTGCTTTCCATTACTTACATCTTCCATATGAAGGAAATGGGAGTTCTGATAGCTTTTCAATAGGATAACCACAATACCTACAACAAGGCCAAGGCTAATACCAACCAGCAAATCTGTAAATATGATACCAAATACGGTAACCGAAAACGGAACGAACTGCTTCCATCCCAATTTGTACATCTTCACAAAAAGGGCCGGTTTCGCCAATTTATAGCCTACGATAAATAGTATGGCCGCTAAAACCGATAGGGGTATCATATTCAATAATTTTGGAATAAGAATTACGGAAATAAGTAATAGGAAACCATGAAAAATAGCAGATAGTTTTGATTTTCCACCAGATTGAATGTTGGCAGAACTTCTAACGATTACTTGGGTAATGGGTAGTCCGCCAATTAGTCCGGATATAATGTTACCCGTACCTTGGGCTAGCAGCTCGCGGTTGGTAGGTGTTACGTTTTTTTCAGGGTCCAACTTATCGGTGGCCTCAACGCATAAAAGAGTCTCCAGGCTGGCAACCAAAGCAATGGTAAAAGCAGTTATCCATACATCAGGGTTTGTAATTGCCGCGAAATTGGGAAAACTGAACTGTCCGAAAAATGATGCGGCATCCTCAGGAATCGGTACACTTACCAAGTGATCGGAAGAAATAGCCAAAAATGAACTGTTCTGTGTTAAAACAAAGAATATGATACCTACTGCAACGGCAACCAAAGGCCCTTGGATAAGTTGAAAAATCTTTCCTTTTTTGGAAAGTACCTTATCCCATAACAATAATATGGATAAGCCCACTATGGCCACCAGTGTTGCACCGGGGCTAATATTGTTTACGGTATTAAGGATTTCCGAAAAGGTGTTCTCCCCATCCACTTGAAAAAAGGCCCAATCGCCTTCCGGGTCAGGGTCATAACCAAAAAAATGCGGAATTTGTTTAAGTATAATAATGACACCTATACCTGTAAGCATGCCTTTTATTACGGATGAAGGGAAATAATACCCAATAATTCCAGCTTTTAGAATACCGAATATCAACTGAATGATTCCACCCAGTACAACGGCAACCAGGAAGTTTTCAAAACCTCCCAATGCGCCAATCGCTGTTAACACTATAGCGGCCAGACCGGCTGCTGGTCCACTAACACCAATTTTAGAGCCGCTTAGCGCTCCAACAACAATACCGCCAATGATACCGGCAATTAAACCTGAAAACAAGGGGGCGCCACTGGCTAAAGCGATACCCAAACATAGGGGTAGCGCAACAAAAAATACTACGACACTTGCGGGAAGGTCGCTCTTAATATTTTTGAACATATAAAATAATAATTTGGTCCTTAATGGGAATCAAGGACAAGTTTTTTAATTAATCGAAATAGTTTGACTTTTAAGATTAACCTATACGTTCAGGTGGTGGTAGAAGAATTTTTTGGGTGAAGTTTATATGCCCCATAGGGTGGTATATACCCATTGTAGATTTTTGGGACAGGGCTATTAAAGAAAAATCTGTATGACTATCGTTTACGAACTTCTCCTGCAATGGAGATTTCTTGCCGGTTTCTTGCTGTTCTTCCTCGTTGAGGTTGGTTACAATAACGGGATTGTCAATATCTAGTAAAGTTATGGCGCTCGGAGCCACAATGGCAAATAGCCAAAGGGAGAGTAAAAGAATACGAGCGAAAACTTTCATAGAATTACAAATAATGACAAATATAACACCAACGGTTTTATTAGACGTTAAAGAAATACTAAAAATCCTTAAGGATTTTTATATCCTCTGATGGAATCCAACCTGTGGTGCCATCGGCAATTTCAATTTTTTTCCAGTCATTTAATTCTTCAAGTACATTGACCTTGGTGCCGGCATGCAAATTAAAAATGGCCTGACTCCTATTGTTGGGTTCGGATTTAATGCCAACTTCTTCCGAAAAAACTATGGCAGGCTGTTCCGATTCAAATTTGGAAAGTTGCAAATAGGCCAGTATTGCCGCCAATACTGTCATCAGAAGAAAAATAAAACTGCTTATAAAGGCTATTCGTTTTTGGGAAGAAAACGTAAAATAATAAAAGGCAATATAACAGCATACAAAGAGCATCATAAAGCCAACTGCAACATAGGCCCATTGGTCAAATGAGAGATATGCGGTAAGTCTGTTGTACATTTTGGAAATAGTGGTCTGAGGTAGGGGTTCAATGGCATCCAAAGTCATATTTTGGGCATAGGCCAGGTTGTTCTTAACGTCCTGATCATTTGGTTTTAGCAATAATGCCTTTTCGTAGTAATATATACTAGGGGCAATTTTGTTAAGTTTATAATAGGTATTCCCAAGATTGAAATAGAGTTCGGCCGAATGCTCCCCATTCGATAATATCTTTAAATAATTGTCCGCAGCTTTTGTATACTCCCCTTGGTTGTACAATGCCGTAGCTTCGTCAAATAGTTGTTCGTTTTGGGAAAATCCCAAGGTACATACCAAATATGCTAAAATAGTTAATACACGTACCATTGCTTAAATTTGTTTATCCAGTTGTGAAATAACCTCACTCGCTTTATTGTAATCCTGTTGCATCTGAACATCAGAAAAAGGGCTATATCTTGCCATTTCACAATTTTTCAGTAATCCCACAAAGCCCTCCCGAGTGGCTTCATCTACATTTTTTTCACTTAATAAAGAGGATATTTTATCCTTGCTGAATTCTGATGTCTCTATTTTAAGTTTGGCCTTCAAATAATTGTGCAATGCCTTTTCCAAAGCTACGTAAAATGACTCCTTGGAGCCTAGTGCTTTTTTGGCTGCGGATAGGTATTTCCTTGCCAATTTATTGGCACGTTTAATTTTGTTTCCTTCTACGTCACTGGCAATGGCCTCTCTTTTTTTGCCAAAGAGGATGGCCAGAGGAATTAATAAAACCGGAAGTAGCCACCAAAGAAAGAAGCTGGTAGACCCAAAAAAGTAATTATTATTGATGGCTGTTAGGTTTGGCTTTATTTTATTGAAAACAAATTGATCCCCTGTAGCCACAACCCTTTGTTTATTATTGGAACTAAGACCAGTGTTGTCTACGGCTCCGCTTGTGGGGCCTTCCAGTACATTGATCATGATTTCCCCGGAACTCAAGGTTTGATATTTTTCGGTCTTTGGGTTAAAAAAGCTAAAAGCTATACTGGGAATGGGATACTTGCCTTTAAATGTAGGCACTACCGTGTAGCTATTGCTTACATTTCCTTCCATACCAGAGAGGGTAGTACGAACACTTTCATTAAACTCCGGATCATATACTTCCAAGGAACTTGGGAGATTTAAACTTGGAATTTCAAAAAGTTTTAAATTACCCTTACCATTTATGGCAACTTTGGCCTGTAGGGACTCTGATGCATTAAGATGGGTCTTACTGGTGGTCACCGAAAATTGGAATTCTCCTACCGCACCACTAAAATCTGCCGGTTTGCCTTCTGTAGGCAAAGGTTTTACATTAATGGTCCTATTGCCAGCGGATACGGTCTTGTTGGTTTGGGCAAATATTCTTCCCCCAAAGAAATCCCGTTTGTTGGTGGGAATCTGGAGACTTACATCCAGAGAAAGTGGCTCAATTTCCAATTCTCCCGTTCTCTGCGGGTATAAAACTACCCTTTTTAAGATTACGGATCTATATGACTTGCCATCATAGGTAGTATTCTGTACATCGTATTTGGTAACTGGAATATCCTGGCTCCAGAAATTGTTATATTTAGGGTTGTCCAGCGCCCTAAAATTGGTTACGTCTATAGAAGGACTTGCGTAAAGTTTATAAACTACGGTTACGGCTTCATTCAGATATGGGCTGGTTTTGGATATTTCGGCCACCAGATGTAAACTTTCATCGGCAACATCATCGACCGTTTTTTCCCCGTCCGGTCTTTCTACTGCAGCGGTAACCTCTACTTCTTTTGGGAGCGATTTATAGGTTTCACCCTTGATGACAATGGTGGCCTGTTTAATGGTAAATTTCCCCCTTGCCGTAGGCGCTAGGGTATAGGTGTAGGTTTTGGAAAAGCTTCTAACCCCGTTCACCCAAGAGGAGCTAATGGATTGCGATGGACCCATAAGTACCCTGAAACCTTCAAAATCCGGAGGAACAAAATTATCCCCATCCCTGTTCATGGTAAAGTCTACCCTTAGACGTTCGTTAATGCCCAATACATCCTTGCTGAGATTCATCTCGAAGGTAACGGTTTCATTGTTCTGGGCATACGAGAATATGCCGAGGAACAACAATGAAAATAACGATATGTATTTTTTAATATTCACGTGTATTACCAGTCTTTTTCATTTTGGATTTTTGCACCTTTTACTTTTTGTGCATCAATTTTTTCCTGTACTTTTTTCTCTTCGTTCTGCATGGCCTCCAACAAGTTTTTCACTTGCTGAGGAGATAATTGGTTAGGTCTTGGTTGTTGTTGCTTCTGATCTTCTGCCTTATATGGCTCGTCGTTTTTCTCTTCATCATCTCCTTCACCTTCTTTATTGTCTTCTTTCTCTTCCTCGCCTTTATCCCCTTCTTCCTTCTTATCGCCCTGGTTCTCTTCTTGTTGGTCGCCTTTATTGTCTTCGTCCTGATCCCCTTCCTTTTTATCCTGGTTCTGGTCCTTCTGATCTTTTTGGTCTTCCTGGTTCTGGTCGTCCTTATTCTGGTCGTTTTTTTGTTCTTCTTCCTGCTGTTTTTTCAGCATTTCCTTGGCCAAAGCCAAATTGTAACGGGTCTCCTCATCCGTAGGGTCATTTCTCAAAGCTTCCTTATAGGCATCTACCGCTTTTTGGTATTCTTTGTTTTTCATAAAGACATTGCCCATGTTATGGTAGGCCATGTGCTTGTCTTTTTTGTTGGTGGCATTTTCTCCCGCCTGCTTAAACCTGCCAAAGGCTTCGCTATAGGTTTCGTTTTCATAATAGGCGTTCCCTAAATTATAGGGAGCTATGCTACTTTCCGCACTCTTGGAGATGGCCCTCCTATAGTTGGCTTCGGCATTTACAAAATTACTTTCGGACAGATCTTTATTTGCTTCCCAAGTAAAGTTGTTGGCAATTTTAAGTGATTTTTCCTTTTCCTTGTCCACTTCCTGTGCTTGGACAAGGCCTCCGATCAAAATAATGATAAATGCTATCTTTTTCATAACCCTTCTGCGTTTATCGCTCGTTAAACAGATTCAATTTTTTAAGCCACTTGGTCTTTCTATCCAAGACAAAAATGTCTAAAAATAAGAATAAAAGCCCTGCGGCCAAAAACCACTGGAACTGATCTTTGAATTCGGCGAATTGCTTGGCCTCAAATTCTTTCTTGTCCATCTGGTTCAATTGCTCCTTAATGAAGGCAACCGCTTCTTCCGTGTTTTCCCCGTTTATGTATTCTCCATTGCCCTCATCGGCAATTTCTTGAAGCACCTCTTCATTTAATTTTGTAATGACCACTTCGCCTTGGTTATCTTTTTTCAGGCTTTCAACAATACCGTTTCTTTTTAGTGGTATGGGTGCTCCCTTTGTTTTTCCCACCCCAATGGTAAATACCCTTATGCCTTCATTGGTAGCATCTTCAACAGCATTGTTTACATTGCCTTCGGAATGGTCTTCCCCGTCGGAGATAATGAAAAGAACACGGTTGGTTTGTTCCTCATCGTCATAATAGGTCGATGCCAATTCAATGGCCTGGTCAATTGCCGTTCCTTGGGAAGAAAGCATATCGGTGTTCATGTTTTGCAAGAACATTTTGGCAGCACCATAATCGGTCGTTATAGGGAGTTGTGGGAATGCCTGTCCGGCGTATGCAATAATCCCAATTCTGTCACTCGCCAGTTGATTGATAATTTCGGAAACCAGACGTTTGGCCTTTTCCAGTCTATTAGGGGCTATATCCTCGGCCAACATACTTTTGGAAACATCTACGGCAAATACTATATCGACCCCTTCCCTTTTAACCGTTTCCAGTTTGGTGCCCATCTTTGGGTTGACCAATGCCATTGTTAAAGAGGCTATTCCCAATAAAATAAAAATTAATTTTAAGGTGGATTTGAAATTGGACCTGTCCGGAGTCAATCGCTTTAAAAGGCCAATATCCGCAAATTTTCTCTGCGTTCTTTTTTTCCAGATTTGAAGGAGCACAAAAAGAACCACCATCACCGGAATGATAGATAACAGATATAAATATGATTTTTCGTCTAACTGAATCATTTTGTATTCTTCCTTTTTAAATCAATTCCTTTGAAACCTAGTTTCTTCTTATTAAATAAAACTCCTGAACAAGGTGTTCCTTGCCAACCATTCCAACAAGAGCAAAACCCCTGCCAAATAGACCCAAGGTCTAAATTTTTCTTCGTACTTGTAGTACTTAAACTCCTCTACTTCCGTTTTTTCCAATTTGTTTATTTCCTCGTAAATGGCCTCAAGTTTTTTATTGTCGGTAGCCCTAAAATATTGCCCTCCGGTTGTTTCCGCAATAGATTTTAACAGGCTTTCGTCTATTTCTACTTCCCGCATCCCATATCTGTAAGATCCGTCGGCGTTATAGGCTATGGGCGACATGGCGTTTCCATTGGTGCCAATACCGATGGTGTAGGTTTTAATACCGAACTCCACTGCCAGATCTGCGGCTGTTTGGGGCTCAATAAATCCCATATTGTTTACCCCATCTGTAAGCAAAATAATTATTTTGCTCAAGGCCTTACTTTCCTTTAGTCTGTTGACAGAGGTGGCAAGTCCCATCCCAATAGCTGTTCCATCATTTAATTGCCCATATGTTATTTCGTCCAAAGCCCTTAAAACTATGGATTTATCACTAGTAATAGGCGTTTTGGTATAGCTTTCGCCTGCATAAGCCACCAAGCCGATCCTATCGTTTGGTCTTTCGTTAATAAAATCGGCCGCTACTTTTTTAAGCGCTGCCAATCTATACGGCTTTAGATCTTTTGCCAACATACTTGAGGAAACATCGATGGCCATAACAATATCGATTCCTTTTGTAGTTTTGGTCCTGGTGGAGATATCCTCGGTCTGTGGTCTCGCCATGGCAACTATGATCGCCGCCAATGCCAACAAGCGCATAACAAACAACGCCGGTTTTAATTTGGGCAATATGCTACCTTTGGGAAAGCCCTTAATGCTCGACATTTTCAAAGAAGCGGTCTGTTCCTTTCTTTTAAAGAAATACCAAAGCATTGCCACTGGAAGTAATAATAACAACCAGAAAAACTGTGGGTTCGCAAAGGAAATATTCTCAAACATCTATAAGCTCGTTTTTACTTCTACTGAGTTCAAAATTCGGTCTACTATCTGGTCTGCATATTGGTCATCTGCCAACCATGTCAAGATTACATTTTGCTGAAAACCCTTACCGCCAAAAAATAGGACCACATAGTTTCCAGAAATCAATTCCTTGGATTCGGGCACGGCAAATTTTCCACTTCCGTACAGTTTAACTCCTTTTACCCCTGAGAGGGTAGAAAAAGGTTCTTGCTTGGTAGTGATGTTCTTGGCGCCTTGATTTTCAAAATTTTTCAAAATTTGTTCGGAAGCCTTTTCAAAATCCGGTTCCTCCGGTTGTGCCAATGTAATAGAGGTGGCACCAATGGTAAACAGTCCAATGGAGCTCCTATAGGCAAACGCCTGCATTTCTTTTATGGAGGCTTTGGCTTCAGGCGGGAGTTTTACCGCTTGTCGCAATAAGACTTCCGGGGTATGTAAACTAATAGGGGGAAAACCGTAATCGCTCTGTACCCATTCCCCTTCCAATAATTCTTTGGTCGGGTGGCCCAAAACGGTATCCTTTACCTGTCCAAATCCATAGTAGCCTATTGCCGCTACAGTGGAAAATAGAAGTACAAGAACTGCAGAGACAGCAACAATTACTATTTTTTTCTTCTGCTTTTTGCGTTCCAGCTCCTCCAAATACTCTTCGCGTTGCAATAATTCCTCTTCAGTAGGCTCTGGAATGGCTTCTTTGGTCTTTATCACAATCTGCTCCACAGATTTCCTGTCTTGTTCCGCTGCAGAGGACTCCGGCTTGGATTTTGCAAATTTTACCAAATCCGAGGTCTGTAAAACCTTTTTGAACTGTTGTATGGTTTCAGGGTCCAGTTTCAACTGACCAGCATCCTTCATCATTTCCAATTTATCTATCAATTGGTCCGTAGTACTTTCCAATGCAGTGACATGTACATCTTCTTCCAGGTAGGATCGCACAATGTCCGTTAACTCGGAATAGTAGGATTTATAATCGTCCTGAATTAAATATTTTGATTTTTCCAATTGTTTTAAACCAAGAATAGCACGGTCAAAAGGAGGTAATAGGGCTACTTTTTCCTCTTCGCTCAATGGCTTCTTTCTGAAAACGAACCAATATAAGGCTGCCCCGACCAAAATTAAAATACCCAGAACCCAAAGGAGAATTCTCCAAAGTGCACCGTTCGATTTTTCTACATTTATAATGGGTTTTATGTCGTACATCTTCTGCGCCAAGGTATCGACAGGTACGGTAGCAACATCAATTTTTATGGAATCGGTAAAAAACGGTTTTCCGTTTACCATAATCTGTTGTCTTGGAAGAGTATAGGAACCTGAGTCAAATTGGGTTAGGGCATAAATTTTTTGCAGGGTCATCCTATCCAATTTTTTAACCGTATCGGTCTTGAGGGCCTCTACGGTTTCCAAAGGGGAAAAGGTCTGTCCTTCCGGGAAGATTACCTGGGCGGTGGAATCTGTTTCAACGGTAACCTTAAAATTAATCTGTTCGCCAATCTTTATATAGGTGGTATCCACCCCTGACACAATGGTGGGGGGAGTTTGGGAAAAACCTTGTGTCGAGGCAAATAGCAGACACAATGTAATATATCGTAGAAAATACGAATAAGTCTTTATAATGCTCAAAATTAAGTTCCTCATTTAAATCAACCTCTTCTCTTAAAATAGCCCAATAATTTCTTTACATAACTTTCATCCACCCTACAACTTAACACTCCACAACCAGATTTGGTAAAAGTCTCCTGAAAATAGGCAACGCGCTCATTATAGTGTTTGCCATAGGCCATCCTTACTTTTTTGGACTGGGTATTCACCAATTGAATTGCTCCAGTTTCAGCATCCTGCATTTGTACCATGCCTAAATTTGGGATGGTCTCCTCTCTTTCATCAAATACCCTAATACCGGTAAGATCATGCTTTTTGCCTGTAATACGCAAGGTTTGAAGGTAGTCGTCGGTAATAAAATCCGAGAGTACAAAGACTATTGCTTTTTTCTTCATTACGTTGGTAAGGAATTTCAAGGCAGCTCCCAAATCGGTCTCGCTGCTCTTGGGCGAAAACTCCAGTAATTCCCTTATAATTCTTAGGGCGTGACTTTTTCCTTTTTTTGGTGGAATGTAAAGTTCTACTTCATTCGTAAACAGAAGAAGTCCAACCTTATCATTGTTCTGAAGTGCCGAAAATGCCAGGGTAGCAGAAATTTCGGTAATAATTTCCTTTTTAAACTGATTGCTGGTACCAAATAGTTCTGAACCACTCACATCTACCATAAGCATCATGGTAAGTTCTCTTTCCTCCTCAAATACCTTTACATAGGGTTCGTTATAGCGTGCTGTTACGTTCCAATCTATGGATCTAACATCATCGCCAAATTGATATTGGCGCACCTCACTAAAAGTCATACCTCTTCCCTTAAAGGTCGAGTGGTATTCCCCACCAAAAATATGGTCGGAAAGACGCCTCGTCTTTATTTCGATCTTGCGAACTTTTTTTAATAATTCCTTGGTATCCATTTTCAGTATGCAGTTTGCAGTAAAAAGTATTCAGTTACAGTTTTAAGTATTAAAGACCAAAAGCTGTAGACGGATAACTGTAGACTGATTAAGGTACTTCAATTTCGTTTACGATCTTGTTTATTATTTCTTCCGAAGTAATGTTTTCTGCCTCGGCCTCATAGGTTATACCGATCCTGTGGCGTAAAACGTCATGAATCACAGCCCTTACATCTTCAGGAACAACGTAGCCCCTTCTTTTAATAAAAGCATAGCATTTGGCAGCTACCGCTAAATTTATACTACCCCTTGGCGAAGCTCCGAAACTGATCAAAGGTTTTAGGCTTTCAAGATTATATTTTTCCGGGTATCGGGTGGCAAAAACAATATCGAGAATATATTTCTCAATTTTCTCGTCCATATACACATCCCTTACCGCCTTTTGGGCACTAAGAATCTGCTTAACGCTAACCACGGGTTTTACCTCTTCATATGCTCCCTTAAGGTTTTGCCTAATTATTAATTGCTCCTCGCTAAGTTTGGGGTAATCTATTACGGTCTTTAACATAAAACGATCCACCTGGGCTTCCGGTAAGGGGTAAGTTCCTTCTTGTTCCACCGGGTTTTGGGTAGCCATAACCAGAAAAGGCTTGTCCAGTACAAAAGTTTCATCGCCTATGGTAACTTGTTTTTCCTGCATGGCTTCCAAAAGGGCGGATTGCACTTTTGCAGGGGCACGGTTAATTTCATCAGCCAAAACAAAATTGGCGAATATGGGACCCTTCTTAATGGAAAAATCGTTCAATTTCATATTGTAGATCATAGTACCAACAACGTCTGCCGGTAAAAGATCGGGAGTGAACTGAATTCTACTAAAGCTTCCTTGTACCGCTTTTGCCAAGGTGTTTATCGCTAAGGTTTTGGCCAAACCGGGGACACCTTCCAGTAGAATATGGCCCTGTCCTAAAAGTCCAATGAGCAATCGTTCAACCATATGTTTTTGTCCTACGATTACTTTGTTCATTTCTAAAATAAGTAGGTCAATAAAAGCACTCTCCTGGGCAATTTTCTCGTTCACGGCACTGATATCTACCGAAGTATTTTCTTCCATATAATCCTTTGTTTTGTTTTGTTTACAGTGGTTTACTCCAAAAGTGGATGCAAATTGAAAATTTATTTAGTTATTGGCTGTTAATGTATGGTTAAAAGTTAAGCAATGGGTCCAGTTTTATGAACTATTTAAGGGAATTATTCATAATTTCACAAACATATGAAAAATAAAACATCTTATTTCAAAATCGTAACAGGGACAATTACTTGGGGCGATAGGGGTAAGAAGCTTCCTTTTGGGGAAGGATATATGTTAATTGGTCATTGATAAGCACCGGGTAATCCCACTTTTGACAAGGTGGATATTTTAGGGGTCCCTTGGGCAATAAATCGTTCTATGGAATAGCCTTTCCACTGCTAATATCAAGGTGCAAAATTTGGCTTTTGAGTGCAACCTGTACTAGACTGGTGATTGATGCAAAAAAGGCCATAAATACGAACTATTAGCAGAAAGATTGGTTTTTGTTCCCTTGATTTAGAAATAGGGTAAAAGAGCCATTAGTTACCGACCAATGGCATTGTTAAGAAATAAAATAAAGAATTAGTTTTATGAGTATTACCATTAATGAGAAACCAACAGCATTTATAACAGGAGCTACAAGCGGAATAGGGCTTGCAACCGCCAAACTCTTTGCCTCCAACAGGATTAATTTAGTTATTTGTGGCAGGCGAAAAAAGCGATTGAATGAGCTTAAAAAGGAACTGTCCAGACATACCAAGGTTTTCATTTTGGAATTTGATGTTCAGGATAAAAAAGCGGTTTTTGAAGCTATTGCTTCCCTTCCCGAGGAGTTTTCCAATATTGATATTTTAATCAATAATGCTGGCAATGCCCATGGTCTGGATTCCATAGAGGAAGGTAATCTGGATGATTGGGAGGCTATGTTGGACATTAATGTCAAGGGCCTTTTATATGTTTCCAAGGCCATAATGCCAAAAATGATCAAAAACAAATCGGGTCATATTATAAATATTGGCTCCATTGCCGGGAAGGAAGTGTATCCTAAGGGGAATGTGTACTGCGCAAGTAAATACGCTGTGGATGCCTTAAACCAAGGGATGAGAATAGATTTAAACCAATACGGCATTCGCGTTGGGGCCATTAATCCGGGATTGGTGGAAACAGAATTTAGTAAGGTACGGTTTAAGGGGGATGATGGAAGGGCCGCGGATACTTACAAGGGTTATAAGCCCTTGCAACCGGAAGATATTGCGGATGTAATTTATTTTATGGTAACCAGACCCTCCCATGTTAACATTGCAGACTTATTAATTTTACCTACGGCACAAGCGAGTGCCACTATTGTCAATAAGGAATTATGATCAATAAACGCCTGCTCGTAAAAAGCCTATTGGCCCATAATGACGAGAATAGCTTTTATGATAAAAAGCGCTTTATAGATATTGGACAGAGGGAGGGGAAGGCCAAATTTTTGAAGCATGTCTGCGCACTTGCCAATAGCAACCCTCAAAACAATTCTTTTATCGTAATTGGGGTCGAGGATGAGGACAATGAAATTGTAGGGGTCGATTTTTTTGATGATAGCAAGATTCAAAATTTGGTAAACGCCTATTTGGACAATCCCCCACGGATTACTTATGAAAATATTCCATTTCCGCATTTGCCAATGGGTAAAGTAGTTGGCTTGGTAACTATAAAATCCAATGGGAAGGTATGTTCTTTGCGGAAGAATATCTGGAAGTATTATGGCGGGTCGGTGTTTTTTAGGGATGGCAGCATAAGTATGCCAAAAGCTTATGGAATTGAGTTAACGGATGTAAATGCAGATGTTGTGGCAACCATAGAAAAGCATGCCAAAAACAACATTGAACTTACCTTGGATGGCGTGATCGATTTCTTAAACGAAAGGCATAAGGATCTTACCAGTAATTATAAGGTTTTTAAGGAGCAATTTGTGGTTTGTTGGGCGGGGCATCAAAAAAAAGTAAAAAATGAAACCTATTATTCCCGTGTCGACATTGAATTGATCAATGAACAAGTAAAGTTGTTTTTTTCGGAATTTGATGAAATTACGATAGCTTATGATGAAAATTCCTTCACTACCATAGAATATGTGCAGTTGGGGTTAAGCAGTGAACAAAAATATTATCCGTTGGAAAAAGTGGTAATTACCTTTTCTGATAACGGCACCTATACCATTCAAAGCGATTTAATATTTGAACCTCCCTTATATGATAAAAAAACACTTCATCATATATACAACGCAAATGTGGCCGTGCTTAAGAAAATTGAAAAGGAAATTCCTTTGACCCTAAATGAGGAAAGGGATTTGGATCTGTTGTCCGATACTTTTTTAATTTGTTATGTAAATGGCTTCGAAGAGGCCAAGGATATTATGGAAAACACCAAGCCTGTAATGAAGAAATACAATCTTCCGGTGTATCAATCTATAAAAGAATCCCTACGCATCATTAGAAAGATGAAGTATAATTAGCGGTTTCCGACCATTACATTTATAGTTCGTTTAATTGCTGCTGCGTGGGCAAGGATTCTATGGCCCCATAATTTGTGGTCGTAATTGCACCTGCCTTATTGGCTTGTTGAACCATATTTTCCAAAGGTCCCGAATCGGCCATAAGGGTATCCAAGTTGGTGGTCAGGGCAATCTGTTTCAGCAAACATCCAATAAAAGCATCTCCCGCACCTGTGGTATCAACAGGGCTTACCTTTATACTTGGAATTATCTTTTTAATTGCCGGTGTACTTAAATAGGTGCCTTTCCCACCTAGGGTAACCGTAATAATCTTGGAGCCCAGCTGGTGTAAAAAAGCACATGCCTCTTCCAAATTTTCCTTTCCTGAAAGTAACTGTGCCTCTTCCAAACTAAATTTACACAGATGGGATTTTTCTATAAAAGGGATACATTTTTGCACAAATATGGCTTCTGTTCCTTTCCAAAGATCTGCCCTAAAATTAGGGTCAAAGGAAATAAAACTATTGTTGGAAATGGCCTCTTGGAGATAAAGTGAATAAGCCTCTTCCAGACTGCCCCCCAAGAATGAGGTGGCGGCTCCAAAATGAACAATTTGATCTTTGAACAGCTTACTTAAGCGGCGATCATATGTTAATTCTTTGTCCGCTCCACGGCTAAAAACAAAATCGCGCTCCCCATCCTCTGCCAGGGAAACAAAGGCCAGGGTAGTGAAAGTGTCGGACCGCTGTGCCAGGGATACGTCCACCTGTCCTTCCGTTAAGGTATTGATTAGGAAAGTACCAAAGGGATCTTTTCCTACGCAGCCAATAAAAAAACTTTTGCCCTCCAGTTTGGCTATTGCCGACGCCACATTGGCCGGGGCACCCCCTGCTTTTTTTGTAAAATTGTTGGCTTTTGCTAGATCGCTGCCTTGTTTTTCCGCTACAAAATCTATTAATAATTCCCCGATACAGAAAACGTTTTTCATGCCTTGATTTTAATTGATTAATCTAAAATAGATAGAAAAATGCAGTAATACTAAAAACACCCCCAAATGCATGCATTTGGGGGTGTAACTTTTAGAAATTGGACTATAAATACAAATGGCAATGGCTTATCCGCATTTGGACGAACCACAGTCCTTACAGGTAAGGCATCCTTCTTGGTAAATAAGATTCTTGGAATTACAGGAATCACATTTTTGTCCTTTGGCCTCTGTACCATCGGCAACGTATCTTTTAAGTGCTCTTGCTACCCCATTTTTCCATGTGTTGATAGATTCACTGTCCAGTTGTAGACTATTAATAAGGTCTACTACTTTTTCTATAGGCATTCCATGGCGGAGGGTACTCGAAATCAATTTGGCATAGTTCCAATATTCCGGATTAAATTTATGGGATAGTCCTTCAATGGTGGTTTTATAGCCTCTTTTGTTCTTGTACTGAAAATCGTAACGCGAAGAACCGTCCTCGTTTCTGCTTTTTATAATTAATCCGTTATTCACCCATCTAGGGATTAATATACCGTCCTCATCATCGGCCATACCAGTGAAAATTTCATAGGGTTGGTCGTTGATCAGGCCAATAAAAGCGATCCATTTTTCTTTGTTGTTTTGAAGTCGCACTACATCGGCCTCCAAAATTTGGGGACGTTTTGTGGGGAAATGGGTAAGGGCTTCCTCCTCTTCCGATTTTTTTGAATCATTGGAGATCAATACACCGGATCTGGAACCATCCCTGTAAACTGTAACGCCTTTGCAACCAGCCTTCCAAGCTTCCAAATAGAGTTTTCCGACCAATTCTTCGGACACATCGTTCGGAAGGTTTATAGTGACACTTATGCTATGGTCTACCCATTTTTGAACCGCACCCTGTAAACGTACTTTGCTCAACCAATCAACATCATTGGAGGTGGCTTTGTAATACGGGGAACTTTTTACAATTTTCTGTAATTCTTCCTGGGAATAATTTTTTTCTGTATCAATTCCCTTGACGGACATCCATTGTTTGAATTTATGATGGAACACCAAATATTCTTCCCAAGAATCCCCAACTTCATCCACAAAATCAATACGGACATCCTTATCATTGGGATTAACCTTCCTTCTGCGCTTGTATACAGGCAGGAAAACCGGTTCTATGCCAGATGTGGTTTGGGTCATTAAACTGGTAGTGCCCGTGGGCGCAATGGTCAATAAGGCAATGTTTCTTCGGCCGTATTCCAACATTTCGTAGTACAGTTTTTCATCGGCTTCCTTCAGTCTCAGGATAAAGGGGTTGTTTTTTTCCCTTTCCGCATCAAAAATTTGAAATGCCCCTCTGTCTTTTGCGGTATGTACCGAGGCTCTATAGGCTTCCAAAGCAATAGTCTTGTGTACTTCAATTGAAAATTTGTTGGCCTCTTTACTTCCATAACGCAAGCCAAGTGCGGCCAGCATATCTCCTTCGGCAGTAATGCCAATTCCTGTACGCCTTCCCTGTTGGGCCTTTTCTTTGATGTTGGTCCATAAATTATATTCCACAGCTTTTGTGTCTTCCAATTCCGGATCCGCTTTTATTTTTTTCAGAATTACATCTACCTTCTCCAATTCAAGGTCTATAATATCGTCCATAATTCGCTGGGCGGCGGCAATATGTTCTTTAAATAGCTTAAAATCAAAGGTTGCATTATCCGTAAAAGGTTGGTCTACATAGGAGAAGAGATTAATGGCCAACAAACGACAGGAATCATAAGGGCATAATGGAATTTCGCCACAGGGGTTGGTAGATACCGTGTTATAACCCAAATCTGAATAACAATCCGGTACGGATTCCTTTATAATGGTGTCCCAAAACAAAATACCAGGTTCTGCCGATTGCCAGGCGTTATGGACTATCTTGTCCCATAATTTTTGGGCATCTATAGTTTTGGAAACCTTGGGATTGGGGCTTTGAACAGGAAATTTTTGGGTATAGGGTTGTCCACTTTCGATGGCTCTCATGAAATCATCGTCCATTCTAACAGAAACATTGGCTCCCGTTACCTTACCCTGTTCCATTTTAGCGTCTATAAAATCTTCCGCATCAGGATGGTTAATGGAGACCGATAACATTAGGGCTCCCCTTCGGCCATCTTGGGCCACTTCCCTGGTAGTGTTGGAATATCTTTCCATAAATGGCACTAGGCCGGTTGAGGTCAAGGCCGAGTTTTTAACAGGCGACCCCTTGGGACGTATATGGGATAGGTCGTGGCCAACTCCCCCGCGGCGCTTCATAAGCTGCACCTGTTCTTGGTCTATTTTCATGATTCCCCCGTACGAATCGGACTGGCCCTCATTGCCTATTACAAAGCAATTGGAAAGGGATGCAATCTGAAAAGGATTGCCAATGCCGGCCATTGGGCTACCTTGGGGGACTATGTATTTAAAATTTTTGATCAGGTCAAAAACTTGCTCTTCATTTAGGGGATTTGGATATTTTTGTTCAATTCTGGAAATCTCCTTGGCTATCCTGTGGTGCATATCATCAGGAGTTAGCTCATAAATATTCCCTTCGGAATCTTTTAGGGCATATTTATTTACCCATACCCTGGCCGCAAGGTCATCACCTTTAAAATATTTTAACGAAGCATTAAAGGCTTCTTCCTGACTGTAAGTCTTTTGTGGTCCTTGGGCGATTTTTGTTGGCATATAATGATTTTTTAGGATTGTAATAGAATTGGAATAAAGAACAAAAGTATTAAAAAAAGTAGAAAGAAAAACATGATAAATATCATGAAAGTTTACAAGTAAAATGATTTAAAGAACTGATAATCAAAAATATAAAGATTTATCAACAGGAAAAAGTTAACAAATAAGTTGTACTTTTTTTTAATTTTTATTTTCTGAATGTTGTCGTTGTGAATAGAATTCCTGCACTAAATGGCTTGTAGGCCATTTGTTTTGGTAGATATGTTTTCACTTGGTTTGGTCTTGTTCATTGGGTTTTTAAGAGACATTGAATTATCTATTGGTTGTAGGATTTGTACTTAAATTATCCGGGGTAATCCATTTTTAATTCTTTTTGCCATGGATATTAAAGTGGTATTTGCGATTTTTGCAAAATGAGAACATTGGTAATCGGAGACCTGCATTCTGGGTTAAAGGCCTTGGAGCAAGTTTTGAAAAGGGCAAAAGTGAGTCCAAGTGATCATCTTATTTTTTTGGGGGATTATGTGGATGGTTGGAGTGATGCTGTAAATACGGTAAATTTTTTAATGGAGCTTAGGCTTACATATAAATGCTCATTTATAAGGGGAAATCACGATGAACTTTGCAATGATTGGTTAAAAAACGGGGAGAATAATCCACTTTGGTTACAACATGGGGGAAGTGCTACCCAGAATTCTTATCGGTTGGTAGGGGATGAAATAAAGGAAGCCCACATTCAATTTTACGATAATTTGGAAAATTATATTCTGGACACTGAAAATCGTTTGTTTATCCACGCAGGATTTACTAACTTAAAGGGTGTGGGACACGAGTATTTTACCAAAACCTATTATTGGGATAGGACCCTTTGGGAATTGGCATTGTCTTTGGACCCATCACTGACCAAAGAGGATGAATTTTATCCTCAAAGGTTAACACATTACAAGGAGATTTTTATAGGCCATACTCCGGTAACAAGGATTGGGAGGACAACTCCAAAGAATGCTGCCAATATTTGGAATGTTGACACAGGGGCAGCTTTTAGAGGTCCATTGACCATAATGGATGTTGGATCAAAGCAATATTGGCAAAGTGATCCGGTATATTTGTTTTATCCTTCCGAATTGGGAAGAAACTAAATTTTACTGTCTATAGGGACAGATTATCAAGATTATTAAGGATATTTACATAAAATTTGAAGAATGTCTAATAAGAACGTTAGAATAGAAGTGATGAAGTCCATTGAGGGTAAGGTGGATGGTTTTATAGACCAGTACCTTATTCCTATTCAGGATATTTGGCAACCAACGGATTTTTTACCGGATACACAAAGTGAAGGCTTTATGGATCACGTAACCCAAATACGTGAAGAAGCCAAGGAATTGGGGTATGATCTTTGGGTCACCTTGGTAGCAGATACAATTACCGAGGAGGCATTGCCTACCTACGAATCTTGGCTTATGGATGTAGAAGGAATAGACCAACATGGTGAAAACAAGAATGGCTGGTCCAAATGGGTGCGTCATTGGACCGCCGAGGAAAATAGGCATGGCGATGTGCTGAACAAATACCTTTATTTGGCAGGTAGGGTCAATATGAGGGAAGTGGAAATAACCACCCAGCATCTAATTGCCGATGGTTTCGATATAGGAACGGACAGAGATCCTTATAAAAACTTTGTATATACCTCTTTTCAAGAGTTGGCTACCAATATTTCGCATAAAAGAGTAGGTCAAATGTGTAAAAAGGGGGGCAATGCCCTACTTGGTAAAATGTGTACCATTATCGCGGGAGACGAAATGCGTCATCATTTGGCCTATAGGGAGTTTGTTAAGGTTATTTTTGAAAACGACCCAAGCCAGATGATGTTGGCCTTTGCCGATATGATGAAGAAAAAAATTGTAATGCCGGCCCATTTCCTAAGGGAGTCCGGAGGAAACATAGGGACCGCTTTTGAGAACTTTTCAAATTGTGCCCAAAGATTGGGGGTTTACACAGCTCAGGACTATATAGAAATTTTGAAAAAATTGAATAGCTATTGGGAATTGGATAGTATTCGAAGTCTTAATGATGATGCGGAAAGGGCTAGGGACTATTTAATGAAATTACCGGATAGATTGGAGCGAATCGCAAGCAGGATGAAATTCCCTGAGGACGACTACAGGTTCAAGTGGGTTGAAGCCAACGGAAGAATGGTCTAGTAAAAATAGCGTACTAAAAGCCAAAAACACCCCACTTATCCAGATAAGTGGGGTGTTTTTAATTGTATTTTTTACGACCAAGAGACCCTTGTCCTATTGGTTTGTTTGTAAGGTGTATAAGTAACACTTTTCTGATTTAGCCAAAGTGCAGTTTTAGGAAGATTGTATTACTATAGTTTTCCTCTTTTGTGTTCTTCCTGCCATTTGTGCAATTCTTTCCATTTGCCTTCGTAGGCCATTTTTGCTTGCATAGGCCAGGATGCAGGATCGTGAATTTTATAACGGGCTCCTCCAGTGTCTAGGATTTCCTGACATTTGGCAACGGCAGTTTCGGACAAATCTTTCCATGTTTTTATATCAAAAGAATTGAATAGTTGCTGAATTTTGGGTCCAATTCCTTCCACGATCTTTAGGTCGTCCCGTTTTACAGTTTTTCCAAGGGCGGCTTTTGCTGCCTGTGCATTGAATGGTAGTAGGGCTTCTGCTGCGGCTATTGGGGCAATGGGTTTGGCAGGAACAACAAGTTCTACTTTTTGGGATAGTTGTTTGTTACATGCCGCCAAATCGGTTTCCAGTTTTGCGTTTTTGTCCTTTAGTATATTTAATTCTGAAGTGTGGTCTATTTGGGAATTCTTGCCTTTTCCAATTAGGTAGCCAAATAGTGCGCAGACTACACCTACTACGGCAGGTATAAACCAGCACCAAATACTTAGGTTTTCCATGTGCTTTATTGTTTTGGGTTAGTTGTTTTTATCAAGGTTCTGACGCTCATTCTTTTTCTCTGCCAGCATTTTATTTTTAGCAACATCCACTGTATTTTCAACCGTTGGAGTATCCTCTGTTTCGGTGATGCATGTATTGCACAACATGAGGTTAAAATAGGTTCCGGCAACTATGGCAATAACAATACCCAATAAATTGGTTGTTTTCTTAGACATTTCGGATAGCTGTAAGGGTTTTGTCTAAATGTATTAAAAAATTCGCTTAAATGTTAAAAAAATGTTATTAAATATTACGTTTCAAGTAGTTAGCACGAATAATAGGCTTTGGGACGTTTCACTTCCTTCAACAAAAATATAGGGGATAATGTTGTATAGGGCTGGTTGTAAAAATTGTTCCAACCTATGTTTAAACTACTTTAAATGTGCAATATGGGCATTAGAATTAGGGGGCAGTAGTTGCAAAATTTACCAATTATACACATTTTATTACCATCCATATAGTTTTGCTTTTAATCATGGAACAAAATGTAGACTTTAGCGTAAATATTAGAATAACAAAGACCTTATTTCTCCCGACTAAGTTCCGGCATTGAAATAGGTCTTTTTCACCATAATTATTTGAGTTAGTTTGGTTAAACCCGCAGCTATTTCTAATGGACCTATTCGGGGGGAGGGGAAATTTTCAAGTGGCTACGGGTTTATATTCTGTCAAACATTCAAATTGAAAGTTTTTGTCTTGGAGTATAGAGCTATTCTTCAGGATGTAATTTGGTTGGTTAGTTTAAAACCCGCTATGTACTGGTTTACATCCAGTACATAGCGGGTTTTTTTATAGGTTCAATTCTAAAGATCAAACTTTATCCCTTGCGCTAAAGGCAATTCTGTGGTGTAGTTAATGGTATTGGTCTGTCTTCTCATATATATTTTCCAGGCATCCGAGCCAGATTCACGACCTCCACCTGTTTCTTTTTCCCCTCCAAAAGCTCCTCCTATTTCAGCACCGGAAGTTCCAATGTTGACATTGGCTATACCGCAATCGCTACCTTGGACAGATAAAAATCGCTCTGCCTCCCTCAGATTATTGGTCATTATGGCCGAGGATAGTCCCTGGACCACTCCGTTTTGTATATCAATCGCATTTTCTACATCTCCGGAGTACTTTAATAGATATAATACAGGGGCAAAGGTCTCGTGTTGTACAATCTCATAGGTATTGTTTGCTTCGGCAATGGCCGGTTTTACATAACACCCACTTTCATATCCTTCTCCTTGCAGTACACCTCCCTCAACAATTAGCTTGCCTCCTTCTTCCACTACTTTCTTAAGCGCCTTTTGGTACATCCCTACGGCATCGGTATCTATCAATGGGCCAACATGGTTTTTCTGATCCAGAGGATTTCCAATTCGCAATTGTTTGTAGGCGGTAACAACTGCATCTTTTACCTTGTCATAGATAGAGTCGTGTATGATTAATCTTCGTGTGGAGGTACAACGTTGGCCTGCGGTGCCAACGGCCCCAAATACAGCTCCTATAACTGTCATTTTTATGTCCGCATCAGGGGTTACTATAATTGCATTGTTTCCTCCAAGTTCCAGGAGTGATTTTCCCAATCTGGCGGCCACTGCCTGAGCTACGATTTTTCCCATGCGTATAGACCCTGTAGCAGAAACTAAAGGAACCCTTTTGTCATGGGTCATAAATTCACCTACCTTATAATCGCCATTGATTAAACAGGAAATGCCTTCAGGAAGATTATTTTCTTTAAATACTGTTGCCGCTATGTTTTGACAAGCTACACCACATAAGGGTGTTTTTTCACTTGGCTTCCAAACACAGACATCTCCCGATATCCATGCCAAGGCTGTATTCCAGGCCCATACGGCCACCGGGAAATTAAATGCCGAGATTATGCCAACCACCCCCAAAGGATGATATTGTTCATACATTCTATGTCCTGGTCTTTCGGAGTGCATGGTAAGTCCGTGCAATTGTCTAGAGAGACCTACGGCGAAATCACAGATATCGATCATTTCCTGCACCTCTCCCAATCCTTCTTGATATGATTTTCCCATTTCATAGGAAACCAATTTTCCCAAGGGTTCCTTGAGCTCACGAAGTTTATCACCAAACTGTCGCACTATTTCCCCCCTTTGTGGTGCGGGTTTTGTTCTCCAAAGTTTAAATGCATTGGTGGCCGCATCCATCACTTTTTCATAGTCTTCCTTAGAGGTGGTCTTTACTTTGCCAATTAGAACACCATCTACTGGAGAGTATGAACTCAACTCCTCTCCGGAGGAAAAATTATCCGAACCTGTTGAAGTTCCGTTATTTATAGCTTCGACGCCTAATTTTTTTAAGGCTTCATGGATTCCAAATTCTTGTGCAATTTTTGACATTTATAACTATTTTATCGTTAATTGTTATATTATTCAAATTTACAAATTAATGTGCAGTCTAAGGTATAACCAATCATAAATGTTTTAAAACCGGATTTATGGCTTTAAGTCCAACTTAAGTAATAGGAAGTAATACTGAAAAGTGGTATCGACTATTCGTCTTCCTTGGCAATAAACCTTTCATCAACGGGCATTATAGTGCCACAATTGCTACAGGTTCTAAGTTTTTCCGAACCATAGAAGGTTTTAAAATGCCCCAAAAAGTCTTTTTCAATATTATTTAAAGTGAAGTATACTTCATAGAGTTTATTGTTGCAGTTATCGCAAAACCAAAGCAGGCCGTCATCAACGTTCATCTCGGCCCGTTTACGCTCTATTACCAAACCAATGGATCCTTCTTTTCTAACTGGGGAATGCGGTATTTTGGCCGGGTGCAGGTACATATCCCCAGGTCCCAATTGCATTGTCTTTTTTTGGCCGTCTTCTTGAATATGGACCTCAATATTGCCTTCCAATTGATAAAACAGTTCCTCCGTTTCATTGTAATGATAATCTTTTCTGGCATTGGGGCCGGCAACAACCATAACAATGTAGTCTCCCGATTCCGTGTAAAGGTTTTTATTTCCTACGGGAGGTTTTAAAGTATCCCTATTCTCGGAAATCCATTTATTTAGATTGAATGGTTGTTTTATGGACATAGTGCATCTTATAGAAGTTAACATTATACTTCCGCCCCTTAATATTTGATAATGCAGTAGCTGCTATCAATTAATAAAACGCGGTTTAACATCAAAAATAATAAAAGTAAACTGCTTTTAGGAAGACTATCTGTAGAAGAGTTGTGTAAAATATAGTTTGCCGTCGGTATTCCTCTTTACACTTACCGCGGTGTGGGTAAATTCGCCTTCCATGGTTTTCCTATGGTCGGAACTGGCCAGCCATTTTTGAAAAGCCTCATAGGCAGAATCATAGTCTTTTGCCACATTTTCAGAGACAAAAGAGGCATTTACCGCTTGGGAAATATCCGATGCACGCGCGCTAAAATTGTCATGGTTAATAGACCCTTTGGCTATCATATAGTCTGTATGCTTGTTGGCGTACTCGTATGCCACTGAGCTAAAATCTAGATCGTTATAGCCTAAGGCAATACGATGTTCGTTGACGATTCCAAGTAATTCCTGTTCCACTTCAACCGCATTTTCGACTTCGGGACTAATTGCCGGCTCTAAAGACTCTGTGCTACAAGAGACTACTACAAATGCGAACAAAAGCATTACAAAATAATGCATTTTCATTTTCATATAATGTTCTATTTGTAAGTAGGAAGAAAGGGAAGAATGGGGAATTCTTGTGTTCTCGTGATTGGCTTCTCGTAACCAACGGTTGTAATATTAAAAAATTAATTTATCACGAAGTCGAAATAAGTGGTTTATTCGATGAAATGCATAGCTTATTATACATTCTGTAATCCAAGGACTACTTATATTATAAACCCAGCACCAAATTGTCGATTCACATTTAGTATTTACATTTTGGATACCATAACTGGATTTGAAATGATAGGAAAATAATTTTTTTGCCGGGCTTAATTAAATCAAAAAATACGCCACAAAGGGAAAACATTTTATCTTTACTGTACTAAATTGCTTCTTTTCATGAAATTAATTGTCCGTGCCCTAATATTTCTTTTCATCCTTGGTTGTAACCAGAAAAAAGAGACCGGCAAAACTCCAGTAGATAACTTAAATCTATATCAGGAATATATAACGGAAGTATCCCATGGATTAATTTCTGTAAAAGCAGATGTAAGGATAGTGTTGAGCCGTCCAGTTGATTCCTGGGAAAACGGAAAGGAATTGGACAGTGATTTATTACTGGTATCTCCCAAGACCAGAGGCAAGGTAATAGCCTTGGACAGTAGAACCATTGCTTTTGTGCCAGAGGCCGGTTTTCAGCAGAATAGTACCTATGGGTTTACCTTGGATCTGGGATCTTTTATTTCCGGGGTCCCAAAAGAGTTACGCAAGTTTAATTTCGAGGTAAAAACTTTGAAACAACAGTTCAATGTGTATACCCAAGCCCTGCAATCCTATTCCAAGGATTATCAATATTTGGAAGGACAATTGAAAAGTGCCGATCAATTAAGTTTGGAAAATGCCAAGAAGTTGTTGGAGGTAAAACAGAACGGGAAAAAGGTCCCTGTTAAATTTGATACATCCATAGCTGAAGGAACCCAATTTCATTTTAAGATAGATAGTATTCAGCGATTCACTGAAGATACAGACTTGGAGGTTGTGTGGGATGGCACCGGTGTGGATATTGAAAGTGCTGGAAAAAATAATATAAAAATACCGGGCAAGAGTAATTTTAGCATTCTGGATGTTGGCTTGGAAACAGGGGAAAATCAAATCATAAATATAAATTTTTCGGATCCCTTAAAAAAAGGACAAAACTTTAAGGGTCTGGTAGTGTTGGAAGGGGATGGCAACCTTAAATATGATGTAGTGGGCAATACGCTAAAGGTATATCCTTCCAAGGAGATGAGTACAACCCTTAGGCTGGAGGTTTTTGAAGGTATTGAAAGTGTTGATGGGTACAAGCTTAAAACAAAGCTCACAGAGCGGGTAGCGTTCGAACAAATAAAACCGGAGGTCCGTCTTTTATCAAATGGAACAATTTTACCATCCTCCAATAATCTAAAAATAAATTTTGAGGCGGTAAATCTGAAGTCGGTCAACCTAACCGTCTATAAAATTTTCGAGAGTAATATTCTGCAATTCTTACAAGGTAATGATCTTAACGGGAGTTACAATTTAAAAACTGTAGCACGGCCCATAGCCTCCAAGAAATTGGATTTGGAAACCGGTCTTGGCAATTATAATGGTAAATGGTCCGCCCATGCCATAGATTTAAGAACGCTCATTTCACCTGAGGTAGGGGCTATTTATAGAGTTGAATTTAGTTTTAAACCCTCGTATAGCCTTTTCAAATGTGACGACACCAATTTTGAACAAGAAGCGCCATCGGCAGATGATTTTGATCAAGAAACGGAAAACAGTTCATGGGACGGAGTGGAATCCTATTACGAAGATTATTACTTTAACTATGATTGGAACCAACGGGACAACCCTTGCCATACTTCCTATTACTTTGATAAAACGGTAGGGACCAATGTTTTGGCCTCGGATCTGGGGATAACCGTAAAACAGGGGGTGAACAAGAGTTATTTTGTAGCGGTCAATAATATTGTAAGTACTGAACCCGTTGCCGGGGCCAAGGTTACTTTCTATAACTACCAACAACAGCCCATTGGGCAAGTAATAACAGCGTTGGACGGTACTTCTCTCTTTGATACCGATCATTTGGCGTACTTTGCCGTAGCTGAAAGCAATGGTCAAAAGACCTACGTTAAACTAAATGACGGCAACGCGCTGTCCGTTAGTAAGTTCAATGTTGATGGGGTTGCACTACAAAAGGGAATAAAAGGTTTCATTTTTGGGGAAAGGGGGGTCTGGCGCCCTGGTGACAAACTCTTTCTTTCGTTTATGTTAAACGATAAGGCAAATAAACTTCCCGTAGGGCATCCTGTAAAATTGGAATTGATAGACCCCTACAATAAGGTGGTCCTACGGGAAGTAAGGACAAATTCTCTCAACAATTTTTATAGTTTCGTTTTAAGGACGGATGAAAATGCGCCTACCGGTAATTGGTTGGCGAAGGTTTCAGTAGGAGGGGCAACTTTTACAAAAACCATTAAGATTGAAACAATCAAACCAAATAGATTAAAGATTAAGACGGTGTTTGAAAATGAGGTGCTGTCCGGCGGTAAACCCATAAAAGGGATGTTGGAGGTGGCTTGGCTTCACGGCGCGGTGGCCAAAAACCTTAAGGCAGATATCACTGCCAGGTTCAATGTACAGACTACAACTTTTAAAAACTTCCCGGCTTATGTTTTTGATGATCCTACAAGGGCGTTTGCTACAGAAGATCAAATAGTTTTCAATAGTGCTGTCAATGCAGAAGGTAAAGCACCCTTTTCGTTAAATCCACAAATTAATAGTCAGGCCCCAGGAATGCTTACGGCAGCATTTATCACCAAGGTTTATGAAAACGGGGGCGATTTTAGTACCGATGTCTTTACAAAGCAATTTTCGCCCTTTAACACTTACGTAGGCCTTAATGTACCCAAAGGTGATAAAACAAGGGGAATGCTGCTCACAGATGAGTCCCATAAGTTTGAAGTGGTAACCGTAGATGAAATGGGCAATCCCAAAGCCACAAACAATTTAAAGGCGACTATTTATAAAGTGAGCTGGAGATGGTGGTGGGAGACTTCTGCTGATAATCTTTCCAGTTTTAGCAGTAGTGAGTATCAGGAAAAAGTATTTGAGAAAACCATAAGCACTAATTCCAGTGGTAAGGCATCATTTAATTTTGAGTTAAAATATCCCGAATGGGGCCGCTATTTGGTTAGAGTGGAAGATCCAATGGGAGGGCATGCAACGGGCAAAACAATATATGTAGATTGGCCGGGATGGGCTGGAAAAAGCATGAAAAATGATCCTTCCGCCGCCACTATGCTAGTGTTTTCCACGGACAAGGAAGTTTACAAAGTCGGGGAAACGGCCATTGTTACCTTTCCGGGTTCCCAAGGTGGCAGGGCCTTGGTTACCATTGAAAATGGCAGTGAGGTACTCCATTCACTATGGGTGGAATCTGAAAAAGGGGAAACAAAATTTGAAATACCCATAACTGAATTGTACACCCCAAATGTTTATATCAATATTAGTTTGCTGCAACCGCATGCCAATACTTTAAACGATTCGCCTATACGAATGTATGGGGTAGTTCCTATCTTGGTAGAAGATCCTTTGACCAAACTGCAACCAGAAATTGCTATGCCGGATGTCTTAAAGCCTGAGGAAAGTATAACCCTCAAAATAAACGAGAAACAAGGCAGGGCCATGACCTATAGCATTGCCATGGTGGATGAAGGACTGCTGGATCTAACCCGTTATAAAACTCCAAATCCGTGGAATACTTTCTATGCCAGGGAAGCACTGGGGGTCAAGAGTTGGGATGTATACGATGATGTAATCGGGGCTTTTGGCGGGAGAATAAATCAGGTCTTTGCTATTGGAGGGGACGGAGAATTGGCCGGTGCCAAAAATAAAAAGGCCAATCGCTTTGAACCTATGGTGGTTTATTTGGGCCCCTTTAGCTTGAATAAGGGGGAGACAAAATCACATACAATAGACATTCCCAAATATGTTGGTTCGGTACGTACAATGATCATAGCAGGAAATTCGGGGGAAGCCGCATATGGCATGGCAGAAAAAGCAACCCCCGTAAGAAAACCTCTTATGGTATTGGCTTCTTTGCCAAGGAAAATTACCCCTGGGGAGACGGTGACTTTACCGGTTACTGTTTTTGTTATGGAAGACAAGGTTAAGGAAGTGGCGCTAAAAATTAAACCGGATCCTTCCTTCAGCATTGAGGGGAAGACCGTACAAAACCTTTCTTTCGCCCAACCTGATGAAAAAATGGCCTATTTTCAATTAAAGGTAGCTGATTTTAAAGGAATCGGCAAGGTAGTGGTGGAGGCTTCGGGTAATGGGGAAAGGGCCTCTTTTGAGGTGCCTATAGATGTGGTAAACCCCAATCCATTGACTACGGTTACAGAGGATATTGTCCTGGAGGCCGCTAGTAGCCGAAAAATTGATCTTGAAACTTTTGGCATTCCTGGCAGCAATAGTGCAGAACTGGAATTTTCTACCCTTCCACCTATGAATTTTAATGGAAGAATGCAATATTTGATCCAATATCCGCATGGGTGTTTGGAGCAGACCACCTCTAGTGCTTTTCCGCAGTTATTTATTACGGATATCTTCGATATTAACGCAACAAAGAAAAAAGAGATACAACAAAATGTTGAAAGTGCCATAAAAAGGGTTGGTAGTTATCAAACCCCAAATGGGGGTTTCGCCTATTGGCCAGGACAAAATTATGCTGATGATTGGAGTTCATCATATGTGGGCCACTTTTTATTGGAAGCTGAGAAAAGGGGATATGTTTTGCCTCTAGGATTTAGGTCTTCTTGGATAAATTATCAACAAAATATAGCTAGGCAATGGAGATCAGGAACAGGGTCTTCAGATTTGGCCCAGGCATATCGCCTATATTCCTTGGCACTTTCAGGAAATGCGGATATTGCTTCAATGAACAGACTTAGGGAAACGCCCAATCTGTCCAATGAAGGGAAATTCCGCTTGGCGGCTGCCTACGGACTTGTTGGCCAGGAATCTGTGGCCCAACAAATAATTAAATCCGCCAATTATGATTTTTCGGATGGTAAATATGACTATCAAACCTTTGGGTCCTCCGAACGCAATAGGGCAATGGCCTTGGAAACCTTTGTGCTTTTAAATGATAAGGTAAAGGCTCAGGAAATGGCCAAGAGTTTAGCACAGCGCTTAAGTTCGGATCAATGGATGAGTACTCAGAGTACTGCCTATTGCCTCTTGGCATTGGCAAAATTTGCCGATATGATAGGGGGAAAGGGAATTAAGGCCAGCATAACTGTTAACGGGGGCAATACCACAATTGACACGGACAAAACCTTGGCCAATACAGAATTGGGTATTAGAACGGGAACCAATTCCATTAATATAAAAAATACTGGCGAAAATTTGCTTTATATGAGTATAATTAAGAGTGGAATTTTGCCTGTGGGAGAGGAAAGGGAGGTGCAGCGCAATTTAGTGGCCAATGTGGTCTTTAAGGGAAGGAACGGCATTAAATTGGACCCATCCTCCATAATGCAGGGCACGGATTTTGTCGCAGAAGTATCACTTACCAATACCAAGGCAGAGGTAATTAAAAATGTAGCACTGTCCGAAATATTCCCTAGTGGCTGGGAAATAGTAAATACCAGGTTCACGGATTTTGGCGATTTTGCTGAAAACGAGGTGACCTATACGGATTTGAGGGATGATAGGGCCAATTTTTATTTTGACATGAAGAAGAACGAAACAAAAATATTTAGGGTATTGCTGAACGCATCTTATTTGGGAAAATATTACTTGCCCGGGATACAGGCAGAGGCCATGTACAACAATGATTATTCCGTGCGTACCAAAGGCCAATGGGTAGAAGTTGTGCAATAATTGCCCTTAATGGTCATAAAAAAATCAACCTCCTTTAACGCAACCATTTTGTATTTTTTGCATTTATGAATAAAAATATAAATAATATCATATGAAAAAAATAATTTGGTTTGGGCTCTTTGGGGCAATTGCATTTAACAGCTTATTGGTAGGTTGTAGTACGGATAATACCGTTGAATGTCCAGCTGATTTTGAAGGGGCACTTGTTGCGGAGGAAAATGAGTTGCTCGGAGCCTGGGAGTTGACGGCTATAGTGGCGGAAAAGGAAGTAGATATTACCAAAGATGACGAGCAGAATCCAAAAAAGGATATTTATGTGCAATATACGGACTGCGAAAAGGATGCCGAGTATACTTTCGGACCAGGTCGCGCCTACGAATTCGCCCAAGGTCAAAATGCGTCTAGCTGCAGTAATAAGCTTAAGATTGAAGGAACCTGGAAGCTTTCCAGTGGCATCCTAGGTTTAATTGGGAATTGTTCCTCTCAAAATTTGAAAATTGTTTTCAATGAGGGCAAATCTGCATTTACCACTACTTCCAATTATAACATAACAGATGTAAATGGGCAAACCGTACAAACAGACGTTACATTTACCTATACTAAAACGGAAGCGACCAATTAATTGGTATTGAGTGTAAGATTATATCATCCTATGGTCCAAAAAAATAATTTGACAACCATAGGATGCTATAATTAGCCACCCACCTTAATGAAGGTGTTTTTATCCTTATTTTGTGGTGGCTCGGTCTCCAAAGCTTTATTCTCTTTTAATACCTTACTAAAAACAAGTGCCCCTATTTCCTTTACAGGCATATATAGTTTGGATTCGTCAATTGATTCTTGCTTAACAAATCCAAGTTGATTATTGGTCCTGTCAAAAAATATCAATAGGGCGCCTAGGATTACAGCAACTTTGAGCGCTCCAAATATTCCTCCTGCTATTTTATTTAGTATTCCCAACATGGCAAAATCGGCAATCTTGGTCAACAATCTTCCAGCCATATTCACTATAAGGACAATAATTATAAAGGTGATCAGGAAGGAAGCAGTGTTCATATATCTTTCGTTCCACTCCATATTTTTGGAGAGATATTCCCCTACAATGTAGGAGAAGTGAATGGCACCATACAAACCAGCAACAAGGGCAACCAAAGATGCCAATTCCACAAAGAGACCATTTTTAATTCCCTTATATAGGCCGTATAGTAATAGTAGTCCAATAATAATATCCAATACACCCATACAAAAGTCTTTTGACAAATATAAAACTTTGATTTGTACCTTTGAACAATTCTATTCTGTTTGGATAAGTGAATCCAGCAATAGATATAATTTAGGATAAATTACAATGTCTAGAGATACACAATTAAAAGATAGGTGGGAGATTTTGGTAAAAAAATTGTCTTCCCAATTTGCGGACAACGATCCCTTGGAATTGGATGCCATCATATATCTGGTAGGAGTCCAGGAACTGGGGCAAATTCATAAAACCTTTAAGAAGGATGAAAAATTAAATCTAATGCATATCGCTATCTGCAGGTTGTTGGAACCATATGGGTATTATGAGTTCGATTTTTTTGACGAAGATGGATGGCCGCATTATAACATAAAAGAAGAGCTGCCCTCTTTAAAGGCCGGCGAACAATCCGTTTTAATGAAGGAGGCTTTGGTGAGCTATTTCTTGGAAAAGGAATACATTATTTAGATATGGAACTTAAAAAACCCTATTACGCCGTAATATTTACTTCTATTACAACGGAAGATGCCAACGGGTATTTGGAAATGGCCCATCAAATGGAGTCATTGGCAAAAAGTCAGAAAGGCTTTCTAGGCTTTGAAAGCGCTAGGGGCCAAATAGGGTTAAGTGTAAGTTATTGGGATAGTCTGGGTGCTATAGCGGATTGGAAAATGCAGGCGGATCATTTGTTTGCCCAAAAAAAGGGTAGGGAAGAATGGTACAAATGGTACAAGGTACGTATTTGTATGGTGGAAAGGGAGTATGAATTTGGGAACGGATAAGGATTCGAAAAAGGGAAAAACAACCTTTCTACGGTTGAGGGGGCTAATTCATAGGCATCCTAAGAAATTACTTATCCTTACTTTACTCTTGATTGCCTATTATTTCTGTTTGCCCAAACAACTATTCCATACCCCCCATGCCACTGTTGTTGAGAGTAGATCGGGCAAGCTTTTGGGAGCACTTATTGCCGAGGACGGGCAATGGAGATTCCCTGTGGTGGATAGTGTGCCCTATAAATTTGAGACCTGTATTTTAAATTTTGAGGACGCCTATTTTTATAAGCATCCCGGTTTTAATCCAGTTTCCATAAGCAAAGCTTTTATAGCAAATATTATGGCAGGGAAAACAGTTAGGGGGGGCAGTACCCTTACCCAACAGGTAATACGTTTATCCCGCAATCACAAAAAACGGTCCTATTGGGAAAAAGTTAGGGAACTGGTTTTGGCAACGAGGTTGGAGTTGGGATATTCCAAGAAATATATATTGAAATTATATGCCAGTCATGCCCCATTTGGAGGAAATGTGGTAGGCTTGGAGGCAGCGGCTTGGCGTTACTTTGGTATGCAGCCCAGCCAATTGTCATGGGCAGAAGCAGCTACTTTGGCCGTATTGCCCAATGCCCCAAGTTTAATTTACCCTGGAAAGAATCAATCAAAACTGCTGAACAAGAGAAATAGGTTACTTCATAAATTATTGAATAATAATTATATAGATAGTACTACCTACCAGCTTTCGCTTTTGGAAGAATTGCCCCTAAAGCCTTTTCAATTACCGGATACAGCACCTCATATGGTTCAATATTTGGCTAAAAAATATAAGGGGAAGAGAATTTTGACCCATGTGGATGAAAACATACAGGCCGGTATAAACAGTATTGTAAGCAAGCACTATAAAAACTTAAAGCAGAATCAAGTCTACAATGCGGCAGTGCTGTTGATGGATGTTAAAACACGTAAGGTACTTTCGTATGTAGGTAACACCCCAACGGACAACGAACACGAAAAGGATGTGGATATGGTGCAGGCCAATCGCAGTACCGGGAGTGTTCTAAAGCCTTTATTGTATACCGCCATGATGAATGAGGGAGAATTGTTGCCCAATATGCTAATACCCGATATTCCAACCCAAATAGCAGGTTATACTCCGGAGAATTTTAATGAAAGCTATAGTGGTGCCGTAGAGGCCGACAAGGCGCTGGCCAAGTCCCTAAATATACCTGCTGTACGACTGTTACGTTCCTACGGATTGGAAAAATTTAGGGATCAACTGGATTTGTTTAACTTAAGGGGCCTGGATAAGTCTGCCGATCATTATGGCTTGACATTAATTCTTGGCGGAGCAGAAAGCAATCTGTGGGATATGTGCAAGACCTATGCTTCCTTGGCATCAACCGTAAACCATTTTAACGCTACCTCAAGTGAGTACTATACCAAGGAATTTGTTGAGCCAATCCCTACAGTGGATACCAAGGTAGATTTTGGTGCTAAATCTACCGAGGTGACTATTTTTGATGCGGCGAGTATCTACCTTACTTTTGAGGCCATGAAAAAGGTAAACCGTCCTGAGGGTAGTGAATCCTGGGAGTTTTTTGATTCCTCCAAGCAGATAGCTTGGAAAACGGGTACGAGTTTTGGAAACAAGGATGCCTGGGCCATAGGCATTACCAAAGACTACGTAGTTGGGGTGTGGGCAGGAAATGCCGATGGAGAAGGAAGACCAAATGTAACCGGACTCACCAGTGCGGCACCAATTTTATTCGATGTGTTCGATGTTCTGCCCAGATCTACCTGGTTTCAAAAGCCAGAGGATGAGTTTACTGAAATTAAAGTATGTTCGGAAAGTGGTTACCTTGCAACTGACATTTGTCCCAAAAAAGTAATTTCTATTCCCAAAAAGCAAAATTTCGTAAAGTCATGTGGGTATCATCAAATGGTGCATTTAAATGCTCAAAAGCAGTACAGGGTCAATTCCTCCTGCGCAGATTTGTCACAAGCAGTGAGCGAATCCTGGTTTGTGTTGCCCCCTTTGATGGAATATTACTATAAAAAGGGACATCCTTCCTATAAAACTTTACCACCATTTCTGGATAATTGTAGGGAAACCAATACTGCGGCAATGGAGTTTATATATCCAAGGAACGGAAGCAGAATTACCTTGGCAAGAAATTTTGAAGGTAAGAAGAATGAATTGGTAGTTAAGTTGGCCCATGTTAAACCGGCAACTCCGGTTTATTGGTATTTGGATGAGAAATTTATTGGGCAAACCCTAGACTATCACGAAATAGGATTGATGCCTGCACCTGGAGAGCATGTAATTACGGCAGTTGATGCGCTAGGTAATGAAGTTGTTATAACGATAACGATAGAGTAACAATTGTCCTTTGATTTGGGTCTATAAACAATTACCTTTAATGAAATTGGTCAAAGTAAGATAAATACAGCCGCAATAAACAGATACCGTATAAAGAGATGACAAAAAATATTCGATTTTCTAATTTGGACAGAAAAAAAACCGTTGCCAAACTAGCGGAAGAGGCTTTTGATCTGGTTGTGATCGGTGGCGGCATTACAGGTGGTGGGATTGCCTTGGATGCTGCATCCAGAGGCTTGAAGGTCGCCTTGGTTGAAAAAAATGACTTTGCATCAGGAACCAGTAGCAAGTCAACAAAATTGATTCATGGCGGATTGCGATATCTAAAACAATTTGATTTCTGGTTGGTAAAAGAAGTGGGTTCGGAAAGGGCCATAGTACATAATTTGGCACCACATTTAGTGTTGCCGGAGAAAATGTTGTTGCCATTGATAGAAAATGGGTCTTATGGCAAATGGCTTACTTCTATTGGGTTAAAGGTTTATGATATTTTGGCCCAGGTGACAGGTGATGATAAACGTAAAATGTTGGAGAAAAAAGAGGCCCTGAAATTAGAACCTTTGTTGCCAAAAAAGATATTGAATGGAGCAGGATATTATGCGGAGTATAGAACAGATGATGCCCGACTCACCATGGAGACCATAAAGACCAGCCTGCAATATGGCGCCATGCCACTAAACTATACCCAGGTGACGGACTTTATTTATGAGGAGGAGGTGGTTGCAGGGGTTAAAGTAAAGGACACGGTCTTGGATACTGAATTCGCCATAAAGGCCAAATATGTAATAAGCGCTGCAGGACCTTGGGTAGATGAGCTTCGGGGCATTAACAATTCTAAAAAGGGAAAGCGACTGCATCTTACGAAAGGGGTGCATTTGGTTTTTCCTTATGAAAAATTGCCTATAAAGCAATCCGTTTATTTTGATATTCCGGACGGGCGTATGATGTTTGCGATTCCAAGGGGCAAGATTACCTATGTTGGCACTACGGACACCAATTTTAATGAAAACAAGGATAGCGTAAAAACGGATGTGGCCGATGCCATTTATCTAATATCTGCAGTAAATAATATGTTTCCAAAAATAAATTTGGAAATGGAAGATATAATCTCCTCATGGGCAGGACTACGCCCACTTATACACGAAGAAGGTAAGTCTGCCTCTGAATTGTCTCGAAAAGATGAAATTTTTACTTCAGATACCGGCCTCATAAGTATTGCTGGAGGAAAACTAACGGGCTATCGTAAAATGGCGGAGCGCGTAGTTAACAGAGTAGCCAAAAAAATGGAGGAAGATTATGGAATTAGTGTAAAGGCTTCGGATACGGAACATATTCCTCTATGTGGAAATGAGTTTAAAAAGTATAAATACGTTAAGAAATATATTGCCGAAATCCATGAAAGATTAACCCCCGAGGGATTTTCTCAATATGATGCCTGGTATTTAGTAACCAATTATGGAAAACAAACCGAAACAATTTTGCAGTACTATGCAAAGCAGAAGGAAGATGATCATGTAGTGGGCATGGCAAAGGCCGAGTTAAAATTTACCATTGAAAATGAAATGGTACAAACTCCCATGGATTTTTTTATACGTAGAACTGGAAGGTTATACTTTGATATAGATAGTATTAGAAAATTGATGGAACCCATCCTGGCCGAGTTCAAAACTATTTACAAATTGGATGATGAGGCAATTAACTCCTACCGGAAGACCTTGGAAGGAGAAATGGTAGAGCATTCCAATTTTTCGCTAGACCGAATTTAAGGACTGTGGTAAAGGTGATCTTGAGAGGCCTACGGGTGTTAATATGTAAGCCTAATCCAGCTTTTCGGTCAGTTCCTTAAAGACCTTTTTCGGGCTTTTATTTTCATAAAGCACTTCGTAAACGGCATTTAGAATAGGGGTTTTTGATTTATTCTTATGTTTTGATACTATTAGATGGGCACTATTGGTGGCATAATATCCTTCAGCTACCATTTTCATTTCCATCATGGCACTTTTAACTGTGTAACCTTTGCCGATCATATTCCCAAACATGCGGTTACGGCTAAAAACGGAGTAGCCTGTTACCAAAAGGTCCCCTAAATAGGCAGAGTCGTTTATATTGCGTTTCATTTTATGTACCCGTTTTATAAACCGCTTCATTTCTCTAATGGAGTTGCTCATAAGTACGCTTTGAAAGTTGTCGCCGTATCCCAATCCATGGGCAATACCGGCAGCAATGGCATAAATATTCTTCAGCATGGCCGCATATTCCGTCCCAATAATATCGTCGGATATTTTGGTTTTTATGTAGTCACTACTTAGGTGTTTGGCCACTAATTTGGCTTTTTCGGTGTCCGCACAGGCTATTGTTAAATAGGACAAACGTTCCAAAGCAACTTCTTCGGCATGGCATGGTCCTGTAATGACCCCGATATTTTCGAAGGGAACTTTAAAGTTGACATGAAAATGTTCTCCGACGATCAAACCGGATTCCGGTACAATACCCTTAATGGCCGAAAAAATAATTTTGTCCTTGATATCTACGGTCAATTGCTTCAATTCGTTCTCTAAAAAAGCAGAGGGAATTGCAAAAATAAGGACATCGGCATCAGCAACAGCCTCATTGATATTGTCAGTCAGGTTTAATTGTTCTGTACGAAACTCTACCGAACTTAGGTAATTGGGGTTGTGTTTCTGTGTTCTAATGTGTTCAATAGCATCGGTATTGCGCATGTACCAATTAACCACATCGGCATTCTCTGTCAACATCTTAACAATGGCAGTTGCCCAGCTACCACCACCCAACATTGCAAACTTTATATTGTTTTTCATTTATTTAATATTTCTTGTTGTACGCCAAGATCCAATAACCAAGATGTCTTCTTGTTAAAAAAATCAATAGCCCATCAATTTTCCGGTATTAATTTAGAGGAGCAGATGGTTCAATAAAATCTATGGCAATGTAGGACTGTTTTTTGGAGATTCAAAACAAGAATTCAATACCATAGGCATAAGGTTTGGCCCCAAATTGGGAATCCAAAATTTTGAGCCTATATACATTTTTAATTACAAATACCTGATAATCAGTATTTAACATTATTGGCATAATGATTGTTTTACTGGAATAAGAAACATTAATCTTTATGATATGAGAGCCATAAAACTACTACTTACAGCTATAACCCTTAGTATTTTGGCAACGGGTTGTTATACCGAAGTTATTATTGAGGACGAATATTTGGATGAACCCGTTCTAAATGTACAAGCCCTATTAAAATCCTATGAGCTTTGGTATGTAGATATCAATGCTACTTCTGGCAATGGGGAGGTTCCTTTTTTACAAAGGGCTTTTACCGTCTCCTTTGTGGGTGAAACGGTTTTTGCCAACAATAATATAGTGGGTATTGGTAAAACGGGGAACGGCTTTGGATTGGATGTTGGGTATTTTAATACTGATAATGGAAGGCTGCAAATTAATCATGATGTGGACGGCTACTGGAGCTTAGAGGTATTTCTTGTGGATAACAACACTATTGAACTATATGATTCCAACAGCCGAACGTCATATTATTTGGAGGGATATCAAAGAAATAACTTTGATTACAGCATGGTATTTTACGATAATATTGAGTACTTGTTGCAGGAATATGAAGTTTGGGAAAAGGTTGCTACTAGTGAGGAGGGAACAGTGAACGATTTTGATTCGGAAAATTACCTACAGTTCTATTTTGAAGGAAACAGAAGTATGTTCAATTCCTCGGTAGACCCCAACGGGATGCATTTCAACGACATTTTATGGGATTATGGAGGGGAGTATTCATTATTTGATGTTTATAACGATGAAACGCTTAAAACTTTAACACTGGATTATGACTTCATGGGCAATGATTACTTTGAGTTGTACGTTATTAATGATAGTACAATAGAGCTGTATCATTCCAAAAGTGGAACGGTTTACAAGTTTAAGGGAAAGGGATTTATCACTTATTTGAAATCTGGTATATCCCAATTGGATAAGAAGAGGATGAAAACCGAATATGGGACCATGAAGGTGGTCAGAAAAAGAAAGATATAATTATTGCCGTAAAATTATACGGTGACTATATAAAGAAGTTTTTGGTTGGTTATTTAGTTAAAGACCGTCTTGGAGTAATTACCCAGGGCGGTTTTTTATTTGCCATAGTTCTACAGCATTTTTAAAGATTAATTCCGCCAATAATTGGCGGTCCAACAAACAGGATATTTTCAATTAAATTCCTTAAATTATGGTATTGTTCGTGACGATAAAAAATCAAGGAGATGCGATCCAAGTATACTAAGGCAACAAACAAGAACCCACATGCGGAGATTCCGGGAAATCCTTCCACCTCAACAACAAGCAAAATTGGTTTGAAGGACAGAAGTAATGGAAAACCATTACGGATCTTGAGTGAGGAGGATTGGAAATTTTGGTTGTACAACGGGTATATTGTTATCAAAAATGCTATCACAAAGAACCAAGCGCGGGAAACCGCAAAATTTATATGGGAATTTGAAGAAAAAGACCCTAAGAACCCCAACAGTTGGTATACGCCTCCAAGGGCAGAAATGCAAATGAAGGAATTAACGGGTACGGGAATGGTTGAGGTGTATAACCATCAGTATCTATGGAACAATAGGCAACAAGAGAAAATTTACGATGCTTTTGTAGATATTTGGGGAACGGAAAAACTTTGGGTAACTATTGATAGGGCCAATCTAAACTTTCCAATTCGGTCAGGATTTGAGCAAAAAGGCTTTATCCATTGGGACTATGACCCGGAAACTAGACCTCAGAATGTACAGGGTGTATTAGCTCTAGTGGACCAGACCGATGAAAATATGGGAGGATTTCAATGTATTCCCTGGTTATACCGAAATTATGAAACTTGGAAACTTGACCAGCCGGAGAATAGGGACCGTTTTAAGCCAGATGTTAGCGGACTGCAGGATAAGATTGTAAAAGTGAAGATGGAGGCGGGCGATCTTTTAATTTTTAATAGCTTGCAACCCCACGGCATAAGGCCCAATAATTCAAAGGACAAGGTCCGTATTGCCCAATATATTTCTATGATGCCGGCTGAAGAGGACAATATTCCCCTAAGAACCTGGCGCATCAATTCTTGGAAAAATAGATTGGCCCCAGAAGGATATGCTTTTCCCGGTGACCCTAGAAATTGGGAACAGACCAAATATAAAACGGCCGATTTAAGTGATTTGGGCAAGAAATTATTAGGGCTTCAATCTTGGTAATTTGTTGTAAATGTCACATTTAGGCATTACGTGGCCTTTAAAACCAGAAAATCCACTACTTTTGCGCCCTTAAAACAAAGACGTGAAAAAGTATTTAAATCTATTCGATTTTAAGCAAAAAGTAGATTATAAGACCGAGATATTATCAGGTTTAACAGTAGCCCTAGCTTTGGTCCCTGAAGCAATAGCTTTTGCCTTGATTCCTGGGTTTTCACCACTAACAGGGTTATATGCAGCCTTCGTATTGGCCTTGGTAACTTCTATTTTAGGCGGTAGGCCAGGAATGATTTCTGGTGCTACAGGAGCCGTGGCAGTCATATTTATTGGTTTAATTTTAGAATTAAAAAATACGTTTCCCGGAATTACTCCAGAAACTATTTTGAACTATGTGTTTGCTACCGTTATCATTGCCGGGCTATTACAAATAATGGCAGGGGTTCTAAGATTAGGTAAATTCATACGCTTGGTACCACACCCTGTAATGTTTGGATTTGTAAACGGACTGGCCATTATAATTTTTATGGCGCAGTTCCCTAATTTCTATGTGAAGGGCACCACAGATCTTTTGTCCGGTTCGGCATTGTGGATTATGCTGGGGTTAACGCTTTTAACCATGTTGATCATTTGGGGACTTCCAAAATTAACAAAGGCAATTCCATCTTCCTTATTGGCCATTGTTGTGGTGTCTGCAATAGTTTTGGGCTTTGGTATAGATACGCTTACAGTAGCGGATACTATGGCCGAAGGCGAGACAATTAAAGGAGGGTTTCCACCTTTATCCATTCCAAATATTCCCTTAACTCTGGAAACATTTAAAATAATCTTTCCTTTTGCGGCCATAGTAGCGGGAGTTGGTTTAATTGAAAGTCTATTGACATTGAACATAATAGATGAAATCACCGATACTCGCGGAAGTGGCAACAAGGAGTGTATAGCGCAGGGAACAGCAAATATTTTCTCAGGATTTCTATCCGGGATGGGCGGGTGTGCTATGATCGGACAAAGTTTGATCAATACTTCTGCTGGCGCCAGGGCCCGATTATCTGGGATTACAGCGGCCGTAATGTTGTTGGTCTTTATAATGTTCGGATCTAATTTAATTGAACAATTGCCCATGGCCGCTTTGGTTGGACTTATGTTCATGGTGGCAATTGGTACATTTGAATGGGCCAGTTTTAAGACATTTAGAAAAATGCCTTCTTCTGATGTAGTCGTAATGGTTTTGGTTACATTAATAACAGCTATTACCCATAACTTGGCCGTTGCCGTTTTGTTTGGGGTAATTATTTCTGCCTTGGCCTATTCATGGGAAAATGCCAAGCGTATTAGGGCCAGAAAGACCATCGATGAAAACGGGGTAAAGCATTATGAAATATACGGACCTTTGTTTTTTGGTTCCACAACCGCCTTTGCCGAAAAGTTTGATATACAGAACGATCCCAACGAAGTAATTATAGATTTTAAGGAAAGTAGGGTTGCGGATATGTCCGGAATTGAGGCCCTTAACAAATTAACGGAACGCTATGCCAAGGTTGGTAAAAAAGTACATCTTAAACATTTAAGTCGCGACTGTATCAGGTTATTGGAGAATGCCAATGAAATTATTGATGTAAACGTAATAGAGGATCCTACTTACAAGGTAGTTGTGGATAAGGTATAGTTTACCCTTAAGGATATTCGTCACAGAGTATAATTCTAAAAAGAAAAGCGTTTGCAACAACCTTATATTGGTGCAAACGCCTTTTTATTTTTTATGGATCTGTATACTATAAGGTCCTTAAATACTCTGCTACCGCACGTGCATCCTCTTCGGAAAGATTCTGGTTTAACATAACGGCATTGTTATACTCCTTCAATAAGGCCTTAGCTATAGGGTCTTCCTTAAGCATACCATCTGGGTTCAAGATCATGTTCATAACCCATTCAGGGCTTCTTCTTTCAAAAACACCTTTTAGTGCCGGTCCAATTAAACGTTGTTCGGCCATATGGCAGGCCACACAAATAGTACTGAATGTCTTTTGTCCTTTGGCAGCCAGCTCGGTATCTATTTCATCTGCGAAAGTTACAGATTTAATAGGGCCAACACCTTTGTTGCTCATGTCTACAGGTACTCCCTCACTTACAGGTTCCGCCTTGACTTCTTTTTTGGTACGGTTCATTTCAAAACCTTCCTTCTTTTCTTCTTTTTTTTCGCCACAGCTAAGGATTAATCCAGCTAAGGCCAAAGGGATAAATAATTTTCTCATCGTTTAGGTATATTATTTCACGAAGATAATAAATAGATTATTTTAATATAATTCTTCAACGAATTTTAATGCCCTTTTTTCAGTATAGGTGATATTTTTTTGACCATAAAACCCTACATGACCGCCATACAAGGGAAGTTCAAAATGTACGGAATTGTTTTGTTCGGCTTCCTTGTAGGGATAACATTGGTCCCCTAAAAAGGAATCATTTTGTGCATTTATAATCAGGGTAGGGGTTCTAATGGAATGGATAAATTGTAGTGAACTGGATTTTTGGTAATAATCAATGGCATCCTTAAATCCATGAGCCCTACTGGTATAGATGTCATCGAAATCTTTTAGGGTGTTTATCTTTGCAATATCCAAATCGCTTATCTCGTCTGGAAAAAGAAGCTGTTTAGACCGCAGTTTTTCTATAAGATGTTTCTTAAACCGTTTGGCATACATCATATTTTTAGGTTTCAGAAGTTCTAATAATGAACTGTGCAAATTGCATGGTACAGATACTGCTATCGCCCCTTTTATTTCCTTGGGAATCGACCTTCCTTCTCCCAAGTATTTTAAGGTCATATTGCCGCCCAGGCTAAATCCCTTTAAGTAAATAGAAGCGTATTTTTTTTCTTTTAGTATATGGTCAATTACGGCTTCCAGATCTTCCGTGGCCCCGGAATGATAAGATCGGAAAAGACGATTGGTTTCGCCACTGCAACCTCTATAGTTAACGGCACAGGCATCTATACCAATGGCATTGAACTGTTTCGCACTACCGGTAATATAAGGTCTTTGGGCATTGCCTTCCAAACCGTGTAAAAGTATTACCACTCCTGTAGATGGCCGGGAGGAGTAGCTCCAATCCAAATCCAAAAAATCCCCATCACTAAGCTCTAAGCGTTCCCGTTGTTGGTTTAGACCATTGACCTTTCTAATTAATCCTGAATAGATAGTGGAAAAATGTCCACTTTTAAAGGGGAATGGGGGGTTGTATTTGGAATGGATTATGGGCATAGATAGTGTTCTAAATGGGGTTGTAGAATTACAAGTATAAAGCTACAAGATAAGGCTATCCTATATTCTTTCAAAGATTGGTTGCCAGGATATTAAAGGACGGTAGAATAGAGACTCAAATTTTTTAGAATATGCCATAAAATGGTTGAAAAATTTACTTAATTCATGTTTATTGCAAATTATATATATGAATTTGTCAATTAATATGTTGTTGTTTCAACATATTTTTATATTTTCGTTAACGTTAACGAAAATTAATACTTAAATGTTATGGCTAATAGGAAACTGACCAGGATAACCTTGGTAATACTGCTTCACTTTACCTTTTTCAATGCTCTTGCCCAAGATGGGTGGGAAACACTTTTTAACGGTAAGGATTTCTCCAATTTTGAACAATTGAACGGAAACGCGAAGTATAAAATTGAAAATGGGGAAATGATAGGAACCTCTAGGTTGAATACACCTAATAGTTTTATGGCTACCAAAAAGGCCTATGGCGATTTTATTTTGGAGTTTGATGTATTTGTGGAAAACGGACTCAATTCCGGAGTTCAATTTAGGAGTTTGAGCCTTCCCGAATATATGGATGGAAGGGTGCATGGATACCAATGTGAAATTGAAACCAGTGATAGAAAATGGGCTGGGGGTATATATGATGAGGCAAGAAGGGGCTGGTTATATCCTTTGTCCAGAAACAATAAAGGACAAAATGCTTTTAAACCTGGGGAATGGAACTATTATAGAATTGAGGCTATCGGCAACAATATTAGAACTTGGATAAATGGGATACAGTGTGCCAACTTGGTAGACGATGTTACTGCCAAAGGATTTATTGCTTTTCAGGTGCATTCCATTCACGATGCCAGTTTGGAGGGCAAAATAGTGAAATGGAAAAACATTAGGATCAAAACCACTGATTTGGAGAAGGAGCGTAAGCAGGTGGCCGTATATGCCCCGGAAATAAGCTATTTGCAAAATCAGCTTACTTCTGATGAAATTAGAAAAGGCTGGAGATTATTATGGGACGGCAAAACATCGGAAGGATGGCGTGGTGCCAAACTGAATGCGTTTCCAGAGAAAGGTTGGAATATGGAAGAGGGAACACTAAGTGTTCTGTCATCTGATGGTGCCGAATCCAGAAATGGTGGGGACATTGTAACAACGGAGGCGTTTAGCAATTTTGAATTAAGTGTAGATTTTAAGTTGACCAAAGGGGCCAATAGCGGGATTAAATATTTTGTAGATCCAGGGCTCAATATGGGACAGGGTTCTGCCATAGGGTTGGAGTTTCAGGTGTTGGATGATAAGGAACATCCAGATGCCAAAATGGGAAAAAATGGCAATAGGACCGTGGGATCCCTATATGACCTGATCCGTGCAGAGAACTTTGAAAATTCTAGGGGCAAGAACTTCAATGGGGTAGATAAATGGAACAATGCCCGTATAGTTGTAAGGGGAGGCCATGTTGAACATTGGTTGAATAATGTGAAGGTGGTGGAATACGACCGGTTTAGCCAGACCTTTAAGGCTCTGGTCGAAAAAAGCAAGTATGACAAATGGGAAAATTTTGGAACAATACCTGCAGGTAGGATCCTTTTGCAGGATCATGGAGACCATGTTTCCTTTAGAAGTATAAAAATTCGTGAGTTTTAAAAAAGGTTCAATTCAAAATATTAAGATTATGGGTGAAGGACGTAGAAATTTCATAAAGAAAACAGCATTGGCCTCAGGAGGCATAGCCTTGGGAATCAACTCTATGAGTGCAAAAAGCTACAGTAAGATCATTGGTGCCAATGACCGGGTAAGGGTAGGAATTGCGGGTTTTTCCAATAGGGCCAAAGGAGCCTTGATTCCTGCATTTTTGGGGCATCATAAAAAACAGAACTTTGAAATTGTGGGGGTTTCCGATATTTGGAACCGAAGAAGGGACGAAGGAGCTGCCTATTTGAAGGAGAAAACCGGGGACAAGATGAGGGTTTGGAGAAACCATGATGAAATGTACGAGGAAAATAAAATTGATGCTGTTATAATTTCTACTCCAGATTTCCAACATGCCCTACACACCGTTCAAGCTGCCAATGCAAAAAAGGATATTTACGTAGAAAAACCATTTGCAGAAACCATGGACGATGCAAGGGTGGGTAAAAAGGCGGTCGAAGATTCCGGTATCGTGTTTCAAATAGGTTCCCAAAGGCGAAGTGGACGCAATTACCATGCTGCCAACGACTATATTAAATCAGGTAAATTTGGGGATATCGTAATGGTTGAAATGAGTTGGAACGTAAATCAACCGGACAGATGGCGCTTGCCTGAATTGACCAGTCAGATCAAAGAATCGGATACCGATTGGAAGCGTTATTTAATGAACAGACCTTATGAGGCCTGGGATCCTAGAAAGTATTTGGAGTATAGATTGTTTTGGCCTTTTTCTTCAGGAATTCCAGGACAATGGATGTCCCACCAGATTGATACCGTACACTGGTTTACGGGGCTAAACCATCCAAGGAGTGTTGCAGCCAATGGCGGAATCTATCTTTGGAAAGATGGAAGAAAAAATTACGATACCATGACTGCGGTATTCGATTATGGCCCATTGGATGACCTTTCCAAAGGTTTTCAAGTGGTATATTCTTCCAGGTTTACCAATTCCGCAGGTGGCACCAAGGAGATTTATTATTCCAATGGGGGAGAATTAAATCTGGACACAAATAAGGTGAGTCCCAATGGTGGGTTAAATGCTTCCCATGCCAATAAAATGGGAATGCAAGAGAATAAATTACCAGAATTTGATCTGTCGGATAGTGCCGTACAAGTGGTTACCTCCGCTGACACCGGTGCCGATAATATGACCTCATTGCATATGTTGAATTGGATGGAATGTGTAAGGAGCAGAAAGGAAACAAATGGTCCAATAGATGCGGCTTACAATCATTCTATTGCCAACATTATGACCACCGCGGCCCTTAGGACAGGATTAAAATCCACTTTTGATGAGAAGGCTCAGGATGTTTTGGCCGGTGACAAGGTTTTCAAATATTAATCCTAAAATCGATAATAGCATGAATAAGATCAATATTAGTTGTTTGCTCATTCTTATGGTAATTTCTTCCTGTAAGGATAAGGTGGAAAAGGGTAATGTTGAGGAACCTTCACAAAAGACGGATCAAGTTACCTTTAACAAAGATGAAAAGAATCAAAAGGTAGACGTACTAATAGACGGGAATTTATTCACAAGCTATGTATACGACGGAAAAACACCTAAACCCGTGCTCTATCCGGTAATTACCAAAAGCGGTAAAAAAATAACCCGGGGGTTCCCTATAGAGCCAGTAGAGGGGGAAAGGGTAGATCATCCGCACCATGTGGGAATATGGTTTAATTACGGAGATGTAAACGGGTTGGATTTTTGGAACAATTCCTATGCCATAAAAGAAGAGGATAAACATAAATATGGAACCATAAACCATCTGCAGATCTTGGAAACCAATGCGGAAAAGGGTACTCTGGTTACCAAAGCTAGCTGGGATACTTCAGATAATACCAAGCTATTGGAGGAAACAACGGAATTTTCCTTTAGTCAAAACGGGGATACTAGGAAAATTGTTAGAACCACGACCTTGAAAGCCATGGAAGATGTTTCCTTTAAAGATAACAAAGAGGGAATGATTGCTATCCGGGTAACTCGAGGGCTGGAACTTCCTTCTGACCAACCTTCTATATTCATGGATGCCAATGGGATACCAACCGAGGTTAAAGCTCTGAACAACGAAGGGGTTAATGGTAATTATTTAACCAGTGAAGGGAAGACTGGTGAAGAGGCCTGGGGAACACGGGCCAAATGGACTACTTTATACGGAAAGATTGCTGAAGAGCCTGTTTCGGTAACCATAATGGATCATCCCAACAATGTGGGATATCCTACCTATTGGCATGCACGGGGTTACGGACTATTTGCAGCCAATCCATTGGGACAAGAGGTGTTTTCGGAAGGAAAGGAAAAATTGAATTTTACTTTGGCCAAAGGGGAATCCGTAACTTTCAAATATACCATCTTGGTGCACAACGGCGAGCAATTGTCACAAGATTCACTGAATGGATATTTTTCTGATTTTAGCAAAAATTAATACTACTATGAAATATGTTGCGGTTTTATTGCTTTTTCTAACTTTTGGAAAAAGTGGAATGGCCCAGGATTCGGAAAAGGCATCCATGAACAGCTTGTTCAATGGTAAAACATTGGAGTCATGGAAAATACCGGATGGTGGGGAATGGACCGTAAAAAATGGAAAAATAATAGCCAAGAACAATCCCGGAAAAAAGGGTTCCATTCTTTGGACCAATGAGAGTTATAATGACTTTGTGGTGCAAATGGATTTTAAAATGATAAGTGGGAACATAGATTCTGGCATATTTATGCGGGGAGAGGATAAAAATAATCCTCAGATTCAAATTGGCATATCGGGTTCACTAAAAAGGGATATGACCGGGTCGCCATATGTTCCAGGAGCCAGTTATCCTGTGGAAGCGAAGAATGTAAATAAATTACTTCGTTTAAAGGGGTGGAATACTATCAAGGCCCGTGCAGTGAACAATAGGTATACGGTTTGGTTAAATGGAGAGGAAGTCATGAACTATACTATGGATAATGCCAATCTGCAAGGCCCCGTTGGGCTGCAATTACATCCTGGCAGGGAAATGGAGATACACTTTAGAAAAATAGTTTTAGGCAAGCTTTAAACAGAATCAAGTTGTAATTTTGCCGCCATTTTATATTGCCCTTATAATGCTAATTTAAGGAAGCTGGCCTATGGACAATCTTATCGGAATTAAACAAATTGCCAAACTGGCCAATGTCTCCATTGGCACCGTAGATAGGGTGTTGCATAATAGGCCCGGGGTATCCAATGCCACACGGGACAAGATAAAGGCTATAATCAAGGAAACCGGATATAAAAAGAATACGGTGGCCAGTCGCCTTAATTTGGCAGGACGCAAGAAATTAAAAATAGCCGTTCTTATACCGGAGGTCTCCAGTAATTGGAGCTATTGGGAGCTGCCCAAAAAAGGTATCGAAAAGGCTGTGGAAGAATTAAGCGAGATGGGCATCCTTGTCTCATATTACTATTTTACCGATCCTTTTTCCTTTATAAAATTGGGAGACGCCATTACCAATAAAAATTATGACGCCTTGGTCACGGTTCCATTTTTTATGGTGGAATGCAACAATCTGTTAAGTAAGGCCAAAGCCAAAAATATTCCTGTAGTCTTTATGGATACGGAAATCAAACTGGATTACCCTTCCTGTTTTATTCGGCAGAATTCACATAAGGCCGGAATGGTGGGAGCTAGGCTTTTACATGGGCTGGTTGGGACCGAGGGCCTCTATTTTGTAATCAATATTGTAACGGAGAGGGGCTTGCATGCCAATAATCAACAAAGGGAAAATGGCTTTAGGGAGTTTTTTGCAACGAATTTTAAGGGAAAGCCAATTTCCATCATGACCATTAATCATCCCATTGATCGTCCTTTCGAAATTAATCCTGAAATAGAAAACTGGTTCAAAGACCCTAGGCGAAAAGGGATTTTTGTAACCAACGCAAGATCTTATTTAATTCCGGAAATTCTTAAGACCTATAATGTTTCAAATGTTTCCGTGGTGGGCTTTGATCTGCATCAAAATAACTTGGACTGCCTAAGAAAGCAGGAGATTGATTTTTTAATCAATCAAAAACCGGAATTTCAAGGGTATACAGCTATTAAGGGAATGTTTAAATTCCTTACGGAACAGGATTCCTCAGATTTAAATATAGATGTCCCAGTAGAAATAATTGTGCAGGAGAATAGTGATGCGCTTTAAATTTAAGCGTTTGGTATTTTTAAAAATCAGTTAATGGTTAAGTGTTTGAATAGATTAAATTAAAAGTAAGCGTAGACAAATCCTATTTGGGATAAATTTCCAAAATCTTTATCTGCTCTTCAATAGCCGATTTAAATTCGGATTTTAGGTTCGCCACCAATTCTGATACGGATTCTACATTGTCTATAGTCGTAACTCCCTGTCCGGCAGACCAAATAGTTTTCCACGCTTTGGCTTCCGTATTGAGCTCTTTCCCAAAATCTATCTTTCTGTCTTTTTTTAAATCTTCTTCTGTAATTCCGGCAGCCTTTAGGCTGGCTCCCAAAAAGTTGGCGTGTACGCCTGATATTGCGGCGGTATAGACCACATCACTGGCCCCGGCCTTGATAATCATTTGTCGATATTCCTCCGAGGCTTTACTTTCTTTAGTGTTTATAAATCTAGTGCCCATATAGGCGAGATCTGCTCCCATTTGCAAGGCCGAGGCAATATCCCGTCCTGTACTGATACAGCCAGAGAGTAAAATGGTTTTGTCGTAGAATTTCTTTATTTCTGCCACTAAGGACATGGGGTTTATGGTGCCAGCGTGGCCTCCCGCACCAGCGGAAACAAGTATTAAGCCGTCTACCCCAGCTTCGGCGGCTTTTTCCGCATGTCTTTTTTTAATGATATCATGAAACACCAGGCCACCATAACTATGTATGGCGTGGACTACCTGGGCTACAGCACCTAAAGAGGTAATTATTAGAGGGACTTTATGCTTTATACAGACTTTTAAATCGGCTTCCAATCTGGGATTGGTAGGGTGAACAATTAGATTCACCCCATAAGGGGCCGCTTTCTTTCCAGTTTCCTCTTCATATTTCTTTAATTCGGTTTTAATCTCTACCAACCAATCCTCAAAACCCTCTGTACTACGCTGATTGAGTGCTGGAAAAGTGCCCACTATCCCATTTTTACAGCATTCAATGACCAATTGTGGGCCAGATATAAGAAACATGGGTGCTGCCACCACGGGTAGTGCTAGTTCTTTTATGAAAGCGGCTTTATTGCTCATTTGGATTATGGTTTTTAAGAATTGAATATACTTGGATAACCTAAAAGTAAATGACTAAAATATTTAAATTTTTATAAAAAATAGTACATTTGAATTATTATGCATGCATAATAATTCAAATGTACTAAATAAAAAGAATGTATTTAAAAGAATTCGAAATACGATGGAGCGATGTAGATGCCAATCGCCATATGGCCAATTCCGCCTATTTAAATTTTATGAGCCACACAAGGATGTCTTTTTTGCTGGAAATTGGCTTTAACCAAAAGACAATGTCACAGAACAATATTGGTCCCGTGGTGTTCCATGAGCATGTCTATTATTTTAAGGAAGCATTTTTAGGGAAGCCAGTAAAGGTTTCCTTGGAGTTGGTTGGACTTAGTGAGGACGGAATGTTCTTTGAATTTCATCATAATTTTTACGATGGAAATGGAAAGAATTTTGCCCATTGTCAGATTATGGGGGCATGGATAGATTTGAAAACAAGAACCCTGACCGGTTTGGGCATGGAGTTTCTGGAGGCTTTTAACAAGGTGCCCAAGGGAGCCGGATTTAAGGTACTTACAAAAGAGGATACCCGTAAGTTTTCGGTGCGTCCTAAGGACCTGGTCTAACTTTTTTACTTACCAGATACACGCCGATCAATACCAAGACTATTGCCAAAAACTTAACCAAAGTAAGATGGTCCTTGCCGGCTATAATGGCAAATATGATTCCTATCAAGGGTTGCAGGTACATAAAAACACCTACTGTTGAGGCCTTGAGTTGCGTAAGTGCAAAAACATTGAACAAATAGGTCAAAAAGGTAGTTCCAATGACTACAAAAGCGATGGCTCCAAGGGCCTCTGCAGGAAGATGGCTCCATTGTATCTCTGTAAATTCTGAATATGTTATGGGAAGTGTAATGATGAATCCAATTCCAAACATCCATTTCATAAGGGTGAAAGGGTGGTATTTTTCGAGTAGTTTTTTAACTAATATAAGGTACAGCCCATATGAAGTAGCATTTACTATAAATAGCAGGTTTCCCAATGGTATGTTGGTGGCATCCTGTCTAATTTCAGCACCAAATAAAATTAATGCCAGTGCTCCTATCAAGCCCATAAAAACACCAATCCCCCGCTGAAGGGTAATTTTTTCCTTGATAAATAGTGCAGATAATATTACGACAAGGATTGGGGTAATAGTAATGAGTACTGCACTGTTGATTGGGGTGGAAAGGTCCAATCCCTTAAAGAACGAAAGCATATTGATACCCATTCCAAAGAAGGCGCAAACCAATAACCTTCCCCAGTCCCTCCGTTCCAGTTTTTCTTTTGGACCAAAAAAGGAAATGCCCCAGAATAATAGGCTTGCACCTAAAAGCCTAAGGAAAATAAATCCAAAAGGTTTAACATAGGTAGGCATCACCCCCTTGGCAATGGTGTGGTTTATGCCATATATGGTTGTTGCCCCCAAGGCAGCTAGGATGGCAAGGGTTCGTCTACTCACGAATTTATTTTTGCTTTGGCTGCTGCCACAACAGCCTTGCTATTTCCTACAAAAATATCGTTGTCAATAATGATAACCGGGCGTTTTAAAAAGGTATAGTGTTCAAGGATAAGGTCCTTGTAGTCTGCTTCCGTTAGTTTTTGTTCCTTCAGATTTCGCTCTTTATAGAGTCGCGCCCGCTTGCTGAACAAGCTCTCGTAGCTCCCGGACAATTTGGCCATACCTTCCAGTTGGTCCGGTGTAATAGCCTCGGTTTTAATATCCTGAAGTTTAAAATCCTTGGGTGGTTCCAACTCTTTTAAGATCCTTTGGCAGGTATCACAAGTGCTCAAGTGAAATATCTTTTTCATGTATATTTATTATCGCTTTCAGAGGTCACATGAAACCATTTATGATCAAAATAACTATTAAATAACCAGGGAAAAGATTATTTTAATCATGTCGGTTTCATTTTGTAAATCTGTTCCTCCATATATTTTCGCCTTGCAAAGAAACCCAATTACATTGAATTGTACTATTTTTAGCGGCAATTGTAAAAAAATAATAACCGAAAAAAATGTCAACTTTGGAAAATGCATTCGATGTTACGCTTCAAAACAGAAAAAGACTTTATAAATTTTTAACCGAGACTCCAAAGGAGATTCTTCTACAAATTCCACATGGCTTCCGCAACAATATTTGGTGGAATATTGCCCATGTGGTAGTTACCCAACAACTTCTGGTGTACAAATTCAGCGGACAACCCATAAGGGTGAGTGAGGCCTTGGTGGAAAAATTTAAAAAGGGAACCATACCTGATGGTACTGCTACAGAAGAGGAGATTAAACAAGTGGCAGATTTATTATTGCCTACTCTTGAATGGATGCAAGAGGACTATGCGAAAGGACTATTTAAAGAGTATACTGAATATACTACTAGCGCCAATGTAACTTTAAGCTCGGTGGATGATGCCATTATTTTCAATGTTTATCATGAAGGCCTTCATCTTGGAGCTATTTTATCCTTGTTGAAAGTTGTATCCTAGGGGCAGCATTTATAATTCTTTCTTGAATTTTAAGTAGGGTTCTAATTCCTTGAATTTCAGGGTTAAAATAATTGGTCCGTCCGCATAGGAGGCAACTTCATACTGTTCGTAGAACAATTGTAGGCCTTCTTGGGTAAACCCAATATTTTCCGGAAGGTAAAATTTATCGTCCTCAAACATAAAACCGGTGGCATTAATTGAGCCGTTTACTGGAATTTTTTCTTGGTCCCTAAATTTGCCTTCTGCAAAACGTTGAAATTCCAATGGGTCTTTAAATAATTCCATGGTTTCCATTTCCAACACTTTTGCCTTATCAAAATTTAAAAATCGGGTAGAGGAAAAACCGTGTGCCCCACCGGTAAAGGAATAGGCATTGACCTGAATGGTCAGTATATTTTTATCCTCATAGGTTACTTTGCCTTCAATATCGGCTTCCCAACCAACAGGCTCATCGGGATACATTTTTTTTAATTCCAAATATCCGTTCTTAAAGGATTGGATGGCTTCCTCTATGTTGGTAGCTTCTATTTCATCATCGTAAATAAGTAAGGATATCACCTCTTCCTGCACCGAATTGTTTATGATGTTGCTTATAGGTTTGTCGTCCAGGGCTCTAGGGATGTGGATGGTTACCTTTGGACAATTGTTACAATCTTCTGTTATAAAATCGAGAGGCTCAAAAGTGAGCCGATCATCCTTTTCACAATTCCACAATAATAAAACGATCAAAAAATAGGCGAATCTAATCTTCATAAAAGCAATTACTTAAGATAGGTGCAAAGCTACAATATCATTGTATTCCCAAAAAGATAAAGGTACATTTGTGTATAGAAATTTAGATATGGGTAAAAAACAATTAAAATTCAATAGCAGGACAATTCATGGAGGACAGTCACCCGACGAGGCATATGGTGCGGTTATGCCCCCTATCTATCAGACATCTACATACGCCCAAAGCACTCCGGGCGGCCATAAGGGATATGAATATTCCAGAAGTGCCAACCCAACTAGGACAGCATTGGAGAATTCCTTGGCCAGTATTGAGAATGGGAATTATGGTTTGGCATTTGGTAGTGGATTGGCGGCCATTGATGCGGTTATTAAATTATTGGGTCCTGGGGATGAGGTTATTTCCACCAGTGACCTGTATGGGGGGAGTTATCGGATTTTCAAGAAAATTTTTGAAAAGTTCGGTATCGTTTTCCATTTTGTTGGGATGCAGGATACTGCAGAAATAGCAAAACATATTAGTGCAAAAACAAAGCTTATTTGGGTGGAGACCCCCACCAATCCAATGATGAATATTATTGATATTAAGTTGATTTCCCAATTGGCAAGAAAACATAAGATCCTGCTTGCTGTGGACAACACTTTTGCGACGCCTTATCTGCAGCTGCCTTTGGATTTGGGGGCCGACATTGTAATGCACTCCGCCACGAAATACCTTGGGGGACATAGCGATGTTGTCTTGGGGGCACTGGTGGTCAGGGACAAGGAACTGGCTGATCAATTGTATTTTATTCAAAATGCAAGCGGAGCCGTGTGTGGGCCTATGGATAGCTTTTTGGTGCTTAGGGGAATAAAAACCTTGCACGTAAGGATGCAAAGACACTGCGAAAATGGGAGGGCTGTGGCCGAATATTTGGCAAATCATTCAAAAATTGAAAAGGTATTTTGGCCAGGATTTCCTGATCACCCCAATCATGAAGTGGCAAAAAGTCAAATGAAAGATTTTGGGGGAATGATTTCCTTTGTTCCAAAAGGGGGCAATTACCAAGATGCCATTAAAATTGTTGAAAAACTACAGCTGTTTACCCTTGCAGAATCCTTGGGCGGGGTGGAAAGTTTGGCTGGTCATCCGGCCAGCATGACCCATGCCAGCATTCCTAAGGAGGAAAGGGAAAAAAGTGGAGTGGTAGATGCCTTGATAAGACTTAGTGTGGGCATAGAGGATAAGGAGGATTTAATGGAGGACTTACGCCAGGCTATAGAATAAATATGTTATCAAATTTTGAAAAAAATAGGGTTTACATTATAGAAATACTATAATTTTGCCATTAAACTCAATATTTATCAACAATTAGCAATAAATCAGATTTTATGGAAGACAAGATAAATGCCTTTATGGATGAGGTAAAAGGGCGTAATAGTCATGAGCCGGAATTCATACAAGCTGTGCAAGAAGTTGCAGAAACAGTTATTCCTTACATTAGTAATAATGAAATTTACAATGGCAAGAATATATTATTAAGAATGGTAGAGCCCGAAAGGTTAATTTCCTTTAGGGTTTCCTGGGTGGATGACGATGGTGAAATACATGTAAATAGAGGTTATAGGATCCAAATGAATTCTGCCATTGGTCCTTATAAAGGCGGGCTTAGGTTTCATCCTACCGTAAATGCAAGCGTCCTAAAGTTCCTGGCCTTTGAACAGGTTTTTAAAAATAGCCTTACAACCCTGCCTATGGGAGGAGGAAAAGGAGGATCGGATTTTGATCCAAAAGGAAAATCGGATGATGAGGTAATGCGTTTTTGCCATGCGTTTATGACGGAGCTTTGTAGGCACATTGGTCCCAATACGGACGTGCCTGCAGGTGATATAGGTGTCGGCGCAAGGGAAATTGGGTTCCTGTTCGGAATGTATAAAAAGATCAGAAATGAGTTTACAGGGGTTTTAACCGGGAAGGGTCTTTCTTGGGGCGGGTCTAAAATTCGACCTGAGGCTACAGGGTATGGTACCGTTTATTTTGCCCAAAGTATGTTGCAATCCAAAAAGGAAGATATTAAGGGTAAAACCGTGGTAATCTCCGGATCTGGAAACGTAGCGCAATATGCTGCTGAAAAAGTGATTCAATTAGGGGGCAAGGTAGTTACCCTTTCAGATTCTGGCGGCTATATTTATGACAAGGAAGGTATTGATGAGGAAAAACTGGCCTTCGTTATGGATATTAAAAACAAAAAACGCGGAAGAATATCCGATTATCTGAATAAGTATACATCCGCAGAATTTCATAAAGGAAAGACACCATGGGAGGTGCCATGCGCAATAGCCTTGCCATGTGCAACCCAAAATGAGCTGGATGGGAAGGATGCAGAGACCTTGCTGAAAAATGGATGTATCTGTGTGGCCGAAGGAGCGAATATGCCATCGACCCCTGAAGCAATACATGCCTTTCATGAAGCTAAAATACTATTTGCCCCAGGAAAGGCGTCCAATGCAGGTGGGGTGGCCACCTCAGGTTTGGAAATGTCACAGAACTCATTGCGCATTAGTTGGACCCGTGAAGAGGTAGATGAACGTCTTCAAAAAATAATGAAGGATATTCATGATTCCTGTATAGAATATGGAAAGGACGACGATGGCTATTGTAACTACGTAAAGGGAGCAAATATTGCCGGGTTCGTAAAAGTTGCCGACGCTATGTTGGCGCAGGGAGTGATATAAGTTTTAATAAGTCGACATTAAGTCGAGCTATTTTAATTATGAGCAATTTTCAAGACCCTTAAGGTTTTCATGACCTTAAGGGTCTCTTTGTGTTATCTTTGCTCCCAGATATATTTGTAATGCAGGTTGCTACCAAAGGAATTGTTTTAACGTCTATTAAATATGGGGATACCAGTTTAATTGTCAGGATATTTACTCTTTCGGATGGAATAAAATCCTATCTGTTGAGAGGGATTCTGGCTTCAAAAAAAGGGAAGTTAAAAACAGCATACTTTCAACCCTTGCTTCAATTGGATCTGATTGCCTCCCATAAGAACAAGGGAACTTTGGAAAGCATTACCGAAGCCAAGGTAAGTTATCATTATCAGTCGCTGCACACGGATATTGCCAAGAATGCCCTAGCATTTTTTTTGGCAGAAATGTTAAACAATAGTATTCACGAGGAAGAGGCCAATGACAGTCTGTTCAACTTTATTGAAGCGGCTCTGCAGTGGTTGGATGCCCATGATGAATTTGCTAATTTTCATCTCTATTTTTTGCTATCATTGACCAAGTATTTTGGTTTTTACCCGGACACCAATAATATGGATTATTTGTGCTTTGACCTGTTGGAGGGGGAGTTCATAAAAACGCCATCGTTAAATCCAATCTTGGAAGGGGAGAATTTAAAACACTTTAAAGAGCTTTTGGGCATAAATTTTGATGCACTACATAGTATTAAACTAAACAAAAAGAACCGTCAGGAGCTCTTGAAAAATCTTGTCCTTTATTTTGAATTACATTTGCAGGGATTTAGAAAACCGAAATCATTGGCCGTGTTAAATGAAGTTTTTAGCTGATATGCAAAAGATAGTTTTCATAGTTGTCCTCCTAATAGTTAATGGTGCATTGGGGCAGGAAATTGTTATTTTGGACGAGGAAGACCATCAGCCGATTCCCAATGTTATTGTTTATAATTGGGATAAATCCAGAACGGCCCTTTCCGATTTTGACGGCAAATGCGACCTTTCCAAATTTGATCTGGGCGAACGGATCACCTTTACGCATATAGGGTACCAAAACTATAGAAGTACAAAGTCCCATGTGCTTAGAAAGGAAAAACTCTATATGACATTGATTGCGGAGCAGTTGGATGAGGTGGTGATGTCTATCTCCAAATGGGAGCAGCAGAAAAAGGACATTCCTCAGAAAATATCGCTGATGAATGCCAAAACCATAGAATTTACGGCCTCCCAAACCTCGGCAGATCTCCTTCAGAATAGCGGAAAAGTATTTGTCCAGAAAAGTCAGCTAGGGGGCGGTAGTCCAATGATAAGGGGTTTTGCAACCAATAGATTGTTGCTTTCCGTAGACGGTGTTCGTATGAACAATGCCATTTTTAGGGGGGGCAACATTCAAAATGTGATTTCAATAGATCCCTTTACCATTAAAAGTACCGAGGTGATTTTTGGTCCTGGATCTGTAATTTATGGTTCTGATGCTATTGGAGGGGTCATGAATTTCTATACCAACAATCCCCAATTCTCAAAGACCGATAGTTTGCAGTTCTCCGGGAAATCAAATTATAGGTATTCTTCGGCCAATAACGAAAATACCTTTCATGTAGATTTCAATTTGGGCAAAAGGGAATGGGCGTTTTTGAGTAGCCTTACCTATAACAACTTTGGAGATCTTAAAATGGGGTCCCATGGACCTTCTTCCTATTTGAGGAACAATTACGTAGTTACCGAAAATGGTCAGGATGAACTTAGGGAAAATGAGAACGCCAAAAAGCAGGTGCCCTCAGGGTATGATCAAATTAATATAATGCAAAAAGTGCTCTTCAGGCCCAATAGCAATTGGAATATCAATCTAAGCGCATATTATTCCGAAACTTCCGATTATTCCAGATATGATAGACTTATTAGACCGTCCAAGGACGGGCTTGGCCTACGTTCCGCGGAATGGTTCTACGGTCCACAGAAATGGTTTATGGGAAACCTGCAATTCTATAAAAACGGCAAAGGAAAGTTTTATGATGGACTAAAAATAACAACTGCCTATCAAAATTTTGGGGAAAGTAGGAACGACAGGAATTATGGGGATGTTATAAGGTATAGGACCAAGGAGAATGTAGATGCTATTTCTGCGAACGTGGATTTTGAAAATAAGCGTATTGGAAATCTTAGGCTTTACTATGGTGGGGAATACATATTTAATAAAATAGGGTCTACAGGAAATGAGTTTAATATAGAGACTATGGCCACCTCGCCTAGTGCATCCAGGTATCCGGACAATTCTACCTGGCAAACACTCGCCGGCTATATTAGTGGTGAGCTAAAGGCCAAGCCTAACTTTACATTTCTATCCGGGCTCAGATATAGCCATGTTTGGATAGATGCAATTTTTGACCAAACTTTTTATTCTTTTCCCTTTAATGATGCCGATCTTAGTACTGGCGCCTTAACCGGAAGCTTGGGATTTAGTTGGTTTCCAAAAGCGGATTTACAGGTTACCTTTAATGGATCCACCGGATTTAGGGCCCCGAATATAGATGATGTAGGTAAGATATTTGATTCAGAGCCTGGGTCTGTGGTAGTTCCCAATCCAGATTTGGAGCCGGAGTATGCCTATAATTTGGAGGTTGGGATCCAGAAAAATTTTAATGATAGATGGATGTTAAAGGGAGCCTCCTTCTATACTTATTTGGTAGATGCCCTTGTCCGACGGGACTTTCAATTTAATGGGAACAGCGAAATAGTTTACAACGGGGAATTACATAATGTCCAGGCAATACAGAATGCGGCAAAGGCCTATGTTTACGGTTTCGAATTTGGTTTGGATGCCTTTCTGACCGAAAGCCTATCTGTGAACGCCAACCTTACCCTTACCGAGGGGATTGAGGAAGAGCAGGATGGTACCGACACCCCAGGAAGACATGTGGCCCCAACTTTTGGCGATTTTCATATAGTTTGGAAGAATCAAAAATTAAAAACCGATCTCTTTGCCAACTTTAACGGGGAAATAAGTTATTCGGATATGTCTATGTCCGAAAAAACAAAGGACTATATTTATGCAGTAGATGCGGACGGCAATCCTTACTCCCCATCTTGGTATACCTTAAATTTTAGATCACAATACCAATTCTCCAACGCCTTTAAATTCACTGCAAATTTGGAAAATATTACGGATCAAAGGTATCGTTCCTATTCCTCCGGAATCGTGGCACCGGGAATTAATTTAATTTTGGGTGTGGGCTATACGTTTTAAAAAAAAAGTCCGGTATTTGTATACCGGACTTTTTTTTAATGAAAATAGGGAAAACTATTCCTGTATTTTCTCTTTGGCCTCCTTGGCAGCGGCCTTCGTCTTGTCTGCAGCCTTGGTGGCGGCATCTTTTACCTCGTCACCTACCTCCTTGGCAACAGCTTTGGTCTTGTCTACTGCATCGGTGGCGGCGCCCTTAATATCCTCTCCTGCTTCCTTGGCCGCATCACCGGCCTTATTCATGGCCTCGTTGCCCGCCTCTTTCATATCATCTCCCATTTCTTTTGCATCTTCCATGGCTTCTGAGGCAGCACCTTTTACCTCTTCCCCAACTTTTTTCATATCCTCCCCAACTTCTTTTAATGCTTCATTTGTTTCTTCCATGGCATCCTTGGCCTTATCCTTCGTTTCTCTACACGATACAAATGAAATGCTCAGGGCAATCATCAAAATTGAACTTAAAATTACTTTTTTCATTTTGTTAGTTTTTGAAATTAAATTGAATGTGATACAGATATATACGTAAGTCTTGGGGATTTAGACCATATTTCTTGTTCTAAGACCAAGAAAATTGTAAGAAAATTAATCGTTTAGGTTTCTGTAAATCAGGTTTCTAGACAAGAATCCATTTTTCAGGGGGATTTTTTAGGTAGGGGAAGACTGGTCTTGATTGTTATATAGGCAAATGTTTAAAACTAAATTATTATGAAGAATTATTTAAAGATTTCAGGGTTAGCTTTAATAGCGTTAGTTGGGATGATGTCATGTAATAAAGATGATGATTCTGCCATGGAGGGGGAATCGTATAATACATCTTTTGAAGTTACGGATGCACCTATAGATAACGCCGAAGTAGAGGCAGTTTTTGTTACCATTACCAATGTTTCCGTAGATGGAAAGTCTTTGGAAGGTTTTAACGCAACAACTATAAACTTAGCGGCTTTGGTCAATGGCAAAACAGAGGCTTTGGGAAACCTGGATTTGCAGGCTAAATCATATTCCAGTATCGTTTTTGAATTGGATTTTGATAAGGATGTGAATGGTGATGCTCCTGGTTGTTACGTGGAAAAGGCCAACGGTGAAAAAGATGCTTTGGTTGCCTCATCCAACAAAATCACCATAAACAATACCTTTGAGGTACTGGCTAATGCCACTAATGTAATCGTGGTAGATTTCGACCTTAGAAAAACTATCAAGAAAGAGAAGGATGGATTGTCCAATGATTTCAATTTTGTTACCATGGCAGAGCTTACTGCAGGAATAAGAACGGTTAATGCAGAATTGACCGGAAAAATTTCAGGGAGTGCCAATGATGCCAACAATACATCGGACAAGATTATTGTCTATGCTTATGAAAAAGGGACTTTCAATGCCGATGTTGAAACACAGGGAAAAGGGGAGAGCGAAGTTACCTTTGCCAATGCCGTAACCAGTGCGGAAGTAAAAAACTTAAGTGGATCCTATAGTCTGGATTTCTTGGAGGAAGGGGAATACGAATTAATTTTTGCATCTTATAAGGAAGATGACAATAATGAGTTCTACTTCAACGCTTTGTTGAATGTAGAGTCGACCACAGGGCTTAATTTAGGGGCTATAGAGGTAAGCTCGGCCATCCAAATAAGCGCAAATGTTACCGTAACCGGGACAAAATAATTTCAACAACGTACAAAAATTTTAAAAAGCTCCTTTTCTAAGGGGCTTTTTGCTTTTAACAGAATCATTTTACACTAAAAATCATTAGTTTTGCAAACTTAAAATGTAGCATTAGAAGCTGTTATTATGAAGTTTGCAGAATACAAGGGTTTAGATTTACCGAAAGTCGCTGAGGAGGTATTGCACTATTGGAAGGAGAACAATGTTTTTGAGAAAAGTGTAAGCAGTAGGGAAGGCAAAGATAGTTTTGTTTTTTATGAAGGACCGCCTTCTGCAAACGGATTGCCTGGCATTCACCATGTAATGGCCAGGACCATTAAGGATATTTTTCCACGCTATAAGACCATGAAAGGGTTTCAGGTAAAGCGCAAGGCCGGGTGGGATACCCACGGACTTCCAATTGAATTGGGAGTGGAGAAGGAATTGGGAATTACCAAGGAAGACATTGGCACCAAAATATCCGTTGAAGAATACAATGCAGCCTGTAAGAAGGCGGTTATGCGGTATACCGATGTATGGAATTCCATGACCGAAAGAGTAGGATATTGGGTAGATATGGAGGACCCATATATTACCTACAAATCCAAATATATGGAATCTGTTTGGTGGTTGCTTAAACAGATTTACGACAAAGGACTTATTTATAAGGGTTATACGATACAACCTTATTCGCCAAAAGCGGGAACGGGTTTAAGTTCCCATGAGTTAAATCAGCCAGGGACTTATCAAGATGTTACGGACACAACCGTTGTGGCACAATTTAAAGCGGATAAAGCTACCTTGCCACAGAATTTTAAGGATGTTAAGGGAGATGTATTCTTTTTGGCATGGACGACCACACCATGGACCTTGCCATCCAATACGGCATTGACCGTAGGTCCTAAGATTGATTATGTTGTTGTGAAAACCTTCAATCAATATACCTTTGAACCCATGCATGTTGTCTTGGCCAAATCTTTGGTAGGAAAGCAATTTAGCGGTAAATTTTTTGAAGCAGAAGACGATGCCGACTTTGATAAATACACATCAACAGATAAGAAAATACCATATCAAATTGTAGAAAGTGCCAAAGGGCAGGAACTTGTTGGAATAAAATATGAGCAACTGTTGGACTATGCACTGCCTTACCAAAATCCAGAGAATGCCTTTAGGGTAATCGCAGGTGATTTTGTTACCACAGAAGATGGTACTGGTATTGTACATACGGCGCCAACTTTTGGGGCAGATGATGCCTTGGTAGCAAAATTGGCGGAACCGGAAGTACCGCCTATGTTGGTTTTGGATGAAAATAACAATCCAGTTCCCTTAGTGGATCTTCAGGGTAGATTTAGACCCGAAATGGGAGAATATGCCGGTAAATATGTTAAAAACGAGTACTATGACGATGGTGAGGCTCCAGAGCGGTCGGTAGATGTAGAGATCGCCATCAAACTAAAAGAAGAAAACAGGGCCTTTAAGGTGGAAAAATACGTTCACAGCTATCCCAACTGCTGGCGTACGGATAAGCCTATCCTATATTATCCCTTGGATTCATGGTTTATAAAGGTTACTGATATCAAGGATAGGATGTTTGATCTAAACCAAACCATTAATTGGAAACCCAAGGCTACCGGAGAAGGAAGATTTGGTAATTGGCTGGCCAATGCCAATGATTGGAACCTGTCCCGTTCCCGTTATTGGGGTATTCCCTTACCCATTTGGCGTACCGAAGATGGCAAGGAAGAATTGATGATAGGTTCTGTGGCCGAACTTAAGGTAGAAATGCAAAAAGCCTTAAAAGCAGGAATTCTTGAAAAGGATATTTTTGAGGATTTTGTTGTAAGTGATATGAGCGAGGCCAATTATGATAAAATAGACCTTCATAAGAATATTGTAGATCAAATAATTTTGGTGTCGGCTTCTGGAAAACCAATGAGGCGGGAAAGCGACCTTATAGATGTTTGGTTCGATAGTGGTTCTATGCCCTATGCACAATGGCATTACCCATTTGAGAATAAGGACTTAATAGATGAAGGAAAGACTTTTCCGGCCGATTTTATAGCCGAAGGAGTTGATCAGACCCGTGGTTGGTTTTACACCTTGCATGCCATAGCTACTATGGTATTCGATTCTGTGGCTTATAAAAATGTTGTTTCCAATGGCCTGGTATTGGATAAGGAAGGTAAGAAAATGTCCAAGCGTTTGGGCAATGCTGTAGATCCTTTTGAAACCATGGATGAATTTGGGGCCGATGCCACTAGATGGTATATGATATCCAATGCAAATCCATGGGATAATTTAAAGTTCGATGTAGAGGGGATAGCAGAGGTAAAACGTAAGTTTTTTGGAACTTTGTACAACACCTACTCATTTTTTGCGCTGTACACCAACATAGATGGATTTAACTATAGCGAAGAGGATATTCCCCTAAATGAAAGACCGGAAATAGACCAATGGATTTTATCGGAATTGCATTCCCTGATCAAAACTGTGGATGAGGCTTATGAAGATTACGAACCCACCAAGGCAACTAGGGCTATATCGGACTACGTACAGGAAAACCTTAGCAATTGGTATGTGCGTTTAAGTAGAAGGCGTTTTTGGAAAGGGGACTATCAAAAAGATAAAATATCGGCTTACCAAACTCTGTATACCTGTTTAACCACTGTGGCAAAACTATCAGCACCGGTGGCACCATTTTATATGGATAGGTTATACAAAGATTTAACCATTACGACACAGAAAGAGCCTTTTGAAAGTGTACATTTGGCCGATTTTCCTAAATATGATGCCTCAATGGTGAATAAGGAATTGGAAAGTAAAATGGCAAAGGCGCAGACCATATCATCCTTGGTCCTGTCCATTCGTCAGAAAGAGAAGATCAAAGTACGCCAACCATTGCAAAAGATAATGATTCCGGTATTGGATAATAAACAAAGGCTGGAGATCGAGGCTGTTGCAGATTTGATAAAGTCCGAGGTGAATGTGAAAGAGATAGAATTGTTGGATGACGCTTCTGGAATTTTGGTTAAACAAATTAAGCCAAACTTTAAAACCTTGGGGCCTAAGTTTGGGAAGGATATGAAGTTGATTGCCAGTGCCGTAGCGCAATTGAATCAGGATGATATCCAAAAAATTGAACAGGAAGGCGAAATTTTGCTGCATTTTGATAATAAAAGTATTACTTTACAGTTACAGGATGTAGAAATTTCCTCCCAAGATATAGAAGGTTGGTTGGTAGCAAGTTCAGGCCCAATAACGGTGGCCTTGGATATATCTATCAATGAGGACCTTAGAAAGGAAGGTATTGCTAGGGAACTAGTCAATAGAATTCAGAACCTTAGAAAGGAATCGGGTTTTGAAGTGACAGATAAAATAGATATTAAATTATTGAAAAATGGATTTGTCCAGGATGCGGTAGAAAGTAATATGGCATATATTAAGACCGAAACCTTGGCAGCAGAACTTAATTTTGAAGAAAGCATGGACAATGGAATAGAAGTGGCTTTCGACGAAGTTAATACCAGATTGTTTATAGTAAAACACTAAGATTATGGCCGAAGAATTAAAAGTAAGGTACGCGGATAAGGATTTAAACGAGTTTAAAGTTCTGATCGAAGAAAAAATTGAAAAAGCAAAAAGTCACTTGGAACTTTTAAAGAGTTCCTATATGAATGATGGCAATAATGGAACTGATGATACATCGCCAACATTCAAGGCTTTTGAAGAAGGCTCCGAAACAATGAGCAAGGAAGCAAATACCCAATTGGCCATTCGTCAGGAGAAATTTATAAGGGATTTAAAGAACGCCTTGTTGCGTATAGAGAACAAAACCTATGGCATTTGCCGGGTTACAGGAAAGCTGATCAGCAAAGAGCGACTTAAGCTAGTACCGCACGCAACGCTGAGTATAGAAGCGAAAAATATGCAATCCTAAAATTAAAAACGCCTTTAAGGGCGTTTTTTTATTGTATGAGACTAGTTGCCGTTGTTATCTTTCTAATGGGTAGTTGTATTTTACACGCCCAAAAAAAAGTAGTCAAAACCATTGAAAATCCCAACGTATCTTTTGTTCAGATAGATGGCAAGAATTGTTTTTCCCTTGCTTTGGAAACTGTGGATATTCCAAACATAACCGTTGAGGCTTCAATAGACGGTGAGTATTTACAGGATTTAATGGTAAATGTAAAACAAGAGGGGGCAACCGTATTGGTCAGTACCGGTTTTCAGCCCAATTTTGTTTTTCCAAACGATAAATTAAGTGCCCATAAGGTTATTTCCATTTCCTTAAAGATTTCAATCCCCAAATACCTTGATGTTAACGTATACGGTACCAGCACCAATGTGGGCGTTACGGGGCATTATGCCAACCTAAAAATTAGTTTGTCCGATGGCAAATGCACTTTAAAAGCAACGGGGGAAAATGTGGATGTTCATACCCAAAGTGGAAATATTGAGCTAATTACAAAAAACGCCCAAATTATGGCTTCCACAAAATATGGCAAGATTAAACGCGAAGCGATTGCCTCTGGAGATGACCATTTTACGCTGAATTCCGTAACCGGAAATATCAGCATAAGGAAAACCGAATAATATGTTTATTTTTGCCGAATCTATTTTTTAAGTAATGAGTTTAAAAAAATCCTTAGTAATCATAATAGCAATTCTTGCTATAGACCAGATAAGCAAAGTATATATTAAGACAAACTTTGTTTTAGGCGAGTCGGTAGATGTCTTTAGTTGGTTCAAGATTTTGTTTATAGAAAACGAAGGTGCTGCTTGGGGAACCAAACTAAGTGATTTACTGCCCATATCCGATGAAGTAGGAAAACTGATACTTACCATATTTCGCTTGTTTGCCATTGTTGGGATAGGATATTGGTTGTTCGATACCATAAAAAAGAATTCTTCCAAAACCTTGATACTGGCGGTATCCCTAATATTTGCAGGCGCACTCGGAAACATTTTGGATTCCGTTTTTTACGGTATGATTTTTAACGATAGCTATTCTCAAGTAGCCACAGCATTTTCTTCTGAGCCTTATGGCAGTATATTTCACGGCAAGGTGGTAGATATGCTCTACTTTCCTATGATAGATTCCGTATGGCCAGATTGGGTACCTATGGTTGGGGGAAATAATTTTCGTTTTTTCGAACCCGTTTTTAATATAGCGGATACCGCAATTAGTACAGGTGTAGGTATACTAATTGTATTTAATAAAAGAGCTTTTGGAGAAAGTTCAGAAGAAGTTAAAACGAATAAATCCGATCAGGAGTAACGCAAAAGTTCAAGGGAACGTCGTGCGTATCTATATCCTCAATTTTTTCTTCTGCCTTAAATAGCGAGAGTCCCACCTTAACAACATCGGGTCTGCATTTGTTCAGGAGCACATCATAAAACCCTTTGCCATAACCAACTCTGTGACCTTCTTCGTCAAAAGCCATTAACGGAAGAAAGACAACATCTATTTTTTCAGGAGGCACTTCAATCCCATCTACCGGTTCAGGGATGTTCCAGCGATTTTTTTTTATGGGCGTACTATCGGTAAGTAAATAATTGATAAGATTTCGGCTATCCAACATTTTCGGAAGTAGGATGTTTTTGTCCTTGCCCTGTAGAATGGACAGAATAAAACTAGTGTCAACTTCCTTTTTCTCGGTTATGGAAAGGAATAGATGATAATAGGAATAATTCCAAATGGGTAATTGAAGCAGCCGGTTGGCTATCAGTAAGCTTGAATCTGATATTGATTGTGAAGTAAGATTTTCTCGGCGTTCGGAGTAGATTAAACGCAAATCTTTTTTCAACATAGGGGTTGGTTAAACTCGGGGCTTTTGGGGGCAGGGTTTAATTGGGAAATAGGAAAACTATTCCTTGGAGGCCACTGCGTAATATATTTTGAAAAAAAGCATAAGAATTAAATATGTGCCCAAGGTTATTATATAGTTGTCCATGCGTTAAATAATTTTGATTTTTTAAATATAATTAAAAAAATATGAAATGCTCCATAAAGGGTATCGTTTTATCGATGAAATGCATCATTTTTAACAAATATTTGGGATTTTGAATTATTTGTTAATTGAATTTTATCATTAAAATACCGTAAAAAGCTGTTTGTCAGTATATTATAAAATAGTGTACGATAACGTTAATTTTTGGCAACTGTGCATTTAATCGATAATTTTTTTTGATTTATCGAATTTTATTGGATTGGATGTTAAATTTAGACTAGGAGAAGTCCTACTTTTTGCTAGAGGAATACAATTATTAAAATGGAAGGTTTCCAAAATTTCACTTTAGGATCTTAGCATCAGAGTTAAAAAACTAGAATCTTTGTGTCCTTTGGTAAAAACACTGTAATTTTCATATTTAAAGAAAAAATTTATCTCAATACATGTCCCATATACCTATAGAAGTACAGTTAAGTTCGCTTCCTACCAATCCCGGGGTATATCAGTTTTATGATTTAGAGGACAAGATTTTATATGTTGGCAAGGCTAAAAATCTAAAAAAAAGGGTTAGCTCCTATTTTAATAAAACGCACGAGCAAGGAAAAACCCGTGTTCTGGTGAAGAAAATTAGGAGTATTAGGCACATAGTGGTGCCTACCGAGTCTGATGCTCTGCTCTTGGAGAATAATCTAATTAAAAAATACCGTCCTAGGTACAATGTTTTACTTAAGGATGATAAGACATTTCCATGGATTTGTATAAAAAATGAAAAGTTCCCGAGAATCTTTCCTACCAGGAAATTTATCAAGGATGGGTCGGAGTATTTTGGACCCTATACGAGCATGAAGACCATTCATACCTTATTGGACCTGATTAAAAGTGTCTACCCTCTGCGTACCTGTAACTATGATCTTGCACAAGATAAAGTGGCGGCCGGGAAATACAAGGTTTGCTTGGAGTACCATTTGGGAAATTGTAAAGGTCCTTGTGAAGGGTATCAATCGGAGGAGGAATATAATCGGCAAATCCAGGAGATCAGGGAAATTATAAAAGGTAATTTTAAGTCCTCCCTCCACTATTTTAAAAGTCGCATGAAATTGCTGGCCCAGGAGATGAAGTTTGAAGAGGCACAGCTTATAAAGGATAAGATAGAGGTTCTTGAAAACTATCAGGTAAAGACCACCATTGTAAATCCTAAGATCAATAATGTGGATGTGTTCACCATTATTTCCGATGAGGTTTTTGCTTATGTTAATTTCCTGCAATTGTCCCACGGCTCCATTATACGGTCCCATACCTTGGAAATTAAGAAGAAATTGGATGAAACGGATGAGGATTTACTCCAATTGGCGATAATTGAAATTAGGCAACGCTTCAATTCCCATTCAACGGAGATTTACGTTCCATTTGAGGTTACCTTGGAGTCGCACCTAAAGGTGGTAGTGCCTAAATTGGGAGATAAAAAAAAGATATTGGAGCTATCGGAACGCAACGCCAAATTCTTTAGACAGGATAGGTTTAAACAAATAAAGATTATTGATCCGGATAGGCATACCAATAGGGTAATGGGACAAATGAAAAAGGACTTGCGACTTTCCATGGAACCGAGGCATATAGAGTGTTTTGATAATTCCAACATCCAAGGCAGTAACCCTGTGGCGGCCTGTGTGGTATTTAAGGATGGAAAACCTTCAAAAAAGGAATACCGTCATTACAATATTAAGACTGTTGAAGGTCCGGATGACTTTGCCTCCATGGAGGAAGTGGTTTTTAGACGTTATAAGAGACTTTTGGAAGAAGGACAGTCGTTGCCACAACTTATTGTTATTGATGGAGGCAAGGGCCAGCTGTCATCTGCCCTTAAAAGTTTGGATGCCCTTGGGTTAAGAAGGAAAATAGCCATTATAGGTATCGCCAAAAGATTAGAGGAAATTTACTTTCCGGAAGATCCTATTCCTTTATATTTGGATAAAAAGTCCGAATCGTTGAAGATAATTCAACAATTGCGAAATGAAGCCCATAGATTTGGGATAACTTTTCATAGAAACAAGAGAAGTAAGGCGGCCATTAATTCGGAATTGGAAAGTATAGATGGGATAGGGAGTAAAACTGTGGAAGAGTTATTGAAAAACTATAAATCCGTAAAAAGGATAAAAGAGGCCAGTTTAGAGAATTTGGCCCAAACCATTGGAATGTCCAAAGCCAAGAAAATATATGAAACCTTTCATTAAACCACTGTATTAACTTTATGCTAAAGTCGCTACTTATATATTGTATATTAATTATTCCGCAACTGATCCTTTCCCAGGAACGGGTAGAAAATAAGGATATAAAAGTTGGGCTGGTCTTAAGTGGGGGCGGTGCTAAAGGGTTGGCACATATTGGTGCCCTAAAGGTAATTGAAGAGGCCGGGGTAAAAATAGACTATGTAACCGGAACCAGTATGGGTGCTATTGTTGGGGCGCTCTACGCTTCGGGATATACTGCAAAAGAATTGGATTCTATTTTTAAAAATACGGATTTCGAGTCATTGATTCAGGATAACGTGCCCAGAAGCGCCAAAACATTTTATGAGAAGGAAGATTCGGAAAGATATGCCCTAACACTTCCGTTCAACAAATTTAAAATTTCCATCCCCCAGGCCATATCGGGCGGGCAAAGTATTTACAACGAGTTTGTTAGGTTGCTGTATCATGTTAAGGATATAGATGATTTTAGTAAACTTCCAATCCCTTTTTTATGTGTTGCTACAGATGTGGAAACCGGGGATCAGATATTATTGGATAAAGGCTATTTGCCCGAGGCAATTTTAGCTAGTGGCACATTTCCTTCACTTTTTAGACCCGTAGAGATCAATGGAAGAGTGTTGATTGACGGGGGTGTGGTAAATAACTATCCCATAGGCGAATTGAAGAAGATGGGCGCCGATGTGGTAATTGGGGTGGATGTACAGCATGGGCTGTCCGATAGGGAATCTTTGTTGAGTGCTACGGAAATACTGCTGCAGATCAACAATTACAGAACGGTTAGGGATATGCAAAAGAAATCGGCCCAAACCGATATTTATATCACCCCGGATATCAAGGATTACTCGGTGATAGATTTTGACATGGGAAAAGTAATAATAGATAGGGGCGAGGAAGCGGCTAGATTGCATATGGAGGAATTGTTGAAAATTGCCAAGACCCCCAATCTTAAGAGGCAAAAGATAATAGCTGCCGGGATAAAGGATACCCTGTTTGTAAATGAATTGACAATCCAAGGGAATTATAATTATTCCAGGGCCTACATCAAGGGTAAATTAAGATTTAACGTAGATGACAAAATAACCTTTAAAAAATTGCAGCAGGGAATCAACAATTTGTCCGCTACCGGAAACTTTAGGGCTATTAAATACGAATTGCTCAATAATGGCGAAGGGGTGGAGCTGCTGTTGAACGTTAAGGAGAATCCTGATAAAATGTTCATTCGCCTAGGGGTTCATTTTGATGACCTTTACAAAAGTGCGGGAATCGTAAATCTTACAAGGAAGAATGTTTTAATGGATGATGATGTAGCCTCGGTAGATTTTGTCATTGGGGATAATCTAAGATACAATTTGGAATATTATGTGGACAAGGGCTTTTATTGGAGTTTTGGGATAAATTCCAGGTTCGACGATTTTAATAAAGAAATAAATTTTGATCTGATAAAATCCAATTTTGATGTCGATAATAGTTCCAATATTAGAAAAATAAACCTAAGCGCTTCAGATCTGACCAATCAGATGTATTTACAGACCGTAATAGAAGAAGAGTTTGCCTTTGCCATTGGGGTGGAACATAAATTACTGAAATATAGCACTAAAACTTTGGGGCAAATAGATACCATTAGCACGTCTACAACGGCCAATAAGAGAACCTATTTTGAAAAAAGTAATTATTACAGCACCTACGGGCAGCTTACTTTTGACACCTATGATGACGTTTATTTTCCCACTAAAGGGCTATACTTTGACGGAGATTTTCATTTTTATGTCTTCTCATCCGATTTTAACGATAATTTCAAGGAATTTTCAATAGGCAAGGCAAGAATGGGAGGAGCATTTTCCTTGGCTAAAAACATATATCTTAACTTGGAAACTGAAGGGGGTTTTAAATGGGGCATATCCCCTGTTACCTCCCTCGATTTTATATTGGGGGGTTATGGGAACCATTTAGTGAACAATGTTGTCCCTTTCTACGGATATGATTTTTTAAGTTTGGTAGGGAACAGTTATGTAAAAGCCTATGGCAGGCTGGATTTTGAGTTTGTTCCCAAGAACCATATATTGTTGGCGGCAAATTTGGCCAATGTCGGCGATGACCTTTTTAGAACGGCAGATTGGTTTAAAGCGCCCGAGTTCTCCGGTTATGCACTCGGTTATGGGTTCGAATCCTTTATTGGGCCAATTCAGGTGATTTATTCCTATTCCCCCGAAATTAAGGAAAACCACTTCTTTTTTAGTATTGGTTATTGGTTTTAAATAAGGCTTTTGGATTATTTTTCTGTAATCAAATGCACGGCTATTAACACTTTAAGCCAACATTTATTCCGATATTTGTTGAACAGGATTTTGATCATGCTACAATTTAGAATTGATATTACGGCCCATCTCAGGGCTATGTGGTAATTTAAGGCGATTTGGAAGTTGTCCAAATTTTGTTTTAGACCGTTTGGGCTAACTTCTTCTACTAGCCAATGACTTGGCTATATATGTATTATATCAATTCAAAAATCTATTATTATGGCAACTACCGATAAAACATCTTTAAAATTAACAAAGGAAAATCTGGATGCTCAGGATTTTCTACCACTTCTTGGCACCGATTATGTAGAACTGTATGTGGGCAATGCAAAACAAGCCGCATATTACTACATGGCTGCATGGGGTTTTCAGCCCCTAGCCTATTCCGGATTGGAAACAGGATTAAAAGATAGGGTTTCCTATGTGGTACAGCAGGACAAGATTAGACTGGTATTAACTTCTCCCTTAAAATCCGGAGGGGATATCAATAGACATATAGATGCCCATGGTGATGGGGTAAAGGTAATTGCATTGTGGGTAGATGATGCCAGGGAGAGTTATGTGGAAACAATGAAACGAGGGGCCGAAAGTTACTTTGAGCCCAGAGCCAAACGGGATAAGGACGGGGAAGTGGTAACATCCGGCATCCATACTTATGGGGAAACGGTTCACGTTTTTGTGGAACGCAAGAACTACAAGGGGGTATTTATGCCAGGATTTAGACCCTGGAATCCTTTTTATAAACCATCGGATGTTGGATTGAAGTATATAGACCACATGGTAGGTAATGTGGGCTGGAACGAAATGAACAAATGGTGCCAGTTCTACGCCAAAGTTATGGGGTTTGCCCAATTGGTCTCCTTTGATGACAAGGATATTTCAACGGAATACACCGCTCTAATGAGCAAGGTAATGAGCAATGGGAACGGCAGAATTAAATTCCCGATCAATGAGCCGGCGGACGGAAAAAAGAAATCCCAAATTGAAGAGTATATAGAATTTTATAACGGTGCAGGGGTGCAGCATATGGCATTGGCAACCGACAATATTATTGAAACGGTGAGCGCCCTTAAAAATAGGGGGGTTGAGTTCCTGACCGTTCCTCCTAGTTATTACGAAGATGTTTTGGACAGGGTCGGTTCTATAGACGAGGATTTGGCGCCTTTAAGTGAGCTTGGGATACTAATAGATCGGGATGATGAGGGCTATTTGCTCCAAATCTTTACAAAACCAATTTTGGACAGGCCAACGATGTTCATTGAAATAATCCAGAGGAAGGGTGCAAAATCTTTTGGGAAGGGAAATTTTAAGGCATTGTTTGAAGCAATAGAGAGGGAACAAGAGTCCCGAGGAACGTTATAAAAAGGCACCTTTTCTTAACTTTTTGCCAATTTTAAGTATCTAATTATTAAATAGTGTTAATAGAATCGTTAAAGTAAGTTAAATCTTATTTTTAAAGCGAATCTTGTATTAAATTTGTACTCGTAAGGGGTGGTTCCCTTACAACTTTAAGTATTGGTTTTTCATAATTTAAAGTTTGGTTGGTTATTTAGGAAAAGCCCAGTTTTACGACTGGGCTTTTTTTGTGGGCCAATTTTTGGAACAAATTTTGTTTAAGATTTATCAAATAAAAGAAAAGTAAAATCGTTTTTATTAATTTTACAGGAGTAATGAGGTGTTACATAGGCTATTGCAATTTATGCCTTAGCCGTCAAAATCAAGATCGCCTATGTATTGGATAGGCAGAAAGTACATTAATGCCTACTGTAATTAGATCAATTTAAACAGATGAAAAAGATTTGCATTGTACTGGTTTTAATTTTTGGATTCACTATCAATTCCCAGGTTCAACAACTGGAAAATGACGGTGAGTTTCATTTGCCTGAAAATACAGAAAATACATCTGCTTTTAAAATAGGGGAATGGCTGAAGTTTAGGATACATTATGGATTTCTAAATGCCAGCTACGCCACGCTTCAGGTAAAATCCCATGATTTGGACGGTTTGCCTGTCTATCATGTGGTAGGAAATGGTAAAACAACCGGTTTTGCCAGTATATTTTTTAAGGTGGATGACACCTATGAGAGCTTTTTTGATAAAAGAGATGGCAAGCCTTATAAATTTATAAGAAAAATTGATGAAGGTGGATATACCAAGGATATTGAGGTGAATTTTGACCACGAGAAGGATATTGCGGTATTAAACGATAAAAAAAAGGATAAAAAGTTTAATTTTACCATTCAAGAGGGTATTCAGGATTTGATTTCGGCCTTTTATTATCTCCGTAACAACTACAAAGTAGAAGAGTTGGTTGAAGGGGAGTCCATTGAATTAAATCTCTTATACGATGATGATGGAGTTTTTAAGTTTAAGCTTAAATACTTGGGCAAGGAGGTTTTAAGAACAAAATATGGGAAGGTCGAATGTCTAAAGTTTAGGCCTTATGTACAATCAGGACGGGTATTCAAGGAACAGGAAAGTTTGTCCCTTTGGGTTTCCAATGACAATAATAGAATTCCAATAAGGATACAGGCAGAATTGAGTGTTGGGTCTATAAAGGCGGATTTGGACGGATACAACGGACTCAAGCATCAATTTAAAATAATAATGGATTAAAATGAATAAAGAGCATATTGATTCCCAGATTTCCAAACTAGAAGAAAAATACAAGGATTCTGGACAAGACTTAAGCTCTTATTTGGACGGCCTTTTATATCAACGATATCTCACTTATTGGGATTACATCCATCTAGATACCCTGCTCAGTATCCAAGTGCCTAGGACGCATTTCCCGGATGAGGAGATCTTTATAATGTACCATCAGATTACAGAATTGTATTTTAAACTTATCCTTCACGAGCAAAAGCAAATTGTGGATGATAAGACCCAGGATTTGGATTTTTTTATAGAAAAGGCAAATCGCATCAATAGTTACTATCAGGTCTTGATATCTTCCTTTAGTGTTATGATCAAAGGGATGCAAAGGGAGCAGTTTATGCAATATAGAATGGCATTGCTTCCGGCCAGCGGATTTCAGTCTGCACAATATAGAATGATAGAGCTGTACGCCACTCCCATGGAAAACCTCGTGCAATTTTCGGAAAGACATAATTTCTCATCGGATAACACTATTGAGGAATTATATGAACACATTTATTGGAAAAAAGGGGCAACCGATCGGGTTACCGGCGAAAAAACACTTACTTTAAAGCAATTTGAGTACCGTTATACACCAAGATTGATACGAATTGCCAATCAGGTGAACAACAGCACTATATACCATAAATACCAGCAGTTACCACAAAAAAGTAAGGATAATAAAACCTTGGTTGAAGCGTTAAAAGCTTTAGACGTTAATGCAAACATAAATTGGCCACTGATGCACATGGGGTCGGCATATCGTTATTTGACCAAAGACAATGAACAAATAGATGCCACTGGCGGAACAAATTGGAAGGAATATTTGCCTCCAAGTTTTCAGAAAGTTGTATTTTTTCCAGAATTGTATACAAAACAAGAGTTAAATAATTGGGGAAAACAATGGGTAGACCATATCTTTAACCCAGAAAAAGTATAGAATAACAATGCAAAAATATTGGGGCCTATTTTTTAGTTTAATATTTATTTTTTCATGTAAGGACGACAAACCTGTTACAGAGGAAATAGCAGAGGTGGTAACCATAGAGAAACCTGTGGTAATAAAAGAGTTTGGGTTTAATCTGGACGATTTTGAGGTTTTGCGCGACACCGTCAAAAATGGGGACAGCTTTGGTGAGCTAATGTTGAGAAATAGTGTGGAATACCCCAAGATTGCAAGAGTTTCGGAACACTTCCGGGATACTTTCGATGTAAGGAAAATAGTTGTTGGCAAGCCTTATCTTATTTTGAAGTCCAAGGACACGGCCAATAATGCACAGGTATTTATTTATCAAAATGATCCCATTAACTATACGGTAATCGATTTTAGGGACAGCGTCCTCGCCTATAAGAAAAAGCAAAAGGTAAAATATGTGGAGCGGGAAGCTTCCGGAATTATTGAATCTTCCTTGTCCGAAGCAATATTGAAACAAGGTATTGATTACAACGTTACCAATAGTTTATCTGAAATTTACGCATGGACCATAGATTTCTTTAGACTTCAGAAAGGGGATCGGTTTAAGGTAATCTACAAGGAAAAGTATATCAACGATACCATTTATGCTGGTGCCAGTGGTATTGAGGCCGCTTATTTTGAGCACAATGGAGAGCCTTTTTACGCCTTTAACTTTGTGTCCGACTCCACCAAAAACATCAACGACTATTATGACGATCAGGCCAAAAACCTTAGACGTACATTTTTACAGTCGCCAGTTCAGTTCAGCAGAATATCCTCTAGGTATAATTTAAACAGAAGAATTGCCTATTATGGATACAAGGTTAAGCCTCATAAGGGAACGGATTATGCAGCTCCTATAGGAACCCCTATCCTAGCTACCGCCAATGGTACAGTCACAGAATCCACAAGAAGAGGTGGTAATGGTAAATATGTCAAGATTCAGCATAATGGTACCTACAGCACCCAGTATCTGCATATGAGGAAACAGCATGTGAAGAAAGGGGATTTTGTAAAGCAGGGAGATGTAATAGGTGAGATTGGAATGACCGGTAATACCGGAGGCCCGCACGTATGTTATCGTTTCTGGAAAAATGGGCAACAGGTAGATCCGCTAAAGGAAAAATTACCGGCTGCCGAACCTATTGCGGATAGCCTAAAAACTGCTTATTTGGATTTTGTAGGGCCTAAGAAAAGTCAATTGGATTGTATTGAATACATAGAATTACCAGAAGAAGATTTGCTAACACTCAACGAATAAAATGGCTTTACAGAATACCGACCCGACCAAAACAGAAGCTTGGAAAAAACTTTCACAACATTATAAAGAGAATACCGGTCTTTCCTTAAAGGACTTGTTTGCAAAGGATTCCGATAGGGCTAAGAAACACAGCATTCGCTGGAACGAATTTTTCGTAGACTTTTCAAAGAATAGGATAACCCAAGAAACCCTTCAACTTCTTTTGCAATTGGCAAATGAAGTTGGATTGAAGGATGCTATCCAGAAGCAGTTTGAAGGCGGTATTATAAATAAAACAGAAGGCAGGGCGGTTCTTCACACGGCCTTAAGGGCAAAAGAATCGGATGTCATCGAAGTAGACGGGGTAAACATTGTCCCAGAAGTTTACGAGGTGAAACAGAAGATAAAATCCTTTACGGATTCCGTAATTTCAGGTGCTAAAACCGGATTTACAGGAAAAGCCTTTACCGATGTGGTCAATATTGGTATCGGTGGATCGGATCTTGGTCCCGCCATGGTAGTGGAAGCCTTAAAATTTTACAGCAACCATTTAAAAATGCATTTTGTAAGCAATGTTGATGGTGATCATGTTTACGAAACCCTAAAGGGCTTAAATCCTGAAACAACATTGTTCGTTGTGGTTTCCAAGACCTTTACTACCCAAGAAACCCTAAGCAATGCCACTACCATAAAAAAGTGGTTTCTAAAACACGCTACCCAAGCAGATGTGGCCAAGCATTTTGCCGCAGTCTCTACCAATGCCGAGAAAATTTCGGAATTTGGAATTGATGCAGATAACGTATTTCCTATGTGGGATTGGGTCGGGGGTAGGTTTTCATTGTGGAGCGCGGTTGGTTTATCTATTGGCTTGGCGGTGGGATACGAAAATTTTGATGCCATGCTGATGGGTGCCAATGAAATGGATCAGCATTTTGCAAGCACAGATTTTGGAGAGAACATACCGGTAATCCTTGCTCTTATAAGTGTTTGGTATAATAATTTTTACGGTGCAGAGACAGAGGCCATTATTCCCTATACCCAATATTTAAGTAGGTTTTCGGCCTATTTGCAGCAAGGGATTATGGAGAGTAATGGAAAAAGCGTGGACAGGAACGGAAATAGGGTAACCTATGAAACAGGAACCATTATATGGGGAGAGCCTGGTACCAATTCGCAGCATGCCTTTTTTCAACTGATCCATCAAGGGACTAAATTAATTCCTACCGATTTTATTGGGTTTAAGGAGTCCTTGCACGGGGACAAGGACCACCACAATAAATTAATGGCCAACTTCTTTGCCCAAACAGAGGCGCTAATGAATGGTAAGTCTGCTGATGAGGTTAGAAAGGAATTGGAGGATAAAAAGGTTTCGGAAAAAGAGATTGCGGAAATCTTGCCATTCAAGGTTTTTGAAGGAAACAAACCTACCAATACCTTATTAATAGATAAGTTAACTCCCAAGAGTTTGGGGTCTCTTATTGCCATGTACGAACACAAAATATTTGTCCAGGGCATAGTCTGGAACATATTTAGTTACGATCAATGGGGTGTGGAATTGGGCAAGCAATTGGCTACTGCCATATTGAACGATATTGAAGGATCTACCATTGCGAATCATGATGCTTCTACGTTAAATCTTTTAAATTTATTTAAGAAATAATTGGCAATTTTGCCAATTCCTAATAAACGGTATTAACTTACTGTCTTTCAGGAGTTATTAAGGTATTTAATGTTAAATTTGCACTTACTAATTTAACATTATAGTAATGTATTGTTGTAAAAATATACTCACTTTTGCAGCGATTATTAAAAACTAATTAACTCTTAGAAAAATGAAAAAAATGTACTTTGTTATTGCCGCATTTTTGTTAACGGCAATAGGGTTTTCCCAAGGAACCATTACTGGTTCTGTAGTAGATGGTGATTTTGGCGATCCCTTACCGGGAGCTAACATTTTGGTTCAGGGAACCACAAATGGGGTTGCAGCAGATTTTGATGGTAACTTTACCATTGAAGTATCCCAAAGTTCAGGAACTTTGGTAATTTCCTATATCGGATTTATTAGCAAGAAAGTAAATTTTACAACACTCGGTAACATCGGTACCATATCCCTTAATCCGGACGCACAGGAATTGGAAGGGGTGGTTATTGTGGGCTCTGGAATTATAGATTTGGCCGAAGACAGACAAACACCCATAGCAGTGTCTACCATAAAGGCCAGGGAAATCAGGGAAAAAACAGGAAACTGGGATTTACCTGAGTTATTAAAGTCTACCCCTTCAGTTCAGAACGTTAAGGGAGGTGCTTTTGGAGATGGTCAAATGTTCTTGAGGGGTTTTGATCAGACCAATACGGCATTCTTGTTAAACGGACAGCCTATCAACGGAATGGAAGATGGAAAAATGTACTGGTCCAACTGGTCTGGAGTATTGGATATTGCGAATGCCGTTCAGGTGCAACGGGGATTGGGATCTTCTAAATTGGCCATTTCATCTGTTGGAGGTACGGTAAACATTGTGACCAAAACCTTGGACAAGCGTGAAGGAGGTTTTTTTCAAACTATGCTTGGCAATGATAATTACATTAAGACCACCGGATATTACTCAACAGGTATAATGGAAAATGGCTTGTCTGTTGCAGCAATGTTGGGACATTGGCAAGGAGATGGTTATGTGGATAATACCGGAGGTCAAGGTCAAACCTATTTCTTGTCCTTTGGATATGTACCCAACGAAAATAACATCTTCAACTTTATTCTAACAGGTGCTCCACAATGGCATGCTGCTGCAGGGTCCGATAATCTTAGGACTTTTTTGGATAATGGAAGAAAATACAATTCTTGGAATACAGCAAACGTTAACAGTCCTAACACTTTAAATGGGGGCGCCTACCCTGGAGGTAGAAATATTTATCACAAACCGGTAGCCAACCTTAGTTGGGACTTGACTTTTAACGAGACTGCCTCTTTGTCTAGCGTATTGTACGGTTCAATAGGAAGGGGAAGTTTTGCTCAATTAATTACAGATAGAAATACAGGGGAGGCCCTTTATGCCAGGGGGTCCAACAACAACCATAACTGGGGTGGTTTGGTAACCAACTTCAATAAGCAAATCAATGAAAACCTTAATTTCAACATTGGGGCGGATGTTCGTTTGTACAACGGAATCCACTTTAGGGATGTACGTGAGTTTATTGGTGTTACATCGGTTTCCAATTCCAGCAATTACAACGGAGGTGCCTACGAACTTACCAATGCCTATGGCGGTATTAATCCTTGGAATATAACCTTTAACCCGAATGATGACCACTCCCAAAGATTTGGTTATGATTACGAGGAAAGAATCAACTATGCAGGGGTGTTTGGACAATTAGAGTATTCCAAGGGAGCTTTTTCTACCTTCTTTCAAGGGTCGGCTTCTACACAATCGCATATCAGGGAAGAGTTTTTGAATGCTGCCAATGAAGGGCAATCCGAAGAATCGGAAAAAGTAAACAACCCAGGCTTTAACGTTAAGGCCGGTGTGGCCTATAACCTATCCGAGCAACACGCGATATTTGCAAATGGAGGTTACTACTCACGTCAGCCTTATCACAGTGATTTGTATATAGATGATAGAAATTCAAATGAATTGAATCCTTTGGCAACTGAAAATCAGAAGATTACTGGTTTGGAAGGTGGATATAAGTTTATGGGCGATATTTTATCTGCCAACCTTAACGTGTATTACACTATTTGGGACAATAGGATACAATATAGCTCTGATGATACCAATAATGACAATATCGTGGACGAGTTTACCCAAACCAGTCCATTGAAGCAGGTACATTCCGGTGTGGAATTGGAAGTGTTTGCACGCCCCGCGGACGGATTGAATTTTCAAGGATTTGTATCTATTGGTAATTGGGAATATGATGGTAATGTTACCACCACCACCTCTGATGAAAATGGAAATATAATTTCTACAGGAGACCCTAGTTATATAGATGGTGTAAAAATAGGACAGGCTGCGCAGTTTACTGCAGGTATTAGTGGGGATTATGAAATATTGCCCAGATTTAAATTGGATGCCAACTGGAATCTATATGATAATTTATATGGTTCCACCCTTTTCGGGGATTCCGAATTTTCAACTGCCAACAATAGGGGGGCTATTAAATTACCTTCTTATGACACCATGGATGCCGGGCTCTCTTACCGTATGTTGGTTGGGAAGGAGAACAATAAATCCATTCAGTTCCGTTTAAACATTAACAATGTCTTTGATGAGGTATATTTGGAGAGCTCAAGCGATAACACACATGTTGAGTCTGGAGATGACGTTTGGAACGGTGTAAATACCGATAACCGAGTTAGGTTTGGTTATGGTAGGACTTGGAACTTTAATATGCGCTATAACTTCTAAGTACTAATAGAAGTAAAAAATAATGACCCCGCTAATTAGCGGGGTTTTTTTATTACCAAAATTCCTTACATTTATAAATTAAAATAAAAACTATGGAAGATTACGGATTAGCACATCAATGGATTCTCGCCTTACATTCTTATTTTGCCTATGTGGTATTGGCTGTATTATTTTTAGCCGTGGCCAATGGTATTTTGGGATGGACAGGAAATAAGGATTTCACTTTGAGAAAGGATTTTAGAATTAGCCTATTTGCGCTGATTTTATCGCATTTGCAACTCTTGGTGGGCCTAGTACTCTATTTTGTGTCTTCCAATGGGTTGAACGCCATTAAAACATTGGGTATGGGCGGGTTAAACTCGGCCTCCCGTTTATTGGCCGTAGAACATCCGTTTATCAATATAATTGCAATTGTCTTTATTACGGTCGGCTGGTCCAAACACAAAAAAGTATTGGAAGGCAAAAGAAAGTTTAAGACCATTACCATTTTTTACGGTTTGGGATTGATCCTTATCCTTAGCAGAATTCCATGGGCACAATGGCTCAATTAATTAATTGTATTTGGAGAGGTTAGGGTTATTTGGCCACAGGTAGGTCTTTTAGTAACTATATTGATCTTAACAAATTAATAATAACAATAAATCATAAACCAAATTTATGTACCATATGAAAAATTTAGTAGTTATTGTTCTGGCCCTTATGGCCATACCTGGGGTATCCCAGGAAATGTCGCTGTTTAATGGCAAAGATTTATCGGGCTGGACGATCTACGGCACCGAAAAATGGTACGTGGAAGATGGATTGCTTGTTTCTGAAAGTGGACCGGACAAACAATATGGTTATTTGGCCACCGATAAATATTACGATGATTTTGAACTTACCTTGGAGTTTAAGCAGGAAGCCAATGGTAATAGCGGGGTGTTTGTTAGGTCTACCGTTGATGGCACCAAAGTTAGTGGTTGGCAAGTAGAAGTTGCACCTCCGGGACATGATACGGGAGGTGTCTACGAATCCTACGGCAGAGGATGGCTAATTAAGCCCGATCCCGAAAAGGATAAGGTCCTCAAGGAGGGGGAGTGGAATACGATGAAGATTAAGCTGTCTGGCAATAAGTTAACTTCATGGCTAAATGGCACCGAAATGGTGAGCATTACCGATGATAAAATTGGTGCCGGTAAAGGCTCCATAGCCCTTCAGATCCATGACGGTGGCGGAATAAAGGTGAAGTGGAGAAATATCAATATTGTACTTCCGCAATAATAACTTAATCTACTGCCTTAATCAGGTGGATATATACAGGGAAATGATCGCTATAACCGCCAATATAGTTTCCTCCTGCATAGGTGCGTAAGGGATATCCTTTGTATTGGCCCTTTTTATCAATTAGGTAAGTAGGACTGTATACTCCGGCTTTCCAGAAGTGGTATTGGTCAGGCGATTCATTAGTAATATTGGCGGTGAAATATATTTGGTCAAATAGGTTCCAATGGTCCCTATAGGCCAAGGAGCCGATTCCTTTTTTAAACAGCAGTTCCATAGGATTATATAGATCGGTTTTTTCCAAATCGACAACCTTTCCCTTGGTTTTCAATATTTTTTTTAAACTATCGTCTATTGGGTCGTCGTTAAGATCGCCCATGCTGATGATTTTTGCTTCTGGACTCAACTTTGAAATAGAATCTATGATGCTTTTGTTTAATCGGGCCGCGGCTATTCTATTGGGCTTGCTTCTTGCTTCCCCTCCGCTTCTTGAAGGCCAGTGGTTTACAATGAAATGCATTTCCTCCCCGTCTAAAATGCCGCTTACTACCAACTGATCCCTAGTGTAATCCCTATAATCGTTTTCATTAGTGAGCAATAGTCGCAGACTGACAAATGAAGTGGGCAGAAAAACAGTTTTTTTATATAAAAGGGCCACATCTATGCCCCGCTCATCTGGGGAATCAAAATGAATTATTCCATAGTCCTTCTCCCGTAGATGGGGATGGTTCGTTAGGTCTTCTATTACCTGTCTATTTTCCAATTCACATAGGCCAATAATGTCTGGGGAGGTTAGGGCATCGGGACTTCCTATTTCCGATAAAACCTTGGACATATTGTAAATTTTTTGGTTATACCTTTCAATGGTCCAATTGTCCTTACCATCCGGGGTACGATCGTCGTCCAAGGTCAATGTGTCGTTAACAGTATCAAATAAGTTCTCCAAATTGTAAAAGGCCACGGTTCTTAATGTATACGTCTTAGTCTCCTGTGCCAGGGCCCCACTAATTGTAAAAAAGACCACAAATAAGGTGCAAGTGATACTCATGGATTACATTAATTTTTGAATACTGTAAGCTATTCATTAACTTTTCTTGGAATAAATTAAGAATAAACTGTCAATTATTAATATCTTATAACCAAATTGTTAAAATATTTCATCTTCATCAATGAAAAATGGTTTGGCAATATCATTTTTTCTTCTGCAGGGCATCTGGGGTTATGCACAGGAAATCTACAATGTAAAGGGTTTTGTAAAGGATATGCTAACCCAGCAAACCATTGAATATGCCAAAATTGAAATTTCAGGGTCTGCCCCAATAAGACCTGATCCCATAGACGGAAAATTTGTACTTTCTTTAAAACAGCCTGGAGATTATATACTATCTATTACCGCCCAAGATTATCTAATTAAAAGAATGCCCATTTCTATAAGCAATGAAGATTTGGATCTGGGAATTATTTTTTTGGATCGTGATATTGTCCAGGAGAAAACAGACAATTTAATAACATTAACAGATTCCGACTTGTTGGAAGATGAAAGCATTTCAATGACCTCGGGCATGTTACAGGCCACCAAGGATATTTTTCTAAATAGGGCGGCATTCGATTTTGGTCAGGCATTTTTTCGAGTAAGGGGCTATGGATCGGAAAATGGGGTTATTCTTCTAAATGGCATTTCCATGAACAAATTGATGGACGGACGTCCTCAATGGAACAATTGGGGCGGCCTTAACGATGTAACAAGGAATCAGGAATTCACCCATGGGTTACAGGCATCGGATTACTCCTACGGAGGTATTTTGGGAACTACGAATATTAGTACCAGGCCTTCCACTTTTAGGAAAGGGATGCGTTTGTCGTCCTCGGCATCCAATAGAACTTATGCGGGCCGACTTATGGTTACCTATTCCTCAGGTCTGCCGCAAAAAGGAATAAATTACAGTATCTCTGCCTCTAGAAGGTGGGCAAAGGAGGGTTATATTGATGGTACCTTGTATGATGCCTATTCTTTTTTTGGTGCTTTTGAATATAAGTTGGATGACAAACATAGTATTAATCTAACAAGCATTTGGGCCTCTAACCGCCGAGGAAGGTCTTCCGCAATTACAGAGGAAGTTTTTCAATTGGTCGGGAATAAATATAACCCATATTGGGGCACTCAAAATGGCAAAATTAGAAACTCCAGGGAACGGAAAATAGTAGAGCCTATATTTATGTTCAATCACTATTATAGCTCCAAAAGATTTACACTAAACACCGGAGTATCTTATCAATTTGGAACAAATTCCAAGGGTAGGTTGGGATACTATAACGCCCCTAATCCGGATAAAACTTATTATAGATATTTGCCAAGTTATTATATTAATAGTCCTATTGGGGCCAATTTTATAGCCGCCAATATGGCCAAAAACGGCTTCTTGGAAAATCCGCAATTAAATTGGAACAATTTGTACCAGGCAAATTCCAGTTTGTCCCTGCAGGGCAAAGCGGCCTATATTTACTACGATGACACCAATGAGGACCAACAGTTTAATGTAGCCACCATAGGTAATTACACCCTAAATGACCACTTCAAAATTGATTTTAGTGGGCATTATACCAATTTGGACTCGGATAACTACGCCGAAATCAGCGATTTGTTGGGCGCTGAATATCATGAGGATATAGACCCATTTTCCAACACAAAAAATGATTTGGACGGTAGTCTAAATAAAACAACATCCAACCTGTTCAACTACCATTATAATATTAATGCTGAAGTCTATAATGCCTTTGCCCAATTCGGCATAAGGTATCCAAAATGGGAGGGGTTCTTGGGTGCCAATTATATCTCGACCAATTACCAAAGGGAAGGTAAATTTAGGAACGAACGTTTTTTGAACACCTCCTTCGGAAAGGGTGAAAAAGTTAAATTTTCCAATTTTGGGACCAAAGTGGGTTTTACCTATAAATTTAGCGGTAGGCATTGGGTTGCTTTAAACGGGGCGTATTTGACCAAACCCCCTGTTTATCAAAATGTATTTATTAACCCAAGGGAGAATAATCAGGTGGTAAATGATATTCAAAGCGAAACAATTACTACAACAGACCTTAACTACTATATAAGACTACCTAATTTAACGGGACGTGTAACAGGCTATTATACCCGATTTCAGAATATTACGGATATTAATTTTTTCTTTGTGGATGCAGGGGTAGGTAGCGATTTTGTGCAGGAAGTCCTTACGGATTTGGACAAGCTTCATTTAGGGACGGAACTAGGATTGGAGTACCAGCTTTCGTCGGCAGTGAAATTATCTTTGGTGGCTTCTGTAGGCAAATATCTTTATGCAAGTGATCCTTATGTAACCATAAATTTTGATACGGCAGGAACGGAGGAAGATATCCTTAATCCTGAAGGCAATATAGATTTAGGGGTAGCAAAGGTGAAGGATTACAAATTGTCCCAAGGGCCTCAAAAGGCTTTTGCCTTAGGGATGGAATACCGTGATCCCAAATATTGGTGGATAGGGGCTACTGCCAATTATTTGGGGAACAATTACGCTGGTATTTCTACCATAACTAGGACACAGAGTTTTTATTTGGATCCCGATACGGGTACGGCATTTCCAGATGCTACCCAGGAAAATGTAGAACGCTTATTGTCCCAAAATAAATTGGATAATTTTTATTTGTTGAATATTGTCGGGGGCAAATCTTGGTTGAAAAAGGGTAGGTATATAAGTGTTTTTGCAAGTATCAACAATGTTTTTGATGCGGTTTTTAGAACTGGTGGATACGAACAAAGCAGGAACGGTAATTTTGGACAATTACAACAGGACAATTTAAGTGGTAACCCCTCATTTGCTCCTAAATATTGGTATGGCTATGGACGTACCTATTTTATAAATTTTGCGATTAGTTTTTAAAATTCACTTTTGTAATTATTCTGGATAGTAATAATGGATCAATGAATTTCAGGATCAACAATATTGTATGTCTTTCTTCCCTTTTGGGATTATACCTGGTAATGGCCTGTGTTAAGGATAAAAATTTTGACACACCCGAATCCGATTGTGTATCGGACCTTTCGGCCAATATTACCATAGGGGAGTTAAAGGCGCTTTACGTTGATGAATTGATTCAGATTCAGGAAGATTGGGTTATAGAGGGTTATGTGGTATCGTCAGATCTGGCAGGCAACTTTTTTGGAACTTTACACATACAGGATAATTTTATCAATCCCACACAGGGCCTACAATTGGAAATTGACCTCAGGGATTCTCATTTGTTTTACGAGGTAGGCTCTAAGATCCTCATAAAAACCAAAGGACTTTATTTGGGGATGAGTAAAGGGGCCATTAAATTGGGAGGCGTTTTCAGTGCTTTTGGCAACCCTGCAGTAGGACGTTTGCCTGCTGCCGTAGTTGGGCAGCATTTATTTAATTCCTGTGATCCATTGGGTTCGCTCCAACCAAAAACGGTCGATCTTAATAAGTTGGACGATTCCATGATAAGCACCTTGGTGCAGTTTGCCAATATGGAAATTTTATCGGCCGAATTGGGACTGACCTATGCTGTAAAGGAGGAGGAAACTATAAGAACCTTGACCAATTGTGAAGATTTGGAACTTGAGCTACTGAACAGTGGGTATTCCGAATTTCAGGCCAATCTTTTGCCAGAAGGCAATGGAACCATAACCGGGATTTTAATTAAGGACAATAAGGATTATCAATTGGTAATAAGGGATACCTCCGATATTGCTTTTACGGATATTCGTTGTGAGGATTTGGTGGATGAATTTACCTCATCAAAAATTTTCATTTCGGAATTGGCAGATCCGGATAACAATGCGGGAGCAAGGTTCGTAGAGCTTTATAATTCGGATTCGGAACCGCTTTCTCTAAAGGGATGGACTTTAAGAAGGTACACCAATGATAATACGGAAATTAGTTCTACCATAGATTTGTCGGGATATGAAATTGAAGGCAATAGTACCTTTGTTATTTCTCCCAATGCCTCAGAGTTCGAAAACGTATACGGCTTCCCTCCCAATCATGGTGTTTCAATAAATAGTCCTGCCGATTCCAACGGTGATGATAATTTGGAATTGGTGGATCCTTTTGGGACTGTAATAGATATTTTTGGAGTTATAGGCGAGGATGGGTCTGGCACCAACCATGAATTTGAAGATGGCAGGGCACTACGAAAAGGAAATGTCTCGCAAGCGAATCCAATTTATACGCCTAGTGAATGGACAATATATAATGATTCTGGAGAATCGGGTACTATCAATGAACCACAAAATGCTCCGGACAATTTTAATCCGGGCACCAGGTGATTTTAATAGTTACTGCCATCGGATAGTAATTTAAGCAGATCTGCTGATTTGATAGGTTTCAAAATGTAATTGCTTACCAAACTATAATCTTGGACCTTAATTACATCCCGAGGATCTATGGAGGAACTGATAATATAAATTGTTACTTTTTTGGTATTGTTATTCGGAATTTTAATAAAATCGTCCAGAAACTCCCACCCATCCATAATGGGCATATTTAGGTCCAATAAAATAATGGAAGGTAGCGCTATCCCTTCCGCAACCATATTATTCAATCCGTCTATGGCATCCTGTCCATTTTTATAGACTACTATCGTGTTGCAGAAATCAATTTCCTTCATCGATCTTTTTATTCCATATATGGCAATAGGATCGTCATCTATAATACAACTACTTTCAATCTTTCCCATTTCTATTTAGTTTTTAAGCAGCAACCAAGGTGATTTTAAAAAGTGTTCCCTTGTCAACGGCACTTTCCACTTCAATTTTTCCGTTCATTGCCTCTATTTGATTTTTGGTAATAAAAAGCCCAATTCCTTTCGAATCCTCATGTTGATGAAACGTTTTGTACATTCCGAACAGCTTTTTTCCATGTCGCTCAAGATTGATTCCCAGTCCATTATCCCTAAAGTTTAAGATAATGAAATTTCCGGACTTGGTCGCTTGGATCGAAATCTTTGGAATTCTATTAGGGCTACTGTATTTTACACTGTTGGTAAAAAGATTAAGTAGAACACTGTCTAGATAGGCATGTATGCCTTTTACTTTAATGGATTGGTCTATTGAGATTTGGCATTCTACTTTTTTCTGTTGTAGAAGGGCGCTAATGTTCTTCTCTACGTTTTTAACTATTTCATTTAGACAAACAGCCTGTAATTGTCCTTCCGCTTCGGTGCTGATCTGTACAACTTCATTTAAATGCGCAACGGTTTCGTTTAGACTTTCCGATGCGTTTACTATCATGGCCTCAATTTCCCTTTTTTCACTTTCCCCTTGTTCCTCTATTAAATAATTGGATAACATGGACAGGTTGGAAGAGTGCGATCGTAGATTGTGGGAAACAATATGGGCAAAATTTAATAAGCTATTATTTTGACTTTTGGTCAATTCCAAGAACTCTTCGGATTTCTTTTGGGCTTCAATTTTTGCTGTAATATCCACCACCTGGGAAATAAAATGGGAAATATTACCTTCTATATCCTTCACGGCAGTAACGGTGAGCACTACGTATACGATTGTTCCCTTTTTATGGAAGTATCTTTTTTCCAATTGGTAACTATTAACCTTCCCATCCAATAGCATTTGTAGTTGGGATAAATCTTTCTCAAGATCTTGAGGATGTGTAATATCCTGAAAGGAAAGCTGCAGTAGTTCCTTTCTTGAATATCCCAAGCTAAGACATAGGGTGTCATTTACGTCCAACCACGAACCATCCTTTGCAACCAGTGCCATTCCTACAGCGGAAGACTTAAATGATCCCTTGAAGGACTCTTCACTTTTATTCAGCTTTAATTGGGTATTAACAACTTCGGTTATGTCCCAATTGGTCCCGACCATTTTAATAATTTTTCCCTCATCGTCCTTGAAAATACCGGCATTGGCCTTAATGTGTTTTATAGTGCCATCTGGATGGACGATTCGAAACTCGGTTTTAAAATCCTTGATTCCGGACACGGCCATGTCAAATTCCTTTAAGCATCGCTCTAGGTCATCTGGATGCACAGTGGCTTTCCAGGAACCGAAATTACCCTTGAAGTCTTTGCGTTTTACTCCAAATAGAGGGAACATTTCGTCGTTCCACTCAAGCTCATCTTTATGTAAATTGTATTCCCAAATTCCTATATTGGCCACCTCAGTAGCCAAATCTAGCCTTTCTTTAATTTGGGTATTCTTGATTTCGGCTTTTTTCTCTTTGTCTATATCTTGAAATATTCCATAAAGTCTAACACATTTTCCATTCACAAACTCTGGCATTCCCTTGGCCCTTACCCACAATTCTTTGCCTTTAGCGGTAACAATCTGTAATTCGGTATCCCATTCTTCTCCGTTGGTAATGGCTTTTTGAATCAACTCGGTAATTTTTTCCCTATGTTCTCCTTCCTTATAGAAATTTATACCTGTCTTCAAACACGGTTTGTAATCTAATGGCACTTCATGTATCTCCTTTGTAATTCTGGACCAATGTATGGTATTGGTAATCATATCCAAATCCCATCCTCCCATTTTGGCCACATTTTCGGCTGCAATCAATAGATCTTTAGCGCGTTTTATCTTGGTAATGTTGGTACATGTTATTATTAAACCACCAATTGTACCGTCTACATCTTTCCAAGTTTTAATGCTCCATTGATACCATTTAATGCTACCGTCCGGCATAATATGTTTTTGTTCTTCAATGATATTATCGTCAATGGAAAAACTATTTTCGAGGATTTTTCTAAATACCGGAGGGGAACTAGGGACAACGTCAAAAAAAGATTTTCCATAGATTTCTTTGTCCGGGCTTATAAATTCTTGTTGCCAAGGGGTGGAACAATTTATAAAACAGAGATTGGTATCTAATGTGGCAATGGCAATAGGGGCTTCTTCTATTGTAATCGTACGCGTTAATGTGTTCAAAATTATGTATGCTTTTAGGGGAATTTATTAAGAAAACGTAGGAATATGGCTATAAATTGTGAAAGGCAAAAAAATTCCTATAAGACAACGAATTTCTTGTATTCAATATGTCAAATGTTCCCTGGAGATTTTAGCTATAAATGAATTAGAGCTTTTAACGAAGGTTTAGCTAAATGACAAATGGTTATAAACTATGTTGGAAAAGGTATTATACCTTTTTTAGGATAAGGAACTTTTTAAAGCATGTAATATGTTTTATTGGGTTTAATGGGAATTATTATTTTAAACTATATTTTCAGTTTATTAAAGTGATTGTTTTTTTATACATTTAACTAATGGTAATTATCTATGAACGAATTTTTCTTTAACGAAATTAGAAACGGGAACTTCGATGAGGTAAGGGCCATGTTGAAGAAGAACCCCTTATTGCTGGACAGCAAGGACCAAAGGGGATCTACACCACTTATTTTATCTACATATTACGACCAGGAGGAAATTACCGATCTTTTGTTGGAAAATGGGGCCAAAATAGATGCCAAGGATGCCTCTGGCAATACGGCCTTGATGGGTGTCTGCTTTAAAGGCTATACGGATACCGCCAAGAAGCTCATAGATAAAGGGGCCGGTATTAATGAGCGCAACACTATGGGGGCTACCTGTCTTATCTATGCCGCAACATTCAATAGGGAGGAGATTGCTAAAATGCTTTTGGCCAAAGGTGCAGATACTACCATCAAAGATGTACGAGGCCTTTCTGCCTTGGATCATGCCAAAATGCAAGGAATGCCATCGCTAATTACTTTGTTGGAAAAGGCCTAGAATAGATTAAAGATTTACGGGAGTAGCTCATGCCTGTTATCAGAATTTCTGTATTTATATAGACTGGCCATTTAGAATCTTCCTAAGCATATTTTGATTAGAGCAATAGCGCATAATAATGGAACTTAAAGTAGCACTTATACAATCCCCGCTGGAATGGGAAAATCCATCAAAGAATAGGGAACACTTTTCCAAAAAGCTCGACACCTTAAACGGGGAGGTAGACTTGGTAATACTTCCTGAAATGTTTACCACGGCCTTTACCATGACCCCTTGGAATATCGCCAAAGAGGAAGGGGAGGTAACGGTTAAATGGATGCAAAAGGAAGCGGAGAGAAAGAATGTGGCCTTAACCGGAAGTATGGTCTATTTTGAGGATGGGCATTATTATAACCGACTTTGGTTTGTGGAGCCCGATGGAAAATCGAGTTTTTATGACAAGCGACATACCTTTACACTAGCCGGTGAGGATAAAATTTATAACAGAGGGGAAAAAAGGATTGTGATCGACTATAAAGGTTTTAGGATCTGTCCGCTTATTTGTTATGATCTACGCTTTCCTATTTGGGCAAGGAATACCGAGAACTATGATGTACTTATTTATGTTGCCAACTGGCCGCAGCCAAGAATTAATGCTTGGGACGCCCTGTTAAAAGCACGTGCCATTGAAAATATGGCTTATGTAATAGGAGTAAATAGAATTGGAACGGATGATACCGGACATAATTATTCAGGCCATTCCACTGTAAACAATGTCTTTGGTGAACCAATAGTGTTTTCGAAAGAGGAAAAGGTACTTTATGCCACCTTGGATAAAAGACATATTGCCGATGCAAGGGAAAAATTAAAGTTTTTGGAAGATAGGGACCATTTTAGTTTGAAAGTGTAAAGGTTTGTTCCAATTCCCAATTGGCCCTCACTTCCAATGCATTTGGGTAGTAGGTAACTTTTTCCGGCTGAATTCTTTGAAGATAATTTCCAGTATCCCATTTTTGATTACCGTTGCTATCGTAAATGACCCGAATCAGGTATTTTGCCGGTTTAATATTGGTGAATTCAAAGACTTTTTGTTCATTGGCGAACAATTCCTTTACGGTAACCCCTTTTTCGTCTGTTAATTGTACTATCAAAGGGTAGGTAACAGCCCCGTCCAAGGTAAGTCTTAAATTTCCGAAATCTGCATAACTTTTGGTAGACAGTTTAATGGATATGGTGTCATTTTCGGTTTCAAAAAAATCTACAATCGCCCCAGGTAGTAGTTCTAAGGCATAATTCTCGTTGGGCTCTACTTCAAAATCAAAATCAATTTTATTGCCTATAGTATCCAATACCGTCATGAATTTTACCAAGGTTGAATCCTTGCGTGCCAAACTGATTTTTGAACTGTCCATACGGGAAATGGGGGTGTTGGTTCCAATATAAAAAGGCTTTCCAAACTCTAGGGACCCTCTTTGGTTTGGCTGTACAATAAGGGTGTCCAAGCCTACTTTTTTTGTTTTTACGGTAAAGGTATCAATTAGGCTTTCTTTCTCATTGGCCACTGTAAAAACCAGTGAATCCACTTTAAAAGGAGTAAACCAATAGTTTAGGGTGTCCTTATCCCGCTCTTTGGTGATTTTGGTTTTTACCGTATCGGGAATGTTGCTTAGGGCTTTAACTGATATATCTTTTGCATTGCCCTGATACCCAAAAATAATCTTGTTTTTTGCCGCAAAATTGGGAACTGAAATACTATAGTCGGGCAATTCCTTAAACATGGTCAATAAATAAACCGAATCCGTCGGAAGGCTAATAGTGTCCTTTATAAAAGCAATTTTGTCGACCCTTTGATTGAAAATGTTGTTTTTGGCCTCATCTTTTACCCCGAACATGGCATATTTTCCCTCTTTTAGATTTTTCAAATGAAAAATGGGAGTACTGTCCAGTGTGTTGGTAATATAATTTGGAGGTTGCCGATAGATGGTAGAATCGTTATAGGTGCTATCAATCTCATAAAGCATGATACTGATAAAAGTGTCTGCGTTCTTATTAAATGCATCCTTTACCACGCCAGAAACTGTTAATGAATCTATATAGTCCCCTGTTGAAAACACGTAAGTAAAATAGCTAAGGGGGTTGCCCTCGTTGTTATCAATTATACTTTGGCCGAAATTTAAGGTATAGGTGGTATTCGCTTTTAGGGTATCTTTTAGGATAATCTCTACATATCTGTTGGCCGAGCCCTGTGGGGATATTAAGGGAGTGTATTTTAAAGGTGGGGAAACAATAAGTTGCTTTTCAATATCCTTGAGCTTAACGTATTCGTCAAAATACAATCGGATTTTTTTGGTATTGAAGTTTATGGACATGTTCTTGGGCTCTGCCTTAACCAATTTCGGCGGAGTAACATCCTTAGCACCTCCACTGGGCGCGCCTCTGCGTGCACACTGTACAAGGGCCGATACGGTTAAAAAGAGAAACAAAAACCCTAAAATGCGTTGGATCATAACAGTAATGAAAATGTTCAACAAAGAAACAACTAATTTGTAGAATTGTAAAATTAAGGTACTATGGCCATGGAGGCAACATATATATTAATTCCCTTTGTTGCGGATAAGGCTGTGGCACAGACCTCCATGGTAGCCCCTGTGGTAATGACATCGTCCAATAACAACACATTTTTATCCTTGAATATTTCATGGTCTGTTAAAACATAAAGGGCTTGTTTGTTCTGCCACCTTAGTATTCTGGATTTTTTGGTTTGGGTCTTAGTGTTGGCGGTTTTAATAAGGACACCCTCTTTGTATTGGGCCCCAATGTGTTCAGCTATCGATTTGGCAAATAGGGAAACTTGATTATAGCCTCTTGTTTTTAATTTTTTACGGTGCAGGGGAACTGGCACTACGTAATCAATGTTGTTAAGAAAGTTGTTTTCCTTCAGTATATGGCCATACCAATTCCCTAAAAATGTGCCTATTTGCTCTTGGTTTTTGTATTTTAGGTAGTGAATTATACTTTTTACGATTCCCTTTTCAGTAAAAAACAGAAAAGAACTGGCCTTAATAATGTTAATTCTTCCATAAAATATACGGTCAACAGGGTTTACAGCGTTAAAAGTATACTCGGTGAGTGGTAATTGATTTCGACAAACGGTACACACATGTTCTTCTCCTCTATATAATAGAGCATTACATCCAAAACATAGCCTAGGTACAAGGACCGTGTTGATATCGTTTAGTATATTTGAAATCTTGGAATACACAAATCTAGATTACTATTAACCTACTTAATACGCATGCTTTTAGATGGATACTGAAGATAATAAATTTAATTATAAGATAATACTTGCCGCTTTGGCAGCTATTATACTGGGAATTCTTATTGCCTTCTATTATAGTTATGCCCAATCCAAAAGTCGCATTAGTTTTTTGGAGCAGGAGAAAGAATTACTTGTTAAGGACCTTACTCTGATGAAATCTGATGTAGATAGGCTTTCTGCGCTTAATGAGGTAAATGAAATAGAATTACAGGATTCAAAATATAGGGTGCAACAGTTGTTGGATTCCGTGGGACGCTTAAATTTTACGGTCGAAAAATTAAAGGAATACAAAACCGAACTTAGAAAGCTCGAGGCCAAAAATGATAGCCTTAAACTAAAGAACAATTTCCTTAAGTATAACAATATGCTCCTTGGGGACAAATATGAGGAAACCAGGAAGATGATAGAGGAACTCAGGGGAAAGAGCAGTTCGTTGGCGGAGGCCGAAGCTTTACTTAGGAGGAAGAACAAAGAACTTAGTCAGGAGCTCAAGACCAAAAGCTATCTAAAATTGGAAAATTCGGAGGGTAGTGGTTTTAGGTTTAGAAGTGGCAAACACATTAAAACCAATAAGGCGAATATCATATCCAAACTAAGGGGTTGTGTTACCGTAATGGGAAATCCCAATTCCAAAAATGAAGAGCGGGTTATCTACTTGCAATTCTTAGGTCCAAATATGGGTGTCATAGAGGATAATGCCAATACCATTTCCGTAAACGGCAATGTTTACAGTAAACGTGTAGAACTGGTTTTTATGGGGCAGGAATTTAGCGTTTGCGATGCTATTTCAGTACCGGAAGGATCTTTGGCGGAAGGAACCTATACCCTAAATGTTTTCGAGAATGAAAAATTATTGGCGACTTCAGAATTTCAATTGAAATAAATCTCTTCAATTTCCACTAATATTATATTTTTGCCAAATGGTGAAACAAGAAGACGATTTTAAAAAAGTAATCTCGCATGCAAAGGAGTATGGATACGTTTTCCAATCCAGCGAAATTTACGACGGACTAAGTGCCGTATACGACTATGCCCAAAATGGGGCCGAGTTAAAAAAGAATATCCGTGAATATTGGTGGAAGGCCATGGTTCAGATGAACGATAATATTGTGGGACTAGATTCTGCAATATTTATGCACCCAACCGTTTGGAAGGCATCCGGACACGTAGATGCCTTTAACGATCCATTGATAGATAACAAAGATTCCAAAAAAAGATATCGTGCAGATGTTTTGGTGGAGGATTATACCGCTAAAATTGAAGCTAAAATAGATAAGGAAGTAGCCAAGGCTGAAAAACGTTTTGGAGATGCTTTTGATAAAAAACAGTTTTTGGAAACCAATCCAAGAGTGGTAGGTTATCAAGAACAGATCAATACCATCTTGAAGCGTTTGGGAAAATCCTTGGAGAACGAGGATTTGGTAGATGTAAAAAATTTAATCGAGGAATTGGAAATTGCATGTCCATTGTCCGGATCAAGGAATTGGACAGATGTAAAGCAATTTAATCTAATGTTCGGTACCAAATTGGGAGCCTCTGCCGATAGCGCCATGGATCTATACCTTAGGCCCGAAACTGCACAAGGTATTTTTGTTAACTTCCTTAATGTTCAAAAAACCGGTAGAATGAAGATTCCGTTCGGGATTGCCCAGGTGGGCAAGGCCTTTAGGAACGAGATTGTTGCAAGACAGTTTATCTTTCGTCAAAGGGAGTTTGAACAAATGGAAATGCAATTTTTTATTCGTCCCGGATCTCAAAAGGAATGGTACGAAACCTGGAAGGAAAAAAGGATGGCCTGGCATTTGTCTTTGGGGATGGGAGCCGAGAACTATAGATTTCACGATCACGAAAAATTGGCGCATTACGCAGATGCCGCTGCTGATATAGAATTCAAATTTCCGTTTGGATTTAAGGAATTGGAAGGGATACATTCCAGAACCGATTTCGACTTAGGTAGCCACGAAAAGTACTCGGGCAAAAAATTACAATATTTTGATCCTGAACTCAATGAAAGTTATGTTCCCTATGTGGTTGAAACTTCCATTGGTTTGGATCGTATGTTCTTGGCCGTTTTTTCAAACTCCTTGGTAGAAGAGGAGTTGGACAACAACACTACTAGGACCGTACTTAAATTACCGGCTGTTTTGGCGCCTATGAAGGCCGCGGTACTGCCCTTGGTAAAAAAGGATGGTTTGCCAGAATTGGCCCAAGAAATCATAGATGACCTTAAATGGGATTTTAATGTGGTATATGATGAAAAAGATGCCGTTGGCCGTCGTTACAGAAGACAGGATGCCAATGGGACACCTTTTTGCATTACCGTGGATCACCAGTCTCTAGAAGATAAAACGGTTACCATACGTCATAGGGATACTATGGAACAGCAACGAGTTGCCATTTCAGATGTAAAGGCAATCATCCATAAGGAAGTGGATATGAAAAGCTGGTTGAAAAGAATGGAATAGTTCCGTGATCTACAAGAAATTAAAGGTCCAATAACTTAAGTTATTGGACCTTTTTTTGTTTCCCTTATAGTGAATATCCTAAACGTAAACTGCTATAGAAATTTCTATCATTACCGGGATAGTAGTACCTAGGTTCGGCGCCGCCAAAACCAGTGGTATTTATAAGTACGGATTGGGCATAGTTGACATCGAAGATATTGTTGATACCAAAGGATATGTCCATCGATAGCTTTTTACCCAATTGGTTTTTATACCCCACTTTACTATTCACCACATTAAAGGCATCACTGTAGAGTTCATTAGCGTCCGTTAAAGGTATTTCTCCTACATATTGATGGGTGGAATACCAATAAAATTTATTGTTAAGTTGGGCTTGTAGGCCAGAATTCAATCTGTGTTTGGGAACCCCTGTCAATGGATTTCCGGAATAATTGTTGTCCCCATCAACAAAGGTTACAAAACTGTGATCGTTAAATGTATAGCTAATAAAAGGGGTTACCCTAAGCTTTGAGGAAATGTCAATTTTATATTCGGCATCCAATTCCAAACCTTGGTGCTGTGTCTTGCCTGCATTCTTCCCAATATATTGATCTTCACCTACCCTTTGGGCTACCAGTAGATTTTTAATATCCATTCTGTATAAGGCAAGGTTTATGTTTAATTTTCTATCCAACATAAGCAGACTAGTGCCAATTTCATAGTTCACGCCTGTTTCTTGGGCAATATCAGGATTAATTACCCCGTCCGGAGTAAGGGTTTCCTCCACCGTAGGATTGGAAAAGCCTTTACTTATATTGGCATAGATTGATTTTGTGGCTGAAAAATTATAGTTGAGGTTTAGGCTGGGCAGCACTATGGCGTCAAAATCCCTTTCTGCGCTCTTATTATCTGCTCCTTGATTGAATTCATCCCTGAAATCGTAATAGGTTTTGTTTACACCTAGCCCAATTTGGGAAGAAAAGGCCTTCCCCAATGGAATAAGTAGATTGCCAAAAGCATTGAACTGTCGCCTAAACTCTTTGTTATCGGCAAATTGATCGCCCTGTACACTTCCTTGTCCATTATTATCTTGATATAGATTTTCAAATTCGCTCCATTGGTATTCATCCTTGTATAATTCAGCACCAAAATTGTAGCCAATTTTAGGGCCATCGGTAGCCCATGCACCAGCGAACTTTGTCCGGAAACCATAGCCGTTGGTGTATTCCTCCAAAATTCCAAAAGGTCTGGGTTCATAGTGATCCAGATAGGAATAGAAAATACTGGTGGTGTTGTTTATTTTCTCTGAAAAGGCATGATTTAAGGTAAGGCCGGCAAGGCTATATTTGTTATCCTCGTATCCTTTGGCAGATTTCCATGTAAATGCGGCCTTGGTGGGGTTTTCCTTAAAATCGGTCTCTCCTAAAGAGCTAGGTATTTGGGCGTTATAATCAACATGGTTAAATAGAAGGCCAATATTGGTTTTGGGAGTTATTTGGTAATTCAAATCCAAGAGTACCCCTTCGCGTTCAAATCTGTTGTTTTCCCTATAGCCATCGGTCTCCAAAAAGCCATAGTGAAAGTTTAGCGCAACCTTATTTTCCTTTAGACTAAATTGTAGGTTGTTCTTAACTAGACTGTAGGAGCCTATAGTAAAGTTATTTCTGAAATAGGTAGACTCGTTGGTGGGCTGTTTGGAATTCAGCAAAATTGCCCCTCCCAAATTGGCCCCATAATTAGTTGCTTTTGGACCCTTGATTACCTCCACCGAACTTAGATTTTCCAAATCGAAGGATTCAATGGTAGAGAAACCCGAACCGTTGGTTATTGGGATATCATTATAGTAAAGACGCAGTTTATCCGTCCCGTACAAGGTTCTTGCACCTACCCCCCTAATGGTGATTCTGTTAGTGTTCAAAGCCCCGGACAATATATAAACTCCGGATATCTGATTGATTGCCGAAACCATATCTACGGGACTGTAGTTCTGAAATACCTTGGTGCCTATAATTTTAGTGGCTATAATGCCATTATCTGGGGCCGATTGAAGGGAATCCAAAAGGATTACTTCGTCCAATTCAGTGATGCTGTCTCTCTGGATGGGTTCTTGGGCATAGGATACAAATAGGGAAGATAAGGCCAATAGAAAGTGAAAGGAGGATTTCATGCATTTAATTTAAGTCTCAAACTTAAGGATTATTATCTGATTTTTTTCTACTGAAATTCAAAGTTTCCATGGCTTGGGTACTTTAAAGCAAGTATAAATATTAACTATTTTACGCTGCCTTTTCGGTTACAAAAAACATTGGCTATTTTTGGCCAGATTTTGGTAAAGTGGACATAGAAGTAAACTAAAGCACATATAACTTCATTATATTTAAAAGGGGTGAGTGCGGCATAAATATATTTAAATGAAAATTGTTTCTTATAACGTAAATGGAATCAGGGCTGCTGTGAAAAAGGGATTTTTGGATTGGTTAAAAACAGTAAATCCGGATGTGGTGTGTTTGCAAGAAATCAAGGCCAACCGGGATCAATTGGATCTGGCAGTATTTGAAGCCTTGGGTTATCACTATCATTACTGGTACAGTGCCCAAAAGAAAGGATATAGTGGAGTGGCCATCCTTGCCAAAACACAACCGGACCATGTGGAGTACGGAACGGGAATAGACTATATGGATTTTGAGGGGCGAAATCTTAGGGCCGATTTTAATGGAGTCTCTGTCATGAGCCTTTATTTGCCCTCTGGAACCAATATAGCCCGATTGGATCATAAACTGCAGTATATGGCCGATTTCCAAGACTATATAGATGATTTAAAAAAGGAAAATCCGAATCTTATTATTTGCGGGGATTATAATATATGTCATGAGGCTATAGATATTCATGACCCTGTTAGAAACAAAAATGTTTCCGGTTTTTTACCTGTGGAAAGGGAGTGGATCGGCAATTTTATGGATAGTGGTTTTGTAGATAGCTTTAGACATTTTAACAAGGAGCCCGATAATTATACGTGGTGGAGCTATAGGGCAAACTCCCGAGCCAATAATAAGGGATGGAGATTGGATTATGGTTTGGTCAGCAGGCCGCTGGTGAGTCGTTTGAAGCGTTCCGTTATTTTGTCGCAAGCCGTTCATAGTGACCATTGTCCCATTCTTGTAGAGTTGGATTAGAGACACAGGCTTGGAACATAATTTTTATATCCATTGAAATGTGAAGTGATTGCCTAAATAAAGTATATTGGGGCAAGGTCTTAGTTGAATTAAATTGTAATTTTTAATTTTAGATGTCATTATCCATTTTGGAACTTTGATCGGTAATTGAATAAGGCTAATTTAACTAATAAGAGCGGGCATGAAAATGGTAAGTGTTTCTCGATTGATTTATGCTCTATGCCTGTCATCTTTTTGTTTAGCAATCTTTTTTCAGGGTGAAAATATATTCCCGCCACAGAAACAAAAATCCAAATTAAAGTCATCGGGTAAGGAATTGGCAGAAAGGTATTGTCAAATGTGCCATACTTTTCCCGAGCCAGGATTATTGGATAAAAATACTTGGCAGAAGAGTGTTCTGCCCAATATGGGTATGCGCTTGGGCATTAGGACAAATGGAGCCGATCCTTTTGAAGACCTTGACCCTATAGATGAAAGTATTGTAAGGAATCTAAATATCTATCCTGATGCTCCATTGATTTTAAAGGAGGATTGGGACAGGATTGTAGAATATTATGTTCAAAATGCCCCAATTAAACTGGAGTCGCAACAAGTAACCGTTAGTCGTACCAAAGAAAAGGCCCCTTTTAAATCACAATTTATTACGATAGGAGACAACAAGCTTCCAAAAGTGTCATTGCTGAACTTCAATGAGGCAACGTCAGAGCTTTATATAGGCGACAACAATAATCTTTACGCCCTTAAAAACACGGGTGAAATCAGCAATAGTTGGATATTGAATAGTCCTGCCTCGCATATTGAGTTCAACGAAAATTCAGACCCCTTGCTCTTGACCATAGGGCAATTTAGACCATCCGATCAGGAGTTGGGTAGGCTGGCCAATTTAAAAACAAGGGAGAATAGTCAAAGCCCTAACATAGCCATTTCAAAATTGCGAAGGCCGGTTTATTTTGCTTCGGGCGATCTAAACGGAGATGATAAAGAGGATGCAGTGGTTTGCAGCTTTGGAAATTACGGTGGCAAATTATCATGGTTTGATGATTTTGAACCCTCTAAGGAACATGTATTAAGTAATTTACCAGGGGCCCGAATGGTAGCGATCAAAGATCTAAATGGGGATGAAAAACCAGATATTATTGCCTTGATGGCACAGGCCTATGAGCAAATTTCAATTTATTACAATAAGGGACATGGGGAGTTTGAACAAGCGAAGGTTTTGGAATTTTCCCCGGTACATGGCGTTAGTTATTTCGAATTGGTCGATTTTAATAATGACGGATTTCAAGATATTTTGCTTACCAATGGAGACAATTGGGATTATTCCAACGTGGATAAACCATACCAAGGACTTAGGATATACCTGAACGACGGACATAATAATTTTAAAGAAACATTCTTTTATCCCATGTTCGGATGTAGTAAGGCCGTGGCCAGGGATTTTGATAATGATGGGGATTTGGACATAGTGGGCGTATCATTTTATGCAGATCTTAAAGACCCTAGGGAAAGCTTCGTCTATTTATTGAACAACGGAAATTTGAAATTCACTGCATCTTTTCATCCGGACGCAGTATATGGTAGATGGTTGACTATGGAAGTGGCCGATTTTAATGGGGATAGTAGGCCAGATGTAATGCTGGGGTCCTTTATGTTTAATATTAATGAAATGGCCAAGGTGGTGGCTTCTACTGGTATATCTTCATTTCCACAGGTTTTATTGTTGACGCAAGTTGAGTGATATAACGAGAGTTGGGACATTTATTTGTTTTAGTAGATATTAATTATTTTTTTTACACTCAAAAAACACCTGAATGAAGTATACCAATCTCCCCCACACCGAAATTGAAGTAAGTAAAATATGTCTGGGCACCATGACCTGGGGCCGACAAAATACGCAAGAGGAGGGCCACGAGCAGATGGATTATGCCTTGGAACAGGGAATTAATTTTTTTGATACCGCAGAATTGTATCCCATTCCAGCCACAAAGGAGCGATATGCTGACACCGAAAGAATTATTGGCAATTGGTTTAAAAAGAAAAAGAACCGCGATAAGGTAATTTTGGCATCCAAGATTGCAGGAAAAGCCGAAATGACCAAGTTCATCAGAACCACAGGAATAAACCGGGACACTATTAAACAGGCCGTTGAGGGAAGCCTTTCGCGCTTGCAAACGGACTATTTGGATCTTTATCAGTTGCATTGGCCGGATCGGACAACAAATTATTTTGGAAAAAGAGGGTATAAGCATAGTATCAATGACCATTGGGAGGACAATATCCATCAGATATTGGAAGCTTTAAGAGACCTTGTAAGAGAAGGAAAAATTAGACACGTAGGTATTTCCAACGAAACTCCATGGGGAGCTATGAGGTACTTGGAGGAAAGCAAGGTACATGCCAGTTTACCAAGAATGATTACCATACAGAATCCATATAGCCTTTTAAACCGTCTTTTTGAAGTTGGTTTGGCAGAAATTTCACATCGGGAAAATTTAGGCTTATTGGCTTATTCGCCTTTAGGCTTTGGTACTTTGAGCGGCAAGTATTTGGGAGAAAGAAAACCGGAGAATTCCAGGATTGCCCTTTTTCCAAATTACAATAGGTACAGTAGTGAAACGGCTATTAAGGCAACCCAAAAATATTATGATTTGGCCCGGGCAAACGGCTTGTCATTAGCACAAATGGCACTTGCCTTTGTAAATTCGAGACCATTTTTAACCTCCAATATAATTGGCGCCACTACTATGGATCAGCTTAAGGAAAATATAGGGAGTATAGAGGTGCAATTAAGCGAGGAGGTACTAAAGGGTATTGAGGCGATACACAATGAAATTCCTAATCCAGCTCCTTGAGGATATGATAGCGATATATTTTTTAAAAGTAGGTTTTTGGCAACTAGGTTTAATTGTTGTGGTCGTGGTTCTAATGATGGTTTTGGCAAGGATGTTCAATTCTAAAAAATAGCGAATACTTAAGCGGACACTAGGAGAATAGACTATTGGCTACATCTTCGATCTTGGAGGCCAATTGTATTCGGATTTGGGTGTTTTTTAAAGTTATCTTATTGTTTTTGGAAACATAGATTGTGCTGAAACCCAATTTTTCTGCTTCCAAAATACGTTGATCTATACGTTGTACCGGCCTTATTTCACCAGCAAGACCTACCTCGGCAGCAAAACACACCCCTTTTTCTATGGGAATGTCCTCGTTACTGGAGAGGATGGCCGCAATAACGGCAAGGTCAATGGCGGGGTCGTCCACAGATATACCTCCAGTAATGTTTAGAAAAACATCCTTTGCCGCCAATTTAAATCCGGCCCTTTTTTCCAGTACCGCCAAAAGCATGTTCAATCGCTTTGCGTTGTAACCTGTGGTGGAACGCTGTGGCGTGCCATATACTGCTGTGCTTACCAAGGCCTGTATTTCTATCATCAGAGGGCGCATACCTTCTACGGTAGACGCAATTGATGTTCCGCTTAAACCTTCGTCGTTCTTGGAAATTAGAATTTCGGACGGATTGTTAACTTCCCTTAGACCGCTTCCCTGCATTTCATATATTCCTAATTCGGAGGTAGATCCAAAACGGTTTTTTAGGGATCTTAGGATGCGGTACACGTAATTTCTATCGCCCTCAAATTGCAAAACGGTATCTACCATGTGCTCCAATATTTTGGGTCCGGCGATAGTGCCGTCTTTGGTGATATGCCCAATGAGGATAACTGGAGTGTTGGTTTCCTTGGCAAATTTTATGAGTTCCGCCGTGCATTCCCGTATCTGGGAAATACTGCCTGCGGTAGACTCAATATAATCCGTATGAAGGGTTTGTATGGAATCTATCACCACAATATCGGGCTCAGTGGCTTCGATCTGTTGAAAAATGTTCTGTGTTTTGGTCTCGGTAAGGATAAAACAAGTTTCACTATTGGGGTGAATGCGATCTGCACGCATTTTAATTTGTTTTTGACTCTCTTCCCCGGAAACATATAAAGTTTTGTAAGGGAGTTTAAGGGCTATTTGTAGTAATAAAGTACTTTTTCCAACTCCGGGCTCCCCGCCCAAGAGGGTTAGGGAGCCAGGGACCAATCCACCACCTAGGACCCTATTGAACTCCAGATCGAAAGTGTTGAGTCTTATTTCCCTGTCGGTGCTAATTTCATTGACCCTTAATGGTTTTGCAATTTTTTTGGAGGGCTGGGAAGAACTTTTCCAAGATACTTTTTCCTCTTTCTGAATTACCTCTTCCACAACGGTGTTCCATTGCTTGCAAGCTCCACATTGTCCTACCCACTTGGCATATTGCGTTCCACAGTTCTGACAAAAAAAAGCAGTTTTTGTTTTGGCCATTATTTAAATTATGGTTTGCGCTAAGGTAATAAGAAGTTTGAAAAGGATGTAGGGTTTTGTACACTTAGGCTAAAATGATGCCAAGTGCAGTTAGGGTAATGGGATAAGGGCAATAAGTATTTCCCAACATGATGGATAAATGACTATGCAGGTAACACCAATGGCAGATTTACAAACTTCCGGACTTTAGGATTTTTAATTTCGCCTGAGCATTTATGTAAAAGCTGGTTTAGTATCCAAAATCAGCTTTGAGGGCATCAATTTTTTCCAAGGCCATTTCTTTGGTGAGAAAATCAATTTCTTCCATGCCAAAAGCCTTTTCAAAAGTCCTTAGGGCCTTTTTAGGTTCGCCCAATTGCTCGTAATATTCGGCTTCAAAATAAAAGCCCAACATAGTATTGGGATACTCTTTTTTACAAAGATCTGACAAGGGCTTCAGGGATTCAAAATCTTCCTTTTTTCTAGAGGCGGCATATATGGCCATAATGTCGTTTAGACTGGTTGTTTTTCTAAAGCCAAATAGATTTTCTATGGAAGCTTGTTTGTATGCCAGATAATCAAATACAGGTCCAACCTGGGTTAAAATCTTTTCTTTGTACTCCTTTGGACTTATGGGTTTGAACATCCCAAAGATATTGTCGAAGGCTTTCCCAATGCCGTAGGTGGCTACAGAAATATGGTCTGCATTCTCGTATTTATCAAAGAAATAGTGCAAATTATCACTTTTCATCCCTTTTAAGTTTTGATCCAATGCCAAGACCCTATTGCTATTTTCACTTTTTTCGCCCTCCAAGATCAATTGGTAGAATATTTTCTTTTTCATCACCGATAACCTCGAAGGCACCCTTGTTTCCATTTCTGGGGCCAAGTATGGTGAAATGCTTATATAGGCATTGAAAAGGGAATCGTCCTTAAAGAGGTAAAAATTTCCAAAATTGGCAGTGATATCATATCCTACGAACATTTTAAAGGGAGCTGTACTGAATTTGGTTTCCAAATAAGGGATAAGTTCCATTCCCAAAAATTCGAAGAACAGTTTGCCTTTTTCGTTGGGCAGACCACTATCGGGCTCAAAGGCACAATCCTGATTCCTTAGGTTGTTTTTAGATTGATTTACGCCAACTACAATAGCTTCCGGCATACCGTGGAAATTACTGTAAAATTTTGCGTTGGCCACCACTTGATCAAATAGATATTCTCCATCTAGAACAACAATGATAGGATATTTTTTTTCTGCGGTATAGGTTTCGGGGAAGTAGTATTGTACATCCCTGCGCTCCTGTAATTTGAAGGATTCGAATATTTCTTGGGTTACCTGTGCATTGCTGCCAAAGTAGACAAACAAGGCCAATAAAGTAAAAAAACGTTGCATAGAACAGTATTTGGGCAATAGAAGACTATTTGTTTCTGTTCCATAACGGTAAAATCAGAAAAGATATTGCGCCAAATACTACTATCATTAAAGTTTGTGAAATCCACATAATCCATCCAAAGGCATCGCCTGAAACCTTGCTAATGCCGAAAATTGCCAAGGCGCTACTAACGGCAATGGGATAAATGCCTATGCCACCATTGGTAGCGGACATGGCAAAGGCTCCTGCCACAAAGGCTACCAGTAACTGACTTACGCTTAGGTCCACGGTTTCCAGAACCGTATATTTTATTACCCAAAACATGGCTATATAGGCTAGCCAAATAAATAAGGTGTGAAAAACAAAACCCCATTTGTTCTTCATTCTAAAAATACTGAGGATGCCCTCCAAAAGGCCTCTCAAAAATGTTTTTATTTTCAGGGCCAATTTTGATTTTGATTTTTTTAGTATATACATACCAATGGATAGGGCCAATATCCCAGAACCAAGTAGTACCAATAGCAATACAAGATTAAAACCTTTTTGTTGAAGGAAGTCCCATATAATTTCGGTTTGAAGGAAGAGTGCTATGGCCACAATCAGGAATAGCATAACCAGGTCGATGACCCTTTCGGTAACTATGGTTCCAAAGCCTTTTTGGAAGGGAACATGCTCGTAGGTGGCCAAGGCTGTAGCCCTTAATATTTCTCCGGACCTAGGTATTCCCAAATTCGTAAAATAGGCCGTTAATATAATCAATATATTGTTGAATAGTTTCGGCTTATAGCCTAATGGCTGCAACAAATAATTCCATCTTACAGCTCTGGAAAGATGTGTAAGGATTCCTAAAAAAACGGATACCCCGACCCAAAAAAGGTCTGCATTTTTTATGTAATGTATTATTTCCGATCTATCCTCTTCGGAAGTGGAATAATAAGAATACCAAACCAAAAAAACACCCAGCAGTATGGGGAGAATTGTTTTTAAGGTATTCTCAATGGAAGATTTCAAAACTAGGTCAACAGATTGGTTTCCTCATTGGGGAAAACCAAGGATGGATTGAATTTCTTGGCCAGCTCAATATCCATGGTAGCATAGGTTATTAGAATTAAAACATCGCCAACGGCTACCTTTCTGGCGGCAGCGCCATTTAAGGTTACCTCGCCACTGCCCCTAGTTCCGGGAATAGCATAGGTCTCCAGCCTTTCCCCATTGTCGTTATTGACAATTTGTACTTTTTCACCTCTAATAATATTGGCCGCATCCATCAAATCTTCATCAATGGTAATACTGCCTATATAGTTAAGGTCAGCACCCGTCACTTTTACGCGGTGTATTTTAGATTTTACTACTTCTATTTGCATGGGACAAAGTTAATCATTTATGCCAATTGGATTTCCAATTTAATTATGGTCGGCATTATGTAATTGGATTTCAACTTTAAAGGGCAATGTTATCTATAAGCCTAACATCTCCCGCATAAACGGCGATAAAGGCTCTATATTTTACCTTTTTGTTTTTTCTTTTAACCGGTTTCAATTGGTCTACATCTGCAATTTTAACATATTCCAAGTTTAGTTTTGGGTGGGCGTTAAATTGCTTTTTTACCCAATCCATTGTAAAATTAGCACTTTTCGTGCCAAATTTAAGTTTGGCAGCTTTTAGGGTTTTGTAAATAAAACCAGCCTCTTGTCTTAATTCTGTGTCCAATCGTTCGTTTCTGGAACTCATAGCCAGTCCGTTGGCTTCCCTAACAATTGGGCAACCTATGATTTCTATTGGCAAATGGACTATTTTCACCAGTTTTTTAATGATTTGCAGTTGTTGAAAATCCTTTTCCCCAAAGTATGCCCTGGTTGGAGAGATTAAGCGCAATAGCTTTTCAACAATTGTTCCTACACCGTCAAAATGTCCTTTTCTAAATTCACCTTCCATAACATTTTCCAATCCCTCAAAATCGTATGTTTTGGAGATAATTTCACCAGAATATATTTCGGAGGCAGAAGGTGCAAAAACCACTATCCCATCGGAAACTGCTTTTAAAAGGGTTAAATCGGCTTCCAAAGTGCTTGGGTACTTGTCCAGATCTTCCTTGTTATTGAATTGTGTGGGGTTTACAAAAATGCTTACCAGGGTAAGGTCATTTTCTTCAACCGACTTTTTAACCAAGGCTATATGTCCCATATGCAATGCCCCCATGGTTGGGACCAAACCAATTGTTTTGGTTTTTTTATGGGAGTCTAGATAAGACTTTAGTTCCTTTTTAGTGTTAATTAGCTGCATTCGTTTTACTTAAAAGAGAGCAAACTTACTATAATTACTGCTAATCTGCATAATTTTTGTAATTTTGCACTTTCTCTTACTCTATTAATAAAATATTGCTTTTATGAATGGCAAAAAGATATTGTTTGTATCTTCAGAATTAGTACCCTATCTACCAGAGAACGAAGTTTCCTTAATGTCTTACGAAACCCCAAGAATGGTCAATAGTAATGGTGGCCAAATAAGGATTTTTATGCCAAGGTTTGGGAATATCAATGAACGTAGGCATCAATTGCACGAGGTAATTAGATTATCCGGGATGAATTTGGTGATCAACGATATGGATATGCCATTGATCATAAAAGTTGCCTCTATTCCTAGAGAGCGTATTCAGGTATATTTCATTGATAATGATGAATACTTTAAAAGGAAGGCAACATTTACCGATGAGGATGGGAAATTATTTCCCGATAATGACGAAAGAGCTATTTTCTTTGCCAAAGGTGTGGTAGAGACGGTCAAGAAATTGAATTGGTCCCCAGATATTATACATGTTCACGGATGGTTGGCATCTTTGTTGCCACTCTATCTTAAAAAGTTCTATGCCGACGAGCCTTTATTTTCTGAAAGCAAGATTATCATGTCCGTTTATGGGCAAGGTTTTGATGGTACATTGGATAAAGACCTCATTAAAAAGATTGCCTTCGACGGAGTTCCTGAAGAAAGTATAAAAGCGCTTGAGGAGCCCAATTATAATAATTTGTTAAAAGTTGCTGTGGATTATGCCGATGCTGTTATTTTAGCGGCAGAAGATATTCCGGCCGACTTGGAAGACTACATATCCAAGCTCGAAAAACCTGTTTTGCCATTTGTTCCTTTACAGGAGTTTGAGGAAGCTTACGTGAATTTTTATAACACCAAAGTTTTAAAATAATCTAAATGAATTTACTGAACAGATTAAAATTACCTACTGTGGTAGGTATATTGCTTGTTGTGGTCTTGGGGTCCTGTGAGGAGGATTTGACTACCATAGGTAGTGGTGTAGTAGGTGGCGAACCATTTACGGCCGGCAAGGCGGTTTACGATGTTTTTGCCTACAATAAAAAGATAGAGGCGGTAAGGACCAATAAACTACCGGCATATCAAATCGGGAATTATACAGACCCAATATATGGAAAAACTGAGGCTAGTATAACCACTCAGGTGCAGTTGTCCATTGCCAATCCCAGTTTTGGAAATTATTCTGCGTCAGTGGAAGAAACTGCCGATACAGATTCCAGTACCCTTACCATAAAAGAAAATGAGACGGTGGAAGAGGTTATTCTTTTCATACCTTTTCTGACAAACCCAAAGGGAGACCTTGACCTTGATGGTGTGGCCGATGCTTATGATGCAGACCCCGAGGATGCCAATAGCGATAGCGATGGGGATACTTTGACGGATATCCAGGAAAAATCGCTTGGGACCGACCCATTAAACCCGGATACGGACGGCGACGGCATAAATGATAATTTGGACGACGATACTGCAGTAAATAGATTCCCGATAAAGTATGACCTGGATAGTATTTTTGATGCCAACGGAAATATTCCGGAATCCTTTAATTTTAAGGTAGAACGATCTACTTATTTCTTAAGGGATTTGGATCCCAATACCAATTTTCAGGAGGCACAGCAGTATTATTCATCCCAACAGTTTTCACCGACCTTTGTATCGGATTTATTGTTCGATGGCGCTGTAGAGGTGAGCAATGTGGAAGAATTGATCTTTAAGGAAGACGATCCCGAAACAGAGGATGTGGATGAATCGGAGGAAGCGCCAACTAGGATTGCTCCCGGAATAAGAGTGCCCTTAAATACAGCATTTTTTCAACAAAATATTATAAATAAGGAAGGTTCTTCAGAGTTGTTGAGTCAGGCCAATTTTGCTGAATTTTTCAGAGGTGTCCATTTATCCATTCCGGATGATGTGTTAGTGTTGTTGGATATAACACGGGGGAATATTACCATAAAATATACATATGATAGTGTAACCAGTTCTGTGGATGATACCGTTATTGAAAGCGAGAAGGAGTTTGTGCTAAATTTCATTAGGCGCGATACTAGTACAGGTGCGGTAATTGGGAATGCCGTAAATACTTTTATCAATGAGGCCTATCCAGCTGATATCGCGAATAGATTGGACAATGGGGAAAACGCATCTAAGGTCTACTTAAAAGGTGGGGCAGGAAGTTTTGCCCAAATTAAACTTTTCGACGAAATAAATGGGGATGAGATCATCAACCAGATCAAAGCCAAGAATTGGATCATAAATGAAGCTAATTTGGTGTTTTATGTAGATCGAAATACTTTGGATGCGGCCGGTAATGTTATTGAGCCTTCAAAATTGTATTTGTTCAAGGACAACACCAATAGACCTGTCTACAATGAATTTCTGGAATCTGAAGAGGATTACAACGCTGGTAATTTTACCAACTATGATGGAGGTCTAAATAAGGTAAGCGGTAAAGGGCAGAGCTATAAAATTAAAATTACAAATTATATTAACGACCTAATAGTAAGGGATTCTACCAATACCACCCTGAATTTAACCTTGACTTCGGACATACGGATTGCAACCACCGGAAAGGCCATGTTGGCCAATAGTACGGAGGGAGAAGTACCTGTGATGTCTTCTATAAATCCTTTTGGGACTGTCCTTTACGGCAGTGATAATTTACCCAGTGGGCAAGAGGGAAAAAAATTAAAACTCGAAATTTTCTACACCAAAGCAAATTAAAGGCCAGAAAAATACCACTTATAGTATTTTTACGTTAATTAACTAAAAGATAAAAGGTTTTACATAACAAGCAGTTAAATTTGTTAAGTAAAACCTTTTGTTAATTACTAACCATTAAACTTTGAAATATGTGTGGAATCGTAGGATATATTGGGCATAGGGATGCTTATCCCATTATTATAAAAGGACTTCAGCGTTTAGAGTATAGGGGATATGACAGTGCAGGTATAGCCTTATACGATGGCAACGCTATAAATTTATCCAAGACCAAGGGCAAGGTAGAGGATTTAAAAAATAAGGCAAAAAGTACCATTTCCCTTGAGGGTAAATTGGGAATTGGACATACAAGATGGGCTACACATGGTGTCCCCAATGATGTTAATTCGCACCCACATTATTCCAATTCTGGAGATTTGGTAATTATCCATAATGGGATTATAGAGAATTATGATGCTATAAAGAAGGAATTAACCAAAAGGGGCTATACTTTTTCTTCAGAAACCGATACGGAAGTATTGGTAAACCTTATAGAAGAAGTTAAGCGCAAGGAAGGGGTTAAGCTTGGGAAAGCTGTGCAAATTGCTTTGAATGAAGTGGTTGGGGCATATGCCATTGCAGTTTTTGACAAGCAAAAACCAGATGAAATAGTAGTAGCCAAATTAGGTAGTCCTTTGGCGATAGGTGTAGGGGAGAACGAATTTTTCATAGCGTCCGATGCATCCCCTTTTATAGAATTTACCAACAATGCCATTTATTTGGAAGATGAGGAAATGGCGGTCATTAGATTGGGGAAGGAAATTAAATTGAGAAAAATAAAGAACGATGCCATTGCCTACCCTTCTATCCAAGAATTAGCACTTAATCTTGAGGAAATTGAAAAGGGTGGGTTTGACCACTTTATGCTAAAGGAGATCTACGAACAGCCAAGAGCTATTTTGGATACCTATCGTGGCCGACTTAGGGCTAAAGAGGGGATTATTAAAATGGCGGGCGTAGATGATAACCTGGAAAAGTTTTTGAATGCCAATCGTATTATAATAGTGGCATGTGGTACCTCCTGGCATGCGGGATTGGTGGCAGAATATATTTTTGAAGATTTGGCCAGGATTCCTGTAGAGGTGGAATACGCTTCGGAGTTCAGATATAGAAACCCGGTTATAACGGATAAGGATGTGCTTATTGCCATTTCGCAATCCGGGGAAACGGCAGATACGCTGGCAGCCATTAAATTGGCCAGGGAAAAGGGAGCTTTTGTGTTTGGTGTGTGTAATGTTGTTGGGTCTTCCATAGCTAGGGAGACAGATGCAGGTGCCTATACCCATGCCGGTCCCGAAATTGGAGTAGCTTCGACCAAGGCATTTACTACACAAATAACGGTGTTGACATTATTGGCCTTAAAATTGGCCAAGGAAAAAGGGATCTTCAACAAAACACGTTTCCATGAGCATTTAACTGAATTGGAAAATATTCCCGCCAAGGTGGAAAAGGCCTTGCTTTCAAATCCACTGGTGGAAATAATAGCCAATGTCTATAAGGATTCTACCAACTGCCTTTATTTGGGTAGGGGGTACAATTTTCCGGTAGCTTTGGAAGGTGCTTTGAAATTAAAGGAAATAAGTTACATACATGCCGAGGGCTATCCTGCGGCAGAAATGAAGCACGGGCCAATTGCCCTGATAGATGAACATATGCCCGTGGTGGTAATTGCAACGAACAAAGGGCATTATGAAAAAGTGGTAAGTAATATACAGGAGATAAAATCCCGTAAAGGTAAAATTATCGCTGTGGTTACGGAAGGTGACGTGCAGGTTAAGGATTTGGCGGACCATGTCATAGAAATTCCGGAAACCTTGGAAAGCTTAACTCCATTATTGACTACTATTCCACTTCAGTTATTATCGTATCATATTGCGGTAATGAGAGGCTGCAATGTAGATCAGCCCCGTAACTTGGCCAAGTCGGTTACGGTGGAATAGAATCCCCTTAATAAAACTATAATGACATCCATAGATGATGGTCCAAAAGGATCGTTATTTATGGATGTCATTTTTTTGCAACCTATATTTTGTCAAATTTCTATTAAAAAGTGTTAAATTTTGAACAAAAAATACTATGCATGCATAATTTATTTGATTTTCGTTTTGTTAATTTGAAAATTGGTGTATATTGGCTATAAGGTGATATCTTATCATTAACTGATACTAATTTAACTCAAAACTTTATGAGATCAACTCTTCTGTTATTCTTTTTCATGTTTGGAATGTTGGCGCATTCACAAACGATTATTAAAGGGAATGTGGTGGATCAAAACAATGACCCCGTACCTGGAGCCAACATTGTAATTATGGGCAAAGCCATTGGTACAGTATCCGATTTTGACGGGAATTTTATATTGAACACTTCTGAGAATCCCCCGTTTACATTGAATATTACCAGTATTGGATATGAGGGTACTACTACCAATATTACACAAAATAATCATACAATTTCGGTTACTTTAAACGAAGAACAGACAAGTTTGGACGAGGTGGTAATTTCTGCTTCAAGGACTCCAGAGCGTGTTTTTGAATCCCCGGTTACTGTGGAACGTTTTGGATTGGAAGATATTAAAAACACTACAGCTGCAGATTTTTACGGCGGATTGGAAAATTTAAAGGGTGTAGATGTAAACACTAACAGTTTAACTTTTAAATCCGTAAACACCAGGGGCTTTGCTTCTTTTGCCAATACTCGATTTATGCAATTGGTTGATGGTATGGATAATTCTACTCCGGCGTTAAACTTTCCAATTGGAAACTTAGTGGGGATGATAGAGACAGATGTTCTAAGTGTTGAATTACTTCCTGGGGCATCCTCAGCACTTTATGGTGCCAATGCCTTTAACGGGATACTTTTTATGCGTAGTAAAAGCCCTTTTGATCATGAAGGAATTAGTGTATCTATAAAAAGAGGTGTCACCTCTCAAGAGTCGGCAGGTACTAATCCGTATACTGATTTTGGTATTCGTGCGGCGCATAAATTTTCTGATAAATTTGCTGGTAAAGTAAACTTCGGATATTTAAAAGGGACAGATTGGGCTGCAACCAGTGAGGTTGATAAATTTGATCCAACTAGAACAAGAGCTGATTATAACTATGATGGAATTAATATATACGGAGATGAAGTTTCCACGAACATTAGATCTGCATCTGGTTTGGGAATTATTCCAAATGTTGAGGTAAGTAGAACAGGTTACAATGAGCGGGATTTAACCAACTATAACGCTGAAAGTATTAAAGCGGATTGGGGATTATACTATCGTCCAATTGAAGACAACAGCCTTGAGTTCTCTTACGTGGGTAAGGTGGGTACCGGTACTACTATCTATCAAGGAACAAACCGTTACAATATCAATGGTTTTTTTCAAGAGCAACATAAATTAGAAATTAAAAATGACAATTTCTTTTTAAGAGGATATGTTGTAGGGGATAAAGCAGGAGACTCTTATGATATGGTGTTTACGGGGATTAACATTAACAGATCCTGGAAATCCGACGAAGATTGGTTTGGAGATTATATAGCAACTTATGCTGGAATAGAATTGTCCGGCAACCCTTCTGGTTTAACAGATGATCAAAAGCATGCACAGGCGAGAGCCGTTGCAGATACGGGCCGTTACCTGCCAGGAACACCGCAATTTGAGGCTGCATTTAATAAAAGTATAAATGATCCTGATTTAGCAACAGGTTCTAAGTTTCAAGATGCCTCTAAATATTACCATGCTGATGGTAATTATAATTTTAGCCATTTGATTGATATTGCTGAAATTCAAATTGGAGGATCCTATAGAAAATACAGTTTAAATTCTGGCGGTACAATATATACTGATACTGATGGTCCAATTGATTATTCTGAATATGGTATTTATACCCAAATTCAAAAAAAGATTGAACTTTCTGATGTGAAAAGCATAAAATTAACAGGATCAGCACGTTATGATAAATCAGAATTTTTTGATGGCTTCATATCGCCACGTATTTCTGCTGGGTTCACACTTAATAGAGATCACAACATTAGAGCCTCCGTGCAAACTGGATTTAGAAACCCGACCACACAAGATTTATTTATTGGTTTGGATGCAGGTAGAGCAATTTTAGTTGGTTCCGCACCTGATAATTTGAATCGTTATTCTGATACTTATGATGTAAGTTCAACTGGTCAATTGGCAGGCCAGCCTGCATCAGTAGTACAAACAGGAAGGGCTGCTTATGAAAATGCCTATTCAGCGCAATCAGTGGAGACCTTTAAGCTTACTAATAACGTGGCTGATTTAAAGGTTTCAAATCCGGAATTGGTAAAACCCGAACAGGTTACCTCAATTGAGGTTGGGTATAGAGGAAAGATAGATAAACTTGTAGTTGATTTTAGTGCCTATTACAATAGTTATAAAGACTTCATTTCTCAAGAGGTTGTTGATGCACCTTTTTATGGTATTGCCGGTGATGGCAACCTATCTGTAGATGCTATAAGGAACGATGATGTACAGCGCTATAGTGCCTACACTAATACTGATGCAGATGTTAACTCTTACGGAGCTTCTATTGGTTTAGACATGAAAGTACTTGGTAATTTTGATTTAGGGGGTAGTTATACTTTTACAAAGTTGGATTTTGATCGAGAAGCAAATCCAGATGTTATGTTGAATTTTAATACTCCAGAACATAAGTTTAAAGCCAATTTTGGGAATGAAGAGTTATTCAAAAACTTTGGCTTTAATCTAGCATACAGATTTAGTGATGATTATTTTTGGGAAGCTACTTTTGGCAATGGTGTTGTGCCGGAATTCCATACACTTGATGCTCAAATTAGCTACGCTGTTCCAAGCATCAAATCTTCCTTTAAGTTAGGTGGAACCAACATTACGGGCAATGAGTATTTTACTGCATTCGGTACAGGCTTTATTGGGTCTATGTACTACCTATCTTGGACAATTAATAACTAATCGGAAATCAAATCATAATTTGACATGAAAAATTTAAAATATATATTCTTAGCTTCTTCACTGTTTTTGTTTACAAATTGTAACGATCCTGAAGATGTAGATTTGAACCTTGTTGTGGAAGAGGAAGCAAAACCCGCATTGACTGCTGGTTCTGCTGATTTTTCCAAATATGTAGCTATAGGAAATTCATTTACTGCTGGTTTCACTGATAATGCGTTATTTATTGCATCACAGGAAAATTCTTTTCCTAATCTATTATCGCAAAAATTTTCATTGGTTGGTGGTGGCAATTTTTCCCAACCATTAATGAATGATAATTTTGGAGGACTTTTATTAGGAGGAAGTCCTGTTTTAGATCCACTAACTGGAAAAAATCTATTCGCTCCAAGACTCTATTTTTATTCTGATTCCAATTCAGCATGCCCGGACTTTACCGGCCCTGTTGTTCTTGGAATTGACCCTAACGATACCAATACACAGGTAGCTAGTTCTACAACAGATTTTTTATTAAATAATCCAACAGGGCCATTTAATAACATGGGCGTTCCTGGCGCAAAAAGTTTTCATTTATTAGCTCCAGGTTATGGAAGTTTGGCAAACGTTCCATTAGGGTTAGCAAATCCTTATTTTGTAAGAATGGCTTCAGAACCTAGCGCTAGCGTTTTAGGCGATGTTCTTGCACAGGCACCAACCTTTTTTACACTTTGGGTTGGTATTAATGATGTTTTAGGGTATGCCCTTTCTGGCGGAGACGGATCTAGTGCGATCACCCCAATAGATGGAGCTCCGGGAGTTGGTTTCAACCAAACTTATGCAACTTTGATCGGAGCAGTAACGGCAGGTGGTGCACAAGGTGTTGTGGCAAATATTCCAGATGTAACAAGTATTCCACATTTTACAACCGTACCCTATAATCCTTTGGATCCTAATGATGAATGTTTACAAGCATATGTTGATCAAATACCAACTTTAAATGGTGTGTTTGGTCAGTTGAATCAGGTGTTTGCTTTTTTAGAGAGTCAAGGAGTTCCAAACGCAACAGACCGACAAATTGTTTTTTCAACAACTGAGGCAAGTGCGGTTGTGATTAAAGATAAATCTTTAGTTGATTTGTCGGCTCAAATTGCTGGAGTATTGAAACAAAGTCCTGCGTTTCCTGCGTTTGTACAATCATTTGGTTTGCCAGTTGAAGCCGCGCCAACGGTAGCCGATCTTTTTGGTTTAGCTTACGGACAAGCAAGGCAGGCTACAGCTGACGATTTGTTTGTATTGCCTAGTTCATCTATAATTGGTACAGTAAACACCAGTTCAGTAGAATTTTTAATGTCCCGAGGACTATCCCAAGCATTGGCTGGGCAATTTTCAGTAGAAGGGGTGTCTTTACCATTAGCTGATAAATGGGTTTTATTGCCAAGTGAACAAGCAGAGATTGCAGCAGCAACGACTGCATTTAATACAACCATAGCAGCAAGTGCTACTCAAGCAGGTTTGGGTTTGGTGGACGCCAATGGTTTAATGAACAAATTGGCAGATGGAGGAGTTACCAGTGGTAATTTTATCTTAACGTCTGTATTGGTCAGGGGTGGTGCATTTTCTTTAGATGGTGTTCATCCAACAGCTAGAGGTTATGCTTTGATAGCCAATGAATTTATGAAAGCGATAGATGTTACTTATGGTTCAAATTTTGAGGCATCAGGTTCTTTATTGGATATAGGCGCCTATCCAACAAATTATTCTTCAACGCTTCAATAGAATAAAGTTGATTTAAACAGATATATAGCACCTTAATTATAAGGTGCTTTTTTATATAAATGATTTTAATTTTTTGTGTTTAAGTGAAAATTAGTCATTATTTGAAAACTTTTTCATGTTGAATAGCATTGGCTAAGAAAGGAGGAAAAGGTAATAAAGGGGCGGAAAGGAAGATTTTTTAGCAAATGAAAAAAGGATACATCAGTTCTTCCATAAAAATTAAAAAAACAATTTCTTTTTAAGAATGGAAAACATATCTTTGCAGCCTTAAAAACAAAGCGGTAAGTCGCGCTGTTTTTATTTTAAAGATAACAGTAAAACGTAAATACTCAAGTAATGTCTAAAGTTACAGGTAAAGTTTCTCAAATCATCGGCCCGGTAGTTGATGTTGAATTTCAGTCCGGAGCGGACCTTCCCAGAATTTATGATTCTTTGGAAATACAAAATGAAGATGGATCACTATTAGTATTGGAAGTTCAATCCCATGTTGGTGAAAGTACCGTAAGGACAATTTCAATGGACTCTACTGATGGTTTAAGTAGAGGTGTTGAGGTAAAAGCAACAGGAAGTGCAATCCAGATGCCAATAGGTGATGCTGTTTACGGTCGTCTGTTTAATGTAATTGGAGATGCTATCGATGGTCTTGGAGATTTGCCAAAAGCTGGTAAAGATGGTCTTCCAATTCATAGGGATGCACCTAAATTTGAGGATTTATCTACTTCTACTGAAGTTTTGTTTACTGGAATTAAAGTAATCGATTTGATTGAGCCTTATGCAAAGGGTGGTAAGATTGGTTTATTTGGTGGAGCAGGTGTTGGTAAAACGGTACTTATCCAGGAATTGATCAACAACATTGCAAAAGGACATGGTGGACTTTCTGTATTTGCCGGGGTAGGTGAACGTACTCGTGAGGGGAACGATTTACTTCGTGAGATGTTGGAGTCGGGAATTATAAAATACGGAGATGATTTCTTGCACTCTATGGAAGAAGGCGGATGGGATCTATCCAAAGTTGATAAAAAAGTAATGAAGGATTCCAAAGCGACTTTCGTTTTTGGACAAATGAACGAACCTCCTGGAGCACGTGCACGTGTGGCCTTGTCCGGATTGACTATTGCAGAATACTTCCGTGATGGTGCAGGTGAAGGTCAAGGGAAAGACGTTCTTTTCTTCGTAGATAATATATTCCGTTTTACGCAAGCTGGTTCTGAGGTATCGGCCCTTTTGGGACGTATGCCATCAGCGGTAGGTTACCAACCAACTTTGGCAACAGAGATGGGTGCCATGCAAGAGCGTATTACATCAACTAAAAGAGGTTCCATTACTTCAGTACAGGCGGTTTACGTACCTGCGGATGATTTAACGGATCCGGCACCGGCAACAACATTTGCCCACTTGGATGCAACTACCGTATTGTCTCGTAAGATTGCCGAGTTGGGTATTTACCCTGCGGTGGATCCTTTGGATTCAACTTCAAGGATTTTGACTGCCGAGATATTGGGGAAAGATCATTATGCCTGTGCTCAAAGAGTAAAAGAGTTATTGCAACGATATAAAGAACTTCAAGATATTATTGCCATCTTGGGTATGGAGGAATTATCTGAAGAGGATAAATTGGCCGTAGGTAGGGCAAGACGTGTACAACGTTTCCTTTCCCAGCCGTTCCACGTAGCTGAGCAATTTACAGGTATCCCAGGAGTTTTGGTAGATATTAAGGAAACTATCAAAGGATTTAATATGATTATGGATGGCGAGTTGGATCATCTTCCAGAATCTGCATTTAACCTTAAAGGTACCATTGAAGAAGCTATAGAAGCTGGAGAGAAAATGCTTGCTGAAGCGTAAATGAGTAGGCAGTAATCAGTGGCAATTGCCAAGGTGCGATTTAATACTGAGTGCTGAATACTGAATACCGATAAAAATATGTATCTAGAAATTGTATCACCAGAGGCTACTTTGTTTGCCGGAGAAGTTACCGCGGTAACGGTTCCTGGGATTGATGGTGAATTTCAAATGTTGAACAACCACGCCCCTATAGTTTCACTATTACAGGAAGGAAAGGTAAGGATTAAAGGAAATATTGTACTCGAAGAGGCTTATGAGAGCAAGTTCTCTAAAGCTCCCAACGGGGATACTATCCTTGCCATTAGCAGTGGTACTGTTGAGATGAAGAACAATAAAGCAATAGTACTGGCAGATTAACCTAGGTTATTGTCATTAATAAATTAGTAAAAGCCATACGTTTCGTATGGCTTTTGTTGTTTTATAAGCAATGGACAGGAAGAATATAATTATTTCTGAAGGGTTTAGGCCTCTATGGCAGACCTTAGTGGCTGCGGCTTTCTACACTTTGGCCGTTATTTTACTGGCCATGTTCTTTTTTGGTTTCGAAATATTCCCGGATAAGGGAATGGACAACAGTTGGAATTTTAAGGTGTTTTATATTGCTGTTGCCTGTGCGGCTCAGGGAATTTTATTTTCGAGTGTAAAAAGTATTTTCTTTGATCTGAAGAATAAAAAATATAAAGAAGAATATCGTGTGGGTCCGTTTGGTGTTGGTAAATGGAAAGCCCTTCCCACAATAGAATATGTATCCGTTTTTAGACAATTAAAAGCAAATGGTTCCTATACTTATGAGGTGAATTTGTGGCTAAAAGGGAATAAAAGCTTTACTATTTATGAAACGGGGGATATGGCAACCACCTTTGCCATGGGTGAAAGCACGGCCAGGTCACTAAAAGTGGATTTGTTGGATGCTACGGTACCCAATGATTTTAAGTGGGTAGATCTTTAGTCTTTCTGTATTCCCACGTATTTTAGCCTTGTATTTTTGCATTGAGGTGGGATAGTAGATTGGATTAAGGCCAAATGTGGGTTTTATTTCGAATATGTTTTTGATATATTTTTCCAATAAATTAAATACTTCCCAATTGATTCCTCTGAATCTTTTGAAATGCGTTAGGGACCGCGGCGGCATCCCCGCAGCAACGCCAGGGATATAGCCAAGGGCCCGCCCGACGAAGGAGGGAACGCCCAAAATGAAGAAAACATTGGGCAGTGTTAGGTTATTTGGTTTATATAGGCAAAGTCCATGGGGTTAATTCGATTATTTGCCGTGATGTTTGGCAATTTCCTCATCACTTAGCCGCAAAAATCTAGCGGCATTGTTATAAAGAATATCTCGTTTTTGTTCAGGATCAAGAAAATTGGCGGTGTTGACAGCCTCTATTCCAACTTCAATAGTTTCTGGCCAGTTCATTTGGTCGGACCCAAACATGACCCGTTTTCCAAATCCTGCATCAAAAATGCGTCTTAGGTATTCATGAAATGCTTTTCTGGGGATGGCGAAACAAATTGCACCAATATCAACGTATGCCTGTGGATGCGTCCAAAGAACGGCTAGGAGATCGTCTATCATGGGATACCCTGCATGCATTAAATAGATTCTTAGTTTTGGATGTCGCATTAGAAGTTCTTCCACTACCATGGCGCTATGAAGTTTAGCCCTGTAATTCCCAACACCGGGTAGGTAGGCGGCACCTGGAGGTCCGGTGCCCACATGTATTCCTATGGGAATGTCCAATTCTTCGGCAATTTGGGCATAAGGATCAAATCTTGGGTCACTGGGCGAAACACCGTTATATTGGATGGCTACTTCAGCAAATACCTTGTATTTTCCAGACGACAGGAGTTCGCGTACTTTTTCAGGCGTCTTATCGGACATAAAAAAATTGAAATGTAATGCTGGTATTATTCGATCTCCACCAACGGCTATATAATCATCTATCAAGGACCCGCTGGTTATTCCATAGATATTATGCTTATTTAGAATCTCCAGGGTTTTGTCCATAAGTTCTTTGTCTGAAGTAGCTCCCCAAACGGCATTTTTGCAGTCGGGATTTTTGAGATATTCATTGAAGCCCTCGGCCCACGATTCTGCAGGATCATGAACGGGCATTTCTTCCGACGGAGCACAAATGGCGTTGGGCGGTGGCCCGTTTTGAGAAGCGGGAAGGGCATGCAAATGCATATCCAATATGGGGAGTTTCTCCTGACAAAAACCTGTAATGGCTAAAAGTACCATAGGCAAAAAAGTCGCAAACCTCATTTCTATGTGCTTTAGAATTCAACATAATTACGGGTGCATAAAGGATATTTATGCTAAACGGGAAGAGAGTGTGGAGTATATGAACCTAATACACAATAAGATACAAAGAATTTTATTTACCGATACGCTTTTTGCAGGGCAATTAATTTTTTAGTTGTACGGTACGTCCTGTTTTTGAACTCTTTACGGCGGCGTCCAGTATTTCCATGCTAATCATGTTGTTTTCCAGAGAATAGGGGTCGTACCTTTCCAGGATAGTTTCACCTCTAATTACGGAAGCCAACAGGGCAAAGGGTTCGTCATAAGGGGCATCCCTTTCCCCCAGTTTAAAAATTTCCTCATCATAACCACTGTATCCTTCCGAAATACGTAGCCGCAGGTCATGTTTATTATCGGCATATATAGCACCCTTTTCCCCATAGATTTCCATATCCTTACGGCCAATGGGCCAGTTCCATGAGGGTTCCAGAATGGCCATGGCAGTGTCATAGGTAAGTATTATGGTGGCATCATCGTCTACTTTCGGGTTGTTTTCGGGCTGTAATTGTTGGGTTACCGCGGTAACGGAATTGGGTTTTTTGCCCTGTTGGATCCATGTCATGAGATTGGCACCGTAGCAGCCAAAGTCCATGATGGCACCACCTCCATTGAGCTTGGGATCGGTTAGGAAATTTAAAAATTCGGCACTTACCCCTATTTTTTTCGGTCCTTTATGTCCGTCCCTCACGATTACCTTTCTTAGAGCTCCTATAGTGCCATTATGTAGCAGTTCATAGGCCTTAACATTGGTAGGATACCAAGAGGTCTCATAGTTGGTAAGTAAATGAATCTTATGTTTTTTGGCCAAGGCCTCCATCTTCTTGGCATGTTCCAAACTAACGGCCAAGGGTTTTTCTACCATGACATGGATGCCTTTGGGCGCGCAGGTTTCCACAATGGCAAGGTGGTCGTAAATGTTCCCGAAACCTGCCACGGCCTCTGGCTTAACGGCTGCAATCATCTTCTCTATGGTATTAAACACCATATCCATGGGAAAGCCATGCTTCTCCGAAAGGCGCTGCGTCAGATTCCGATCGGTCTCCACGATACCCACCATTATAATATCATCATTGGCTTCCCTATTTAAAATCCACCCTACATGGCCATGGGTAAGTCCGACCACTCCCAATTTTATCGGTTCTTTCTGGGCCAAAGCACTCGTCAGCGTCAATAAAATGAAACAAAGGGAAAGTGTAATGTATTTTTTCATGGTTATATAGTTATTAGGAGACCACAGTAATTAGGCTTACCGTGGTCTTTGAAAGATACTACATTTTTAAATGCAAAAGATTCAACTAACAGGAGATAATTGACCTATAACGACCTCTACTACGGCCCCTTCGGTGGCCTTTCTGTGAGCTGCTATATGTGCACTGTTGTTGTGTTGTTGCCAATGATCATAACTGACCCAATTTTCATAAAAGAAAAAACGATCTGGGTTTTCATTGTCCTGGTGTAGATCGTAATTTAGGCAGCCTTCCTCCTTTAGGGTGGGAGGTATAAGTTTTAATAGGGCTTGCTTTACAAATTCTCGCTTTTCGGTTTTTGCCAAAATACTGGCCGTGATGGTCAATTGCTTGTTGCTCATTTTTAAATGGAATTTTATTTTTTAAATATATGGAACTTCTGGGGCATGGGGAAGGCTATTATATATTCTTTGGCACTTATAGGTGGAATCATCAATAGGACATTTAAGTATTTATTTTCCATTTTTTTTGGGGAGTAGCACGCTGCTAAGGGAGCTAGTCTAAAATGCACCTTTGGCGTTATTTTTTGTGGCGTTTAAACTTTCACCTGGCATTTCTCCCCTTATATTGTGAAATTCCGTTTTTATTAATCCGGCCTCTTTTAGATACCAATCCTTGGTAAGGTTTTCCGGGATATTATCGCCAGTTTCATTCATCCATCGGTTTAATATTTCTCTCATACTTTTCAGGGTTTCGGCGTACTCGGGCAAGGAGGCTACATTTAGTAATTGTAGGGGATCCCGATTATAATCGTAAAGTTCTTCATAGGGCCTTGGCACCATAAACACATCGGCCTGTATGGCAGAAAGTTTCCCTTGATCCTTTAAAATTTCCAATTCCATAAAGGAAGGACTGCCAACGGCATCTGCCGGCCCGTTTTGTGGTTGCATGGGCCTCGAATTTAAGATATACATATAATTCTTGTTCCTGACCATACGTTCGTGTGCTTCATAATCGTGCCAATTGTGCTCCGCGAACAGATAGTTACGAAAATCCAGGTCCGGGTCTGTTAAAAGTGGGGCGAAACTATGGCCCTGAAATTCGTCGGGAATTTCGATGCCCGCCAAAGTTAACAGTGTGGGGGCAATATCCACGGCACTTATTAGGCTTTTGCTGCTAACATCTTTATTTTTTATTCCGTTGGGCCAATGCATGACAAATGGAGTTTTCATGCCTCGATCATTCACCCTTGTCTTGCTATGGGGAAAAGGCCGTCCGTTATCGGACATAATTATTATTAAGGTATTGTCCAACTCTTTTTGTGCCTTCAGTTCTTGGACCACTTCTCCAATATAGTAATCGAATCTTTTTATTTCGTCATAGTATTTGGCAAGGTCCGCTTTGGTTTCGTCTCCATTGGATAAATAGAAAGGGGGTTTTAATTGGCTGGGTTGGTGTGTTCCCGAAAATTTATTGGGACCCCATTCCCGGTGGGCATCATAGGATGCGAACCACATAAAAAAGGGTTTGTTTTTAGGTCTTTTCTTTAGGGAGCTAACCCAACTTTCCTCGCCCCCATCACCGTTGTCTTTATGGCCCTCGTACATCACATCGAATCCACGTTTGGCATAGGGGCCCATATGGAACTTACCGGCCAGCACGGAATAATAGTTATTGTTCCTTAATAATTCCGGAAAGGAAACCATGTCCAAAGGAGGGGAGGTATGTAATTCGGCTGCTCCAGTATTATGGGGGTATCTCCCTGTAATTATGGAATTTCTGCTGGGACTACATTAGCTTGCCGTTAAATAGAAATTATCAAATTTTAACCCCTCTTTTGCAAGTTTATCAATATTGGGAGTTTTGACCTGTGTATTCCCGTAACAACCAATGTCGTCCCAGCTAACATCATCGGCTATAAAAACAATGATGTTCAACTTTTCTTTTTGTGCATAGCCTGTACTGTAGACGGACAGATATAAGAGTATTGGGATAAAAAAATGCTTCATAATTTTTGCGGTTGACTTATAAAATTTAATTAGCAGGTTTTCAATTTTTTTTAGGACGGGGACTTAAAAATATACAAAACTATCAAGCAGCGAAAATGCTATTTTACCAGAGGTCTGGATGAATTACTATATGTCCTATTGTTGGACAATTGAATTGGATTTGTCAAGGGTCTTCAATAAGCGAATACCAAGGTTGTCTATGTTCATATTGTTTTTGTGAAAGGCGGATAGATTGGAAAGAATAATTACCCCATTTTGCTTCGCCATATTAAGCACAATATTGGATCTGTAGCCTCCAGTACCACCGCTATGCATAATCAATTTTTTACCTATGTCTTTTTGAATGGCCCATCCCAGGCCCATCTCGGCTTTATTGGGCTCCAGACTAAAAGAAACTTTTCTTGTCAATGATAATATTTGATCGGAATCATTGAATTGTGCTTGTGCAAATTTTGATAGATCGGCTACCGATGATAGTATTCCGCCAGCGCCCACCAAAACATTCAAATCCCAGTTTGGAGTTTCATTTCCATTTTCATCAAGACCCTTGATTAATTGGGACCTTATTTGGTCTCTATCCGTCGTAGTGCGGACCAGTTTGTATTTTGTGCAAATTTTGGATTGGAGTAGGTTTTCATAGGATGTGCTATCTATTTTACTCAACATAAAACCCAACAATCCTACCCCTAGGTTGGAATATTCGGATTTTTCCCCAGGATTTTGATTGAGTTGCAGATGCTGGGTTACATATTGTTTTAATTTTTGTTCATCATAGTCTTTATAAGGGTTCTGTAGGTCTACAGAATCTAGGGGCAGGTTGGTGGGTAGCCTTGGTAGTCCTGAGGTATGGTTGGACAACTGCTTAAAGGTGATTTTAACATCGCCTTTAAGCGGCCATTCCAAATAATCGTTGATATTGTCATCCAGGCCGAGTTGTTGGTTCACTACCATATCCGCCAAAAGCGTAGCAGTAAATACTTTGGAGATAGAGCCAATTTCAAAAACACTGCCATGGTTGTCAATAGTGAAAATAGTGTCGTTCTCACGTTTTATTCCATAAAAGTTGGTAGTTCCATTGTGTAAAATGGCAATGGCCAACTGGGTGTTATTGGGGAATTCTTTGGTTTCCGCAAAAATATATTTGGCCTGGAGTTCCGTGATGTGTTGGCTATAATCTTTTTGACCGTTAAAAGCGACTTTTTCATCTGTACACCCACTAAAGGCATATAGGAAAAGAATTAAAATAAAATACTTTTTCTTCTGTTGGGTATTCGTTAGGATTGAATTAAGGAACATTTCCAACGGCCCAATTTTCAGATTAAACATGTTGATCTATCAAAATCTGGTTACCATCGGGATCGGTGAGCATAATACTTGCCGGTCCGGTAGATTTGTCGTCTGCTTCTTGGTCCAATTTTAGTTTTTTATTTTTTAGGTGGGCTTGAATTTTTCTAACATCGGTAAAAGAGGATAACGCAGCGGCATTCTCGTCCCATCCCGGATTAAAGGTAAGGATGTTCTTTGGGAACATTCCTTGGAACAAACCTACCAAGGCATTTCCATTTTTCATGATCAGATAATTCATTTTTAGGTCTCCGGCAAACACAGTAAACCCCAATTTTTCATAAAATTCTTTGGATATGTTTAAATCCTTTACGGCCAAACTAATCGAAAATGCTCCTAGTTCCATAATGCTGGTTTTATGGTGTAACAATTTATTTTAAGATGTTTTTGGGGGAATTGGGCGGTACCTTGCCTTACTGCACTAAGATAGGTTTTTTTTTGGGGGATTTGATGTCTTTTTTGATGCTTAGGTCTCTTTTTCGCTGAAACCTTTGGGATTGGAAAAAGTATTGATTATATAATTCCAATTTCGAAGATTATTTAAGGATTACCTTTCTTAGGGAATTGCCATACGGGGTCTCGAGCAATACGGCATATACCCCAGAGGCCAGACCGGAGATATCGAAGGGAATGTTATAAGACCGCTCTCCTCTTGCCTTTTCAGAGGCCATTAGGGCGTTGTTGGCGAAATTAAATATCTTGATGCTTATATTTCTCCCCGTTGGCGCGAGCGTCTCGCTCGTGCCTCTCATTAACTTAGCTGGACACTAGTTTACTGGCAACCCTACTTGAGCAATCCAGAGTCTTGTTCTTTTTCACCTGACCTTTGAAAAAAAACAGTTGCGTAGCTACGGCTATGCAACATTTTTGTGCCTTGGCGACATAAATGGCACAGTAGCATTTACACCACATCTAGGGACCAGGAACAATTGTTGTGTTTATGCAAAATTCTTATGGAAAAAAAGTTTTATAAAGACACCGAGTTTCGGCTTCGTTTTCCGCAATGGATCCTGGATCGTATTTTGCCGTCCATGAAAGGTAAAAGGTGCCTTGAAACGGAGCTATTATAGCGCACTAAAAAGGGGTGGACCTAACCAATTTTCATATACGTACTATCTATGGAGTATCTATGGACCATCTATGAAGTAACTATGGATTACCCACCCCTCAATCCCCTCCAAGGAGGGGAGGTGACCCGTCCTAAAGTAGCTATACAGGTTATTTGGACTTACTAGTCGAGAAGTCACTTTACGGTTAACTTAACACAAGTATGGGAATTGATCCATAATTGTGGAGGTAGGCCCTATTGAGACCACAGTTCAATACCTTTTGTTTGGCCAAGAGCATGCATTTCATCGGTTCTGGCGGCAAGTGATGTACTTTTTGTAGGAAATATCTTATATTTAAATTTCCCCTAAACCAAAGAACATTTAATTCCCAAACTATCTATTGACCCAGAGCGATAGGCCATGGAAAATTTTGAAAGACAACTTACTGATTTTAAACTAAGACTCAAGGAAATAGATACTACCCAAACGGACCGTTTGCTCCGCAGCAAGATCGCAATAGGTCATTGCAACACGCTATTGAACAATTTTAAAGAACAGGTATCCTCTTATATATTTGCTACGCCTAGGGAGGAAATACGATTTTTTAAGCATATTAAGGCCTATCCAATGAGTTGCCTTATCTACTTTGCCAAAATTAGGGATTTTGAAATGCGGTTTACGTACACTACTGCAGAAGAGAAAAAAAAGGCGATCGATAAGGAATTAAAAAGGATCCATAAGTTTTTTAGGGAACACTTTGATTTTGTGCAGTATATAGACCAGGAGCGGGAGCATTTGGACCACCTTTATTTTACCAGGGAGCACCATCTGCTTTTGGTATCGGAACCCATTACAAGCTTTGTAGACCCCAATTTTAATACCTCCCATGACCGTCTTTATGCCCGTATCCGGGCAAAGCAATGTTTTAGGACCTATTTGCAGAACAGATATGGAACCATTGATGCCACTGATCACCTTTTGGGCAATGATAGGCCTAGACATACTTTACGTTGGACGGCCTCCAAAGCAGCGCTAACAGAGTTAATTTATGCCCTCTACGCCAGTAAGGCCATCAACTTGGGGCAGACCGATATTAAAGAAATTGCGGAAACGTTGCAAGACGTCTTCCAGTATGACCTGGGCAATGTTTACCAAACTTTTTCCGAAATTAAGGAACGACAGAAGAGCAAGACCAAATTTTTGGACGAGCTGAGTATGGGCCTTTATGCCTATATGGAGCGTTTTAACGATTAAAGTGTTAAAAAATGACCCCATCTTGGGGGGTAGTGGGGAGAAATTCTCGTGAATTTTTGGCATTTTGCCGTTTAAGATCATATCACCCCAAAAGCTGTCGGTAGCCTATGGCATGTGCTACTGGCAGCTTTTATGTTGACTCCCCTCTTCGTCCGTTCTATAGGTGTTTGCCGTTAATATGAAAGCCAAAGGAAAACGGTACTTTCCATTTTGGTTTTGGAGACTTCCACTTTAAATGGCCCCTTATTGAGCATAACACATTCTGCCTGGGCACTAAATGAGAGTGAGTTCGATGTATATACTAATTAAAATCAGTTGTTTATATGGTATCTGTGGGGTCGAGACCAAAAAAATTTTATTCTCTAACGGATAGAATGACATTATTTTGAAAATTTGATTATGAAGTACCTAACAAATACGATACGGGTAGAGAGAAAGTTAAAGGTTTCAGTTATAAGTTAAAGGTTCCCAGGTCGTCATTTTAAATGCATATGAGAAATCGAAGATTCGGCGAAGCTAAACCGAAGGTTCACGAATACCCGTGAAATAAGTATGACATGAGCTAAATCGCACATCTAGCTCCCGGCAAGTGCGACTTCTCGTCGTCCCGAAAAGGGACTCTGACGAAGTGACTGCCGTTGCCCTGTTCAAGTCATTAATATCGAGATTCTTAATAAAGAGGTAAATGGTAGTGGGGGGATAGAGAAGATTGTACCTATATGGATACAAAAAAGCCCCCGGAGAGGGGGCTTACACAGGCACTGTTACAATAATGCCTATTTTTTAAAAACCTTGTTAAGAAGATAGGAAACCAAGTAACTTATGGTTGCCCCAACGGCCGCCAATACCCCCGTTTTATAGAGGTCGGCCATCGTAATATTGGGAAGAATGCTTAGGAGCATGCCGCCAATAATCCCGCATTTGTAGCTAAAATTTGTTTCCATAGCTACCGTTTTTATGGGGTGGTCTCCACTTCTTTTTCGGTGGTGATCTGGCTTACCGCAGAAAGGACGCTCCCTGCCACGGCAAGATAGCCGGCGGCCGAAATTACAGCGGCCGGGAGGCTTATTGGTGCCGTTAGGATCGCGCCGCTTACAGCAGCAAGCGCCAGCCCTATATTCCGTAAGGTTTTAAAAAATTTGGAGGTGGGCTGTTGTGCCCTTTTTAGAATGTTCATAATGAAATATTTAAGATGATACAAATGATTTAATTGTGAGATAAACAGCTTCTCCTTTATCCAGAGCGCTGAAGACTACATGTTCCAGGCGTTTTAAGGCCGGTCGGGATCGAAGCCCTGTTCCGGGGCCCGTTAATTGGACCACTGGAGCGATACAACCCCTTAATTCCTTTCTGGCGTTGTTGGCCGCATGAATAAGGATCAGGTTGCGCTGGGGCACTTTACATAGGACAAGATGCCTTCCAAAGCGTTGGCTCCTACGTTCTTTTATCAAATACCTCCCCTCCGGAATACAGGAGACATGGGCCTTGTTTGCCACCCATGGCAGTTCGATAGTGTGGCAGAGCCACCTTTGATGGTAGAGCACACTACCGTTTGTTCCTTCGGGGAAGTATTTTCTTTGAAGTTCCAGGTCCATTAAGGAGCAGGGATTATCTCCACCAGATTAAGGGCATTGTGTACGCCATTTTTAAGGGCGTACATTTGCCCGTTCACCTCTTGGAAAAACGCTATTCCGAACACCAACAATAGGGGCAGCGCCGAGGCGGCCGTTACGGAACTGTCCAATTCCAACAATTCCGTATCCGCACTGGAATAGGGCAGAATTTCCGAATTGCTCATGGCACTTACATGCAACCCGTTGTCGAAATCGATCTCTGCCCCACCGGACAATAGTTGGAAATGCGTGGTCCCAGAAGGGGCCACCACCATGTCCAACGGTGTAAACGGGGCAATGCTAACGCTAAGGCTTCCCGTTGCCCTGTCCACTACGGGGACATAGGGGGCGAAGAAGGTAGTACCCAATTTTGCATTGATGTTAAAATCGAACTGCTTAATTAGGAGCAGGTCGCCTGCAGAAGCCATCCGTTGGCCCCGTGGGTTTACCGTATCTGTCCGTACTACACGGAGCATTTCTTTGGTAAGCCTACTGGCCAATCTTTTATCCGCTGCGCTAAGAAGCGCAGTTCTAAAAGCGGTACGGATAAGCTTACCGGCCTTGCCAGCATTCCCAAATTCGGCATTGTTTTCCCGGGTACGTTGAAAGGCCGGGTCGCTTGCGATCCTGGAGCGATCAATGCTCCCTTTTGTACGGACCATGTAGCCGTCTTTTGACTTGTAAAAGGTAATCCCGTCCAGGGTTCCCTTAAGCCTTAAAATTCCTCTTTGTTTTGCCATAATAATAAAAATTTAAAGATTAGGGCGTAAAGAAAAACGGGAGGGCCGAGTAATAAAAAAGGACAGGAGCGTCCACGGCGCATAGGCCATTTTATGGCATTTGTGCTGTTTATGGCGTTTGTAGCGTTTATATCATTTTATGGAAAAAAAGTAAGAAAATATTTACTTATATTTGTGGAAGGGTGATCTGATTTTCGAAATGCCACAAGCGGTTTTGCCATGCAGTATGGGCAAGGCCGCAAGGTTGCTAAACGAAAATTATGAAGAGAACCTGTATCTATCCCAAAGACATACAGCGCATTACCGGGCGCAGTGGTAGCTATAGTAGAAAAATTCTGGCTCAGATCCGAGCCACCTTGGGCAAGGAACCGCACCAGTTTGTAACGGTGGAGGAATTTGCCGTCTATAGCGGGCTGGACGTAGCTACCATAGAACCTTTTATTGTTGATTGATGCACCCGTGTTTGGAGGTGTCCTAATATGGGCTCTTCCGTCATAACACCCGACCTTTCCCGATCCTCTTTGCATGATTACATGTGGAGTAGGCTTAGAATTATCTTAATGGTCCCCCTAATTCATTTTGCAACTCTATATCCCAATATGATCCAATTAACATTTCTCCTATTAAAAATCCTTCTCCTCTAAAAATATTATTGGTAATTCTATTGGTCCATTCTAAAATAAAAACTGTTGCCGGTTCTGGCAATGATTGTATATCCAATATATATGCTTCTGCTCCATTGTTAAACCAGGTGGAATTATAGGTTCCTACAAAAGTCCTTTCAGAGAGATTTGAGATTCTATCGGCACTTTCGGTGGAACTAGTAGACAAAGTATTATTACAAAATTCGCCAAGAAGATTGCCGTTATTTGTCATTCTTAAAAAAAAGCTTCCTAGTATCATTTAATTTTGACTTAGAATATTAATCATTACAATATAGCACAAAATCGGATTAGATTTCACCTGCTCTGTAAACTACATCTATAACAGTGTTAATTTAAATTAATGGCATCTTTATAAAGAATATACATTTCTAAACTTAAAATCTAGATCTAAGGCCATAATAATTAGGAAAACAAAAAAATTCCCCCGGCACAAAGCAAAAATCACTAAATTGGTAAGAAATGAAATAGTAATCCCCATAGCAAGGGTAGCACAAAACCGAGACCAACATAGTCATTCCCTCTAGACTTTGTAAAATAATTATATTACAAATCCAGCTACAATAAAGCAACAAAATTTATTTATTACATAGGACCTATAAGAGATATATAGTAACTTAGTACTATACCCATACGTTAGCATTTATTAAAAATAACGAATGAAGATAATTTCAGCAGCAGCAATTAACGCCTTGAAAAAAGCACTTTCAACAGTTTACTGGTATAAATCTGACCTTCGAAGTTTTCTAGATCACACCATCACCAATAAACAAATCTTATCATATTTAGACTGGAATGATTATAAAAGAAATATTTGCTCAAGACTTGTTGACCTGCTCGTTAAAAACGAAGAAAAGACCCAAAATGACCTATTGAAGCTTGTTTATGAACTGTGTAATATGAATGACTTTTCTCATCTCAAACAGCTTGATGATGGAGCCGAGAAAGAAAAAGCAGCGAAAGAATCTGTTTCTGCTTTAAGAAAGTTATCGAAAGGGCATTTAGAACAACAAAAAGAGCAAGAAGAGGTCGAAGAAAGAAGAAATAAAGTTTTCAAGAAACAGCTTGAACAATCCGCGGTTCGTGAAAAATTAGAAGAAATTAAGACTGACTTTTATGCTCTTGTGAGCTCAAATGATGCGCAAAAACGTGGATTCCAACTTGAAAAATTATTAAAAGATTTGTTTAACCTTTTTGACCTTGACTCAAAAGCATCCTTTAGAATTACAGGAGAACAAATAGACGGAATGTTTACGTTCGAGAATAATGATTTTTTACTGGAAGCAAAATGGTATAAAGACCCCGTAGATATAAGTTCATTGGATGCTTTTAGTGGGAAATTAAGCAGAAGATTGGAAAACACGCTTGGATTGTTCATTTCAATTAATGGATTTTCACCTGATGCGATTCAAGCTCATTCAACAGGAAGGCGATTGATGATACTTATGGATGGTAGTGATTTAATGGCTGTATTAGAAGGTAGAATTGACTTAATTCAACTGTTAGTCAGAAAAAGGAGATATGCTGCTCAAACTGGAAATATTTACTTAGGTATTCACGAAATAATGAAAGGGATATAGACCAATGACAAAACCTTGCGAAGTATTTAGTGAATGCACAGCTTACGTTAAAAATTGGATAAGTAAGCAACCGGAAGTTGGCGAAGAATCAATAACAGATTGGTTTCTATTTAACATTTCTGAAAAGCTACCTCATATCAAGTACAGGCAGTTCACAAGATACGTTGAAGGGCGAGTAACTGGAGCTGATTGGGAATGGTGGTTTGTTTTTTCAAACTCTCAGTCTTTCGCTACAAGAGTTCAGGCGAAGAAAATAAGGCTTAATAAGGACAATTATTCAGGGTTAGCCCATACAACCCAAGGGACACTGCAAGTTGACAAGTTAATCAAAAATGCTCGAACCAAAGGTATGGCAGCTTTTTATGCTTTTTATACGAATTCAGATTCCCAGACCTTATGTAACAGAAACGGAAAGGGATATGGTGTTTATTGGAGTGAAGCAAATAAGGTGAGAACAGATTTCATTCAAAAAGGGCGAAAGAAAGTAAGTGATTCAGATGTGCTGTCCATATCAAATCCGATAGAATGTTTATTCTGTTGTCCTTTGACTTTTAAAGGACAGAACGGAGTTGAAGGATTTAAGAATTATCTTGAATCATACTTCCCGACATACAATGAGCAGGATGTAAATTCAAATATTCGAAGTGAGAATTTAGGATTTCTAAAGACACCAAATCATATATCAACACTTTTAGAAAGCAAAGAAATACCTGATTGGTATGAAAGTGAGTTTAGAAATAGAATTGAAGGAATAAAATCAATCCTTGTTATTGATATGAGAAAAGAAAAATAACAAATGCTAACAATGGTAACTGTTGCACAACCCTATAATTTATAAAATATCGATGTTATAAGCGGCCTTTTAGGGCCGTTTTGTTTTTTAAACGAAAGTGTTGCCACTCATTTTTATAGTGCCAAAAAGGAAGCAAATAGACTTATGGAGTACATTTTCCATACAATTGTGCAGAACTATGCTTTCCGCTCCACTTTTTGTACGTTTTCCCGAGAATTTCAGGTATTTTTTGATGTTGTAGGCAATGGCCGATAGCTGCATTGCCTTGTTGGCCTACAGCTCGATATTCTTTCTTCATTGTCTTGGTTGATACCTTAGTTTAATGTGCCATGCATTTCGGACCAATTGTGCGATTATAAAAAATAGAAACTAGAAAAATCCCAAACTACGGTTTCCCGCAACCAACTTCCCAAAGAATTGTTTTTCTTTAGTTCCATAAATTTAAGCAAACGAACTATAGTAGGCCCCAGAAAATAGGGTAGGGATCAGTTGAGACATAAGCCATTAAATTAATAACCAGGCTATCTAAAAAGATTTACTAAATTGGACCTATAAGAAGAATATAAACACTAGTTGCTATATTCCATTGTTACCCAACATTTGAAAAAAATATCACTAGAAATAGGAAATAGAATTAAATGGATTAATTCACTCGGTCTGGTTTTATTCGGAATTGGATTACTGACATTAATCTTAACTGGACTTGTGATATATTCTGGAACTCTTTTGCCACTTGAAATTAAAGTGTTGTACTTCTTTGAGGTATTGTCAAAGAATTTTTATCTGACATTTTTGGTTTCAATTTTAATCAGTTTTATTGGATATAAAATAATGACATTGGAAAAGTATGTACAAACGGAACTGAATATAAATGATAAAGATATAAGTTTCGTTGCGGACAAAAGAAAAGTCACAATCCGATTTAGTAGAATAACGGAATTCTATGAAAAGAAATCTAACGAACAGAAATTACTAACTATTAAATCAAATCGAGGAGAATTATATAATTTTAAACTAACTCAAGCGGAATTTGAGAATCTGATAAATAATTATCCGAATGAAATAAAAACGTTGGGTAACTGTAGCCTTACCCTTTTTAGGACATCTCTAAATTCAACAATTTTTCTTTAATATTGGTCGTTTCGGGGAAGAATTCTTCCCCGAAACGGTCTTTG